>JACNJX010000070.1 GCA_014382345.1 Alphaproteobacteria bacterium
CCCCAGCAGGGCGGACGGGGCCGTAAACAGCGGCCGCGTATTTCGCCGCATAGGCCGTGATGCGGACATCTTGGAAACCTGCACCATCCAGGGCATCGCGGATGGCGGCGACGCGCCCGTCCATCATGTCCGATGGTGCGATAATATCACACCCGGCGCGGGCCTGAACCACGGACTGGCGGCACAAAATCTCGACCGTTTCATCGTTGAGGACTTTGCCGTCCCGGACCAGGCCGTCGTGGCCGTCGGAATTGTAGGGATCCAGCGCCACGTCACACAGGATGCCGATCTCCGGATGGGCGTCTTTGACCGCCTCAACGGCGCGGCAGACCAGGTTTCCCGGGTTGTAGGCCTCCTCCGCTTCCGGCGTTTTCAGGGATTCGTCCGTATAGGGGAAAAGCGCGATGGCTGGAATGCCTAAGTCCTTGACCTCGCTAAGGCTTTCAACCAAAGCCTCGATACCGAGCCGGTTCACCCCCGGCATAGAAGGAACAGGTTCGCGGGCATTTCCGCCTTCGGTAACAAACACAGGCCAGATCAGGTCTGACGACGTGAGGCTGTTTTCCGCCACCAGGGCGCGCGACCATGCATCCATGCGGTTGCGCCGCATGCGGGTGCGGGGAAATTTTCCTGCCGGCTTTTTATCCGTATGTTTCAAGGGCTTGGTCCTTGCAAATTTCGGAGTCGTATCCTGGAGCAAAACCGGGAAGGGGGGTGAACCGCTCAGCCTACACCGGAAACAATTGTTCTTCCCGGAGAGTAAGGGTCCGGAATCCCGGTTTCAAGCTCTTTACCGGGCCGGTAAAATATCTTACGTTTACGTAAACGGAAAGCATGTTCCGGACAACATGATTACCTTATGTCCGGATACATCATTCAGCAGGAGCCAACGAACCGTGCCCCGACGACCTGCCGCTACTACTAAAACCCGCAAAATACCTGTCAAAATGGCCGGAAAATCAGCCGCCACACGGAAAATTCATAAAAAAACCGGGACTCCACCCGTCCGTTTCGTCACTGCCGCCAGCCTGTTCGACGGCCATGACGCCGCCATCAACATCATGCGCCGCATCCTGCAGGGCGCGGGGGTCGAGGTCATTCACTTAGGCCATAACCGCTCGGTTGAAGAAATCGTCACCGCCGCCATTCATGAAGACGCCCACGGCATCGCCGTCAGTTCCTATCAGGGCGGGCATGTCGAATATTTCAAATACATGATCGACCTGCTGAAAGAGCGCGGACGACCGGAAATCAAGGTTTTCGGCGGCGGCGGCGGGGTCATTACCGCATCCGAGATCGAAACCCTCACCGAATACGGGGTTTGCCGTCTCTACACCCCCGCAGACGGCCGGAAAATGGGCCTGGACGGCATGGTCGAGGAAATGATCGGCCTTGCCGGACCCGCAGGTACCAGTCCGGGGCCGGAAAAACGGCTTCCCAATACCCTGAAAGGCCTTGAAAAGGGGAAACACCCGGATCTTGCGCGCTTCATTACGGCGCTCGAAGCGGGCGTCCTTGCGAAGAAAACCTTACAGGCCATTCGCGCCCTGGCCAAGGGCAGAATGGAGGCGGGCAAAGCTGCTCCCGTGCTCGGCATCACCGGCACCGGCGGGGCGGGAAAGTCATCGTTGACGGACGAATTGATCCTGCGTTTCCGGCTTTACAGCAACGAGCCGAAAATCGCCGTCATCGCCATCGATCCGTCCAGGCGACGGACCGGCGGCGCGCTCCTGGGCGACCGCATCCGCATGAACGCCATTTCGTCGCCGAAAATTTTCATGCGCTCACTCGCGACACGTGAATCGAAAAACGAGGTGCCGGAAGCCCTCGATGACATCGTTGCCTGCTGCCAGGCTGCGGGCTTCGATCTGATCATCGTCGAAACACCCGGCATCGGGCAGGGGGATGCCGCCATCGTCGACAGCACGGACGTATCGCTCTACGTCATGACCCCAGATTTCGGCGCAGCCAGCCAACTCGAAAAGATCGACATGCTGGACTTTGCCGACGTCGTCGCGATCAATAAAATGGACCGCCTGGGCGCCCTCGATGCGCTTCGCGATGTGCGCAAACAGGTGCAGAGAAACCGCAAGGACTTCACCCGTTCGCCGGACCAAATGCCGGTCTTTCCAACCATCGCCTCGCGATTCTCAGATCCCGGAGTCACCACTCTTTATAAAGGTATTTTAGAACGATTTATTTTTAAGAATTTTAAAAGCTTAAGCATTAAGTCCAAACCGGTCGGTTTGAATGCTGAGTTGGCCGGATCGGAGCCAGGCCCGGGAATAGATGCCGGCGTTTTTGAAACCCACGACACGGCCATAGTGCCGCCAGAGCGGAGCCGCTATCTGGCCGAAATCGCCGCCACGGTCCGGGGCTATCACCGGATCATTTCCGAACAGGTTTCCCTCGCCCGTGAGCGCCAGCAATTGACCGCAGCGAAACGGATTCTGGAAGCAGACGGAAAGCCCGCCGAAGACCTGACGCGTTTGATCGAGGGGCGCGACGAAGCGATGGATCCGCGCGCCAAAAAACTTCTCGAGACGTGGCCGGAGAGAAAAAAATCGCTTTCAGGCGATGACGCTTCGACCGCTGGAGAAGGCGGCAGACCCAGCGCAACCGCGAACCGAAAAATAACCCAGGCGGCGGAAAAATCGCTCGCCCTGAAATACGAAACCCTGTCCGGGTTACCCGTGTCGCGGGTGGCGCTTCCTGCATACGAAGACGACGGCGAAATCCTGAAATGGCTATTGAAAGAAAACCTGCCCGGCTTCTTCCCCTATACGGCCGGCGTCTTCCCCTTCAAACGCGCCGAGGAAGACCCGACCCGAATGTTCGCAGGCGAGGGTGATCCAAAGGCAACAAACGAGCGCTTCAAGTTGTTGTCTCGGCATTCCGAGGCGAAGCGGCTGTCGACGGCTTTCGATTCCGTGACGCTGTATGGCCGCGATCCCGACAAACGCCCCGATATCTATGGAAAAGTTGGGAATTCCGGGGTTTCCGTGGCGACCTGGGACGACATGAAGGTGCTGTACGGCGGATTTGACCTGTTAAGTCCGTCCACGTCGGTCTCCATGACCATTAACGGCCCGGCGCCGGCCATTCTGGCCATGTTCCTCAACACCGCCATCACGCAGGCCCTGGACTCCTTCAAGAAGGTGAAAAAACGTGCTCCGAAACCAAAGGAGGCCGCTAAAATCCGAAAAACAGTGCTGGAAAACGTCCGTGGCACCGTTCAGGCCGATATCCTGAAAGAGGACCAGGGCCAGAACACCTGCATCTTCTCGACGGAGTTCGCGCTCAAGATGATGGCCGATATCCAGGAGTATTTCATAGAAAACCGGATCAAAAACTTCTATTCGGTGTCGATTTCCGGCTATCACATCGCCGAAGCCGGAGCCAATCCGATCTCGCAACTGGCATTTACCCTGGCCAACGGCTTCACCTTCGTCGAGGCCTACCTTGCACGAGGCATGAAGATTGATGACTTTGTGCCTAATTTATCGTTCTTTTTCTCTAACGGCATGGACCCGGAATACACTGTTATGGGGCGCGTCGCGCGGCGCATATGGGCCACCGCCATGAGGTTCAAGTATAATGGTAACAAACGATCACAACGCCTTAAATATCATATACAAACGTCCGGACGGTCCCTGCATGCTCAGGAAATGGATTTCAACGATATCCGGACCACATTGCAGGCCCTGATCGCAGTTTATGACAACTGCAACAGCCTGCACACCAACGCCCACGACGAGGCCTTCACCACGCCGACGCCGGAAAGCCTGCGCCGGGCCATGGCGATCCAGCTGATTATCAACAAGGAATGGGGCCTGACCAAGAACGAGAACCCGAACCAGGGCGCGTTCATCATCGATGAACTGACCGATCTGGTGGAAGAGGCGGTTTTACAGGAATTCGAACGGATTTCCGAACGCGGCGGCGTGCTTGGAGCTATGGAAACCGGTTATCAGCGCGGAAAAATCCAGGAAGAATCCATGCTTTATGAAACCCGCAAGCACGATGGCACGCTGCCCATCATCGGCGTCAACACGTTCCTCGACGTGGATAGCGCAGATAGCCCTGCCGCGACCCGGCTGCAACGCTCATCCAGGGCACAAAAAGACAATCAGATAAAACGCCTGGAAGCCTTCAAGAAGCGCAACGCCAAAGCCGCGCCAAAGGCATTGGCGAAAATCCGGGAAACCGCGACATCCGGCGGCAACGTCTTTGCCGTTCTGATGGAAGCCGTGCAATGCTGCACCTTGGGCCAGATTACGGATGCCCTGTTCGAAGCCGGCGGCCAGTACCGGCGGAACATGTAGGGCTCTCGCCAATCGGACCACTTGACCCTCACGCCAAAAAAGGCAGATTGTAAGGAATCTAGGAGGGCCAGGGGGAATTCCAGGCGTGTCGCCAAAAAACGTACATCTTCCGGAAGTCCTGATCGAATACCGGCGCGTCGGCAACAGTCTTCGCGTCGTCGCCATCGACCCGATCACGCGGATCGAGGTCACCATGATCGCCCCCGTGGATGCCACCAAGGAGCAAATCAAGCGCAACGCCGCCAATAAACTGGCCTATGTGCTGGCGAAAAAGAAAGAAACCGGGGAAATATAGGCTCCCGCTTCAGGCGCCATTACCGGTTTTCAGCCTTATTTACGGCCAAGCCCTATTTTCTTGGCGAAATCAGACCGGCGTTTGGCGTAATTGGGCGCCACCATGGGATATTCCGGCGGCAAACCCCAGCGGCTCCGATATTCTTCCGGGCTCAGGTTATAAGCCGTCCGCAGATGCCGTTTCAGCATCTTCATCTTGCGGCCGTCTTCCAAGCAGACGATGAAATCCGGCATCACCGAACGGCGCACGGCGACAGCCGGCTTTTTGGGCTTCTCCTCAGGCCCGGCGCCGCCGTTGGAAAGGCCTGCCATGGTGTTGAAAACGGATTTAATAATGTTCGGAATTAGTGACTTTTCGATTTTGTTCTGAGCGACATAAGCCGCCGTGATATCGGCGGCCATACGCAAAATATCCTGACGCGGAACATTTTGCGATTTTTGTTCGGTCATCCCTGGACCCCCCTGAAAAAATTGCCCGTTACTTTATTGCCCGTTTCGGCTTGGTCGATCCCTCGTTTGCCGGAGATCATTTCAGGTGAACCCGCATCATAGAAAGCCAGCGGAAAGCTGACAACAATGGAATCGTCGGGGTAGATAAAAAAAGCACACTTGCAACCCAGCCCCGGACCAAAGGCGTCTAAAGCCGCCTAGTGTTAAAAAAAATCTAGGCCTTGGGCCTGCCCCGAGTGATTGTGGCTGCTTGGCATAGGGATTCGATATATGGTATCTAATCGGCTGAATTAACGGCCAACCATAATTCCAACAGACAAAGCCAGACACCATGCCCTCAGACGCGTCCCCGGAAACCATCGCCATCGCCAGCGACCACGGCGGATTTGAACTTAAAACCGAATTGAGAAAAGACCTCATGGATATGGGCTACTCGGTTCTTGATCTCGGTTCCGACAGCCTGGATTCCGTGGATTACCCGGACTTCGGATACGCCCTCGCCGGCGCCATGAAGGAAGGCAAAGCCAAGCGCGGCGTGCTGATCTGCGGCAGCGGCATCGGCATTTCCATCGCCGCCAACCGGGATACGGACATCCGCGCCGCCCTCGTTCATGACGCGCTGACGGCAAAGCTGGCGCGCCAGCATAACGATGCCAACGTCATCTGTTTCGGCGGGCGCACCATCGGACCCGAGGTTGCGCGCGACTGCTTAAAAATTTTTCTGGAAACGGAATTCGAAGAAGGCGGGCGTCACACCCGCCGTGTCAATAAACTCTCAGACCCCCAATAGGATACCAAGAAAGCCATGTCTCCCTACGATAACGAAAACCTGGAACGCTTTTTCTCCGAACCCCTGGCCGAACGCGACCCTGCCCTGATGGCCTCCATCGACGAGGAACTCGGACGCCAACAAAACCAAATCGAATTGATCGCTTCGGAAAACATCGTTTCCAAGGCCGTCATGGAGGCCCAGGGCGGCATCATGACCAACAAATATGCCGAAGGGTATGCCGGGCGGCGTTATTACGGAGGCTGTGAATTCGTCGATGTCGCAGAGACCCTCGCCATCGACCGCGCCAAGGAACTGTTCGGCAGCGAATTCGTCAACGTCCAGCCCCATTCCGGCTGTCAGGCCAACGGCGCCGTAATGATGGCCCTGTTGCAGCCGGGCGACACCATCATGGGCCTGTCGCTGGCCGCCGGTGGCCATCTGACCCACGGCGCTCCGCCGGCCCAGTCGGGCAAGTGGTTTAACGCCGTCCAGTATGGCGTTCGCAAGGAAGACGCCCAGATCGATTTCGACGAGGTCGAAAGCCTGGCCGATGAACACAAGCCCAAGCTGATTATCGCCGGTGGCTCCGCCTATCCGCGCACCATCGATTTCGAGCGTTTCCGCGCCATCGCCGACAAAGTCGGCGCGATTATGATGGTCGATATGGCGCATTTCGCCGGACTGGTCGCCGCCGGACTGCACCCTAGCCCGGTGCCGATCGCCGACGTCACCACGACGACGACCCACAAGACGCTCCGTGGTCCGCGCGGCGGCATGGTTCTGACCAACAACGAGGAATACGCCAAAAAGATCAATTCCGCCGTTTTCCCGGGCCTTCAGGGCGGACCGCTGATGCACGTCATCGCCGCCAAGGCGGTGGCCTTCGGCGAAGCGCTCAGGCCCGAATTCAAGGTCTATTCCCAGGCTGTAATCGATAACGCCAGGGTTCTCGCCGAGGTTCTGGTGGAACGGGGCTGCGACATCGTCTCGGGCGGCACCGACACGCATCTGATGCTGGTCGACCTCCGGCCCAAGAGCCTGACCGGCCGGGATGCCGAAGCCAGCCTCGAGCGGGCCTGGATGACCTGCAACAAGAACGGCATTCCGTTCGATCCGAAAAAGCCGATGGTCACGTCTGGCATCCGGCTGGGATCGCCGGCAGCGACCACGCGCGGTTTCGGCATGGACGAATTCAAGCAGGTCGGACACCTGATCAGCGACGTGCTGGACGGGCTTGCGGCCAATCCGGACGACAACAGCGCCGCCGAAAGCGCGGCCAGGGAAAAAGTCACGGCCTTGTGCCAGAAATTCCCGATTTACGCTAACGCTTAGGACTTTTTAGGGGAACCAGCTCATGCGCTGTCCATTTTGCGGCCACAGTGACACTCAGGTAAAAGACTCACGCCCGACGGAAGATAACGCCACCATCCGCCGGCGGCGTCTTTGCCCGGAGTGCTCATCGCGCTTCACCACCTTTGAAAGGGTGCAGCTGCGTGAACTTTCGGTTACCAAAAGCAACGGCGATAAGACCCCCTTCGACCGGGAGAAGCTTTTGCGGTCGCTGAAAATAGCGCTCCGCAAGCGCCCGGTGGACGAAGAGCGCATGGAGCGCATCGCCAACAGCATCCAACGGCGTCTCGAAACCCTGGGCGAGAACGAAATCCCGACCAAAGTCATCGGCGAGATGGTCATGGAATCCCTTGCCGAACTGGATCAGGTCGCGTTTGTCCGCTTTGCCTCGGTCTACCGGAATTTCCGGGAGGCCAAGGATTTCGAGGCTTTTGTGGGCAAACTGGGCAGTGAACAGGACTAACCGACTCTCTTCTAACGATCCCGGCCTCGAGGCCATGCGCTCCGCCTTGGCCCTGGCCCGACGCGGGCTGGGTACGGTGTGGCCGAACCCGACTGTCGGCTGTGTTCTGGTGCGCGACGATCTCAATGGCCAGATCGTCGGGCGCGGCTGGACTCAAGTCCACGGCCGGCCGCATGCGGAAACCGAAGCGCTGGTGCGGGCCGGAGACCTGGCCCAAGGCGCCACCGCTTATGTGACGCTGGAACCGTGTGACCACGAAGGCGAAACCCCGCCCTGTTCGGTGGCGCTTATCGAAGCCGGAATTAAGCGTTGCGTGATCGCCCTCGAAGACCCGGACCCCCGCGTTTCCGGAGCTGGAATCCAGCGCCTCCGGGACGCCGGTATTATGACGGAAACCGGCCTTTGCCGGGAAGACGCGCGCACGCTTAACGCCGGATTCCTGATGCGTATCACGCAAGGCCGTCCACTGTTCACTCTGAAAACCGCGACCACGCTCGACGGCCGCGTCGCCACCGCCAGGGGCAACAGCAAATGGATTACCGGTGCGCCGGCCAGGGCCTTTGCCCACGGCCTTCGCGCCGATCACGACGCCATCCTGATCGGCATCGGCACGGCGCTGGCCGACGACCCCGCGCTGACCTGCCGTCTGCCGGGAATGGAAGACCGCTCACCGGTGCGCATCGTCGCCGACAGTTCCTTGCGCTTAAGCCCCGAAAGCCAACTGGCGCAAACCGCGCGCAGCGTTCCGACTTGGGTCGTGACCATGGTAGGGTGTGACAAGGTGCGGCGCACCGCCCTGGAAAGCCTAGGCGTCACCGTTATCGAAGCCGAAGCCGGAGAAGACAACAGGCCGGACCTGACATGGTTCGCCGCCGAACTTGGGCGGCGCGGGCTGACGCGGGTTCTGGTGGAAAGCGGCGGCGATCTGGCTGCCGCCATGGTCAAAGCAGACCTGATCGACCGGCTGGCCTGGTTCCGGTCTCCGAAACTGATTGGCGGCGACGGCCGGGGCGCGGTGGCCGCCTTCGGCATCGACGCCGTCGCCGAAGCCCCGACGTTCGCCCGCGATTCCCTTTCGGAAGCGGGCGACGACATCCTCGAAACCTATCGCCGGGCCTCCTGGTAAGTTAGGAACAAGACTATGTTTACCGGCATCATCACAGACCTTGGACGCGTCCGGGCGATTAAACCGTCCGGCGATACCCGCTTCGAGTTTTCCACCGGCTTTGATACCGAAAGCGTGGATATGGGCGCGTCTATTTGTTGTTCCGGCGTCTGCCTGACCGTCGTCGATAAAGGCCAGGGAGAGGGGGGAGAACACTGGTTTGCCGCCGACGTATCCGCTGAAACCCTGGACCTGACAACCATGCAGGATTGGACGGAAGGCGCGCCGGTAAATTTCGAGCGCGCCCTGAAAATGGGTGATGAACTCGGCGGGCATATTGTCTCGGGCCACGTGGACGGCATCGCCACGCTTTCGAGCATCAGGGAGGAAGGAGACTCCCGGCGCATGACCTTTGATGCCCCTGAAAGCTTAAGCCCGATGATCGCGGCCAAAGGCTCGGTCGCGCTGGACGGCGTGTCCCTGACGGTCAATACGGTGGATGGCTATACCTTCGGCATCAACGTCATTCCCCACACATTACAGGAAACCACCTTAGGCACCCTCAAGGCCGGGGACCGGGTAAATCTGGAAATCGATATGCTGGCGCGCTATGTTGCGCGCCTTGTCCAGCAGGGCTAGAAAAAATTTAGGAACCAAGCCTTTGTCGTATATGGAAAATTTATCATCTGTCGAGGAAATCATCGAAGAGGCGCGTAACGGACGCATGTTTATCCTCGTCGATGACCAGGAACGCGAAAACGAGGGCGACCTTGTCATTCCGGCGCAGATGGCGACCCCGGACGCGGTCAATTTCATGGCCAAACACGGACGCGGCCTGATCTGCCTGACCCTGACCGCCGACAGACTGCGCGAACTGGACCTGCCGCTGATGGCGCAGCGGAACCATTCCCGTCACGAAACCGCGTTCACGGTTTCCATCGAAGCCAGGGAAGGGGTGACCACGGGCATTTCGGCGTCTGATCGCGCCTGCACCATCGCCGCCGCCATCGATCCCAAAAAAGGTTCCGCCGACATCGTCAGCCCCGGCCATGTGTTTCCGCTCGAAGCCAGGGATGGGGGCGTGCTGGTCCGCGCCGGTCATACCGAAGCCGCCGTCGACGTCTCGCGGCTGGCCGGGCTTAACCCGTCTGGCGTAATCTGCGAAATCATGAACGAAGACGGCACCATGGCGCGGATGCCGGATTTGGTAAAATTCGCCCAGTTTCATGGCCTCAAGATCGGCACCATTGCCAATCTCATCGCCTATCGGCTTCGCAACGACCGGATCGTCGAGCGGACGATTGAATCGTCCATCAACAGCCTCCATGGCGGCGAATTCAAAATGTACGTCTACACCAACCAGATCGCCTACGCCGAACATATCGCCCTGGTGAAGGGGGATCCTTCCGGCGAGGAGCCGGTGATGGTCCGCATGCACGCCCTCAATTTGCTCGACGATGTCTTCGGCGACAGCGACAGCGGCAAGGCCGGGGAATTGCAGCAAGCCATGCAGATGATCGGAGACGAGGGGCGGGGCGTCCTGGTTTTGCTTCGCGAACCGCATCGTGCGGCCTTGTCGAACCGTATTCAGGCCCGGTTGGGCACCAAAGAGGGCAAAGAAACATCAAAAGAGAAAACGGACGGCAAATCCGGTGAACTCCGCGATTACGGCGTCGGCGCACAAATTCTTTTGGACCTCGGAATCCACAAAATGATTCTTCTGTCCAACACGCAACACACCATCATCGGCATTGAGGGCTACGAACTGAGCGTCGTCGATCAACGGCCCATCAAAGCCTCCTGAATACCGTTTTAGAAAGAAAAGCCAAATGACCGAAAAGCCCTGCGTTTTAATCGTCGAGGCCCGTTTCTACGGAGAAATCGCCGACCATATGGCCGAGGGCGCCATTGCCGTCCTCGATGAAGCCGGGATCGGCCATGAACGTCTGGACGTGCCGGGCGTCTTTGAAGTCCCGGCGGCAGTCCGCTTCGCTATCCGCGCCATGGAAACACATTCGGCGACCCGGGATTATACCGGTTTCATCGCACTGGGCGCGGTGATCCGGGGGGAAACCGACCATTACGATCACATCTGCCGCGAAGCCTCGCGGTCGTTGATGGATATTTCCATTCACCAGTCCGTGGCGCTCGGCTTCGGCATTCTAACTTGTGAAAACCGCGCGCAGGCGGAAGAACGCGCAGACCCCGCGCGCGGCAACAAGGGCGCGGATGCTGCTGTTGCCTGCCTCAGAATGATGGAATTGAAAAAAGACCTTCGTCTGGCCCAGCGATGACCACATCTGCCGAAAATGGGATCAACCCCACCGGCAACCGCCGTTCCTCCGCCCGCCTCGCCGCCGTTCAGGCGCTCTATGAAATGGACATGGTGGACGCCGACGCGGACGCAGTGCTTGAAGAATTCATGCTCAAACGCTGGACCACCGGAGAGGATGAACAGGGTAAGTTCGGCCAAACCGCCGAACCCGGGGAGGCGCTGGCCGCTTACCTGGGCCAGAACGGCGGCAGCGATGACGGGGACGGAAACGGAAACGGGGACCTTGCCCTGGTAGAACCTGACAGGGATTGGCTGCGCGATCTGGTTCAAGGCGTAGCGGAAAACCGTGATAAACTGGACGGCCTGATCGGCCCCGTCCTGAAGGGGGAGTGGACTGTGGAGCGGCTGGAGCCTCTGATCCGGGTTCTGCTCCGGGCCGCCATATATGAACTGGACAACAAACCGAGCGTCCCGGCCAGTGTCGTCATCAACGAATACATGAATGTCGCCCACGCTTTTTTTGAAGGACCCGAAACCGGACTGATCAACGGAATCCTGGACCGGTTGGCCAGGGACCTGAGAACCGGGGAACTGTAACCCGCCCGTTCCTATTGCCACCCGTTCCTATTGAAAGTCATCGCCATGGCTGCCGACGGAAAACCCGATGAGTTCGAAATGATCGCCCGGTTTTTTGCCCCCTTGGCGAAGGGGGAGGCCGGTGCGTTGGGTCTGGGCGATGACGCCGCCGTGCTTTCGCCGCCGCCAAACCGGGAATTGGTCGTTACCGCCGATAGTCTGACGTCGGGCGTTCATTTCCCCATCGACGAAAACCCGCGAGACGTGGCCACCCGCCTGATCGGGGTCAACCTGTCGGACCTGGCCGCCATGGGAGCGGACCCGTGGGTCTATACCCTGGCCCTGGCGTTGCCGGAAGACTGGGAGCCCGATTGGATGGAAGCCTTTTCGGACGAGCTTAATACTCTTCAGGAACGCTTTGGCCTGCACCTTGTCGGCGGCGACACGACGGCAACGCCGGGACCGATGATGCTAACGCTTACGGCGCTCGGCACTGTCGCGAAAGGTGAAGCGCTGCGGCGGGGTGGCGCCGAATCGGGAGACCGGATTTTCGTTTCCGGGACCATCGGCGACGCCGCCCTCGGTCTCATGGTCCTGAAGCAAGGGATCGAAGGGCTGGAAGAAAAACACGCCGATGTCCTGCTTTCACGCTTTCACCGGCCGAGCCCGCGGGTGGTGTTGGGCCGGCGGCTGAACGGTCTGGCAACGGCGGCTGTGGATGTGTCCGATGGACTGATCGCCGATATGGGACACCTGGCGCGGGAATCGGGCTTGGCCGCGGAACTGCTGAGCGCGCGGATTCCCTTGTCAGATGCCGCCAAAGCCGCGATTTCCCTGGACTCCGGCCTCATGGACATGGTCCTGGCCGGCGGCGATGATTACGAATTGCTGTTCACCGCGCCGCAAGAGGCCGCCGCCGGTATTGCCAGCCTTGCCGCCGAACTGGACCTGACGCTGAGCGAAATCGGTTCGATCTCCGATGGAAAGGGGAAACCGGGTGAGGTTCGCGTCCTGGACGAAAACGGCCAAGCCCTGGCCATGAGCAAAAAAGGATACCGGCATTTCTGAGCACTGTACGGGAAGGCTTTTCTCGTCCCTCCATTACCGGTTTAATGGACGCCATGAAGTAATCCGGCTTTGGCGCGACCTATGGCGATGAAACTATGAAAAAACTCATTTTGTTAATCGCCCTATTCCTGATGCTGGTCGGCGGCACGATCGGTCTGTTGAAATTCCTGGAAGCCGGCCCATTCAAGCCGAAAAAAGGCTCAATCAAGAAAGTCATCGAAAAAGAAATCGCCGACACCACCGTATTCATCGATATGGAACCCTTGGCCATTCCCATCTTTCAGGGCAACAGGGTCGCCGCCACCGTACAGATTCAGGTCAAGCTGGAAACCAATAACGAGGAAAAAGCCAAACGCATTAAGGACATGCTGCCGGTCATCACGGATGCTTTCGTCCGTGACCTGCACAGTTTCCTGCCGAGACTTTTGAGGGCCGAGGAACGAATCGATGTGCTGATCATCAAACAGCGCCTGAAACTGATCAGCGACAAGACGGCGGGCAAGGACACGATCTCCAACGTTCTGGTCCAGTCGATCATCGACCAGCCTCACTGAACGGCACTTCCAGCAAGGCTTTTGGGGGCTTCCAAAAAACCGCAAGTGATCCGGGCGCCGGGGACTTTCCGGCCATCCTCCGGCGGTTGCTTTATGAGTCTGCTTCTGCCATTTTTCTTTTGAAAATTTTTGACCTTATGTCCCCCTGACCATCACAAAACGGTTCATCATTACGGGCAATTTCAAGCGGTTCGCCAGCGGCTCTCAAGACAGACCCAATCCCAGCCGCCAGGGCCATGCCCCATTCTCAGAAAAAAAGGGTTCTCAAGCATGTCGAACGTGTCCTTGTTGATTATCGGTAGCGGCCTTATCGCACTTCTCTACGGCGTATACGCCATTCGGGCGGTCCTGGCCGCGCCGGCGGGAACCGAACGGATGCAGGAAATCGCAAATGCCATCCAGGAAGGCGCCAGCGCCTATCTTGCGCGTCAGTACAAGACCATTGCCGGCGTCGGTCTGGTGGTTGGTCTGCTGCTTGGGTTTTTCTTAGGGACCAAGGTCGCCATCGGTTACTTCATCGGCGCCATCCTGTCCGGACTGACCGGTTACATCGGCATGAACGTTTCTGTCCGAGCCAACGTCCGGACCACGGAAGCCGCCCGCTCGTCGGGTCTCGCGGGGGGGCTGGACATTGCCTTCAAATCCGGCGCCGTCACCGGAATGTTGGTGGTCGGTCTGGCGCTGTTGGGCGTCGCCGGGTATTACTTTTTCCTTCGTGCTACCGGGAACCCGGGAACCCCGGAAGGCATCCGCCATATCCTTGAAGCCCTTGTCGCGCTTGGCTTCGGGGCTTCTCTAATTTCCATTTTTGCCCGTCTCGGCGGCGGCATCTTCACCAAGGGCGCGGACGTCGGCGCCGATCTGGTCGGCAAGGTCGAGGCCGGTATTCCCGAGGCCGATCCCCGCAATCCCGCTGTCATCGCCGATAATGTCGGCGACAATGTCGGCGACTGTGCCGGCATGGCGGCGGACCTGTTTGAAACCTATGCCGTGACGATTGTCGCGACCATGCTTCTGGGCGCCATTTTCTTCACCGGTCCGGCCCAGGATTTGATGATGATTCTGCCGCTGACGATTGGGGCGGTGTGTATTCTGGGTTCGGTCGTGGCGACGTTTTTCGTCAAATTGGGCGCCAGCCAAAACATCATGGGCGCACTCTACAAAGGCTTTATCGCGTCCGCCGTGATTGCCGCCGTCCTGATCGGCGGCGTGATCTCAACCATGGTCGGCTGGGACACCGGCTACGACATGGGCGGGCGCATGGTGACGGGTACAGGCCTGTACATCAGCGCCATGGCCGGCCTGTTCGTGACCGGGCTGATCGTCTGGATCACCGAATATTACACCGGCACCGATTTCCGCCCGGTGCGCTCTATCGCAGAAGCGTCCACCACCGGGCACGGCACCAATGTTATTCAGGGACTGGCCGTTTCCATGGAAGCGACGGCGCTTCCGGTCCTGGTCATTTGCGGCGGGATTATTGTCGCCTTTATGAATGCCGGTCTTTACGGCCTGGCCATTGCCGCTACGACCATGCTGGCGCTGGCCGGTATCGTCGTAGCCCTGGATGCCTTCGGGCCGGTCACCGACAACGCCGGCGGAATCGCCGAAATGGCGGAACTGCCTGAAGACGTCCGCAAGACTACGGATGCGCTGGATGCGGTCGGCAATACCACCAAAGCCGTCACCAAGGGCTACGCCATCGGATCGGCCGGGCTGGCTGCGCTGGTTCTGTTCGCGGCCTATACCGAAGATCTTTCTCATTATTTTCCGAAACTGACCGTAACCTTCAATCTGCAGGATCCGTTCATCGTGATCGGCCTGTTCATCGGAGGCCTGCTGCCATTCCTGTTCGGATCCATGGGTATGATGGCGGTCGGCCGCGCCGGTGGCCAGGTGGTGGTCGAAGTACGCCGCCAGTTCAGGGAAATCCCGGGCATCATGGAAGGCACGGGCAAACCCGATTACGCCACCTGTGTCGATTTGCTGACGAAAACGGCAATCAAGGAAATGATCGTTCCGTCCATGCTGCCGGTGTTCGCGCCGATCATCATGTATTTCGCCATCAACGCCATTGCCGGTCAGGCGGCGGCGTTCTCAGCCCTTGGCGCCATGCTGTTGGGCACCATCGTCACAGGATTGTTCGTGGCCTTGTCCATGACGTCCGGCGGCGGCGCCTGGGATAACGCCAAAAAGTTCATTGAAGACGGCAACCACGGCGGCAAGGGGTCGGAAGCCCACAAGGCGGCGGTGACCGGCGATACCGTCGGCGACCCTTACAAGGATACCGCGGGTCCGGCCATCAACCCGATGATCAAGATCATCAACATCGTTGCCATTCTTATGCTGGCGATCCTGGCCTAGGAGTATGTAGGAGGGGCGGGGAAAAACGCTTACGAACAAACGGTTCGGTTACTGCCCTTCGCCCGCAGTGTTTTTGTTGGTATTCTTAAACCGTCCCAGGTTGCCGACAATTTGTTCCAGAACCGTCATTTTGTTGCCGTGGGTTGGTGTTGTGCGGGCCACGGGAATAATCTTCATACCCTTGTTCAGGCCCACGGTATCGACTTTCGTGACCATGCCTTTTTTATCGAAAGATATAGCAACGATCTGTCTTTCCATAACCTCCGGCTCAAAAAAGGCAAAGGTTTCCGTCTGTTGTGAAATATAATACCAGGTGTTGCTGCTAAAAGGCGTGACGCTGGATGGGGATCCCAGAATTTCGGCGACCTCGTCGCGGGACAGTTCACCGGGTTTGATATCGACGATCCGGTCGGGGTCCAGCAGGTTTCCGCGGGTGTGCTTCTGGCTTTCGCATGCGGTCAGGCCCAGAGTCATTACCAGGGTCAAAACCCCAATCCCCGGATAAAGAAATAAACGATTGCAATTGAAGAACCGGTCGTTTCGCACTAATTGTCATCCTCGTCGATCAGAAGGGACGCTCATCCCCGTCCCAAGGGAGATATCTTCCGGAACATTTCCGGAAAGTGCACCCACCGGCGCGGCTTGTCAATCGTCCCCCGGAACTTAAGACTCTTAAATCAAGACACGGACCCTTCATGAAACTGTTCGGTATATTCCCAAGCAACGATTTCAGCGATGCCGCCCACCGGCTTTACGCGGCCATTGTGGAACAATCGCGCCAACCCGGTTTTTACCTGAATTGCGGCGTTCCCGATACGCCGGACGGGCGGTTTGACATGATCATGATCCATGCCTATCTGGTCCTTGACCGGCTCAAGGACAAAAGCGGGGAAGCCAGCCGCCTGTCGCAGGAAGTTTTCGATATTTTGTTTGCCGATATGGACCAGAACTTGCGGGAAATGGGCACCGGAGACATGGGCGTCGGGAAAAAGATCAAGGCCATGGCCGAGGCCTTTTACGGCCGTATCGAGGCTTATGCATCCGGTCTGAAAGGGGAGGCATCCCTCGAAGATGCCCTGGCACGCAACCCGTACCGCCAGGCAAACCCCGATGAAGCGGAAATCGTGGCTTTGGCCGCCTATATGCGCCGGCAAGCGAAGCAACTGGAGAAAGCCGCCCTCGAAGACCTGTTGGCCGGAACCCTGGTTTTCGGCCCGGCTCCAACCCCGGCGCCAACATTGGATGACCAATAATGACCGACGACACTCCGTTTGAATTTTCCCGGCCCATTTCGCCGGATACCATCGGCGAAGTGGAGCGTTCCATGGAGATCGAGGCGACGCCCGAGGAGTGCGCCCGGCTGGCCAAACGCTTCGGGCTAAACGCCCTTGCGGCCCTGAATGCCTCCCTCACCCTGAGCCCGCAAAAAGGCGGCCGTATTATTCATCTTCAGGGACATTTCCGGGCCGAAGTGGCGCAAACCTGCGTGATCACGCTGGAGCCCCTGGAATCTGCTATTGAAGGAACCGTTGACCTTCTATATGACACCTCCCTGGACGGCCCCGGGGCGGAGTTGGAAAGCTTCGAAGTTGACGGCGACGAGGAAAACGAAATCCCGCCGGAACCCCTGACGGACGGCCAAATCGACGCCGGCGAGGCCGTAGCGGAACAACTGGCTTTGGAGATCGACCCATTTCCAAGGAAGCCCGGCGCTTCCTTGGGTGAATATTCCAGTGGTCCGAATAAGGGGAATTCCCCGGAAAACGGAGCCGAAACCGGAACCGGCGCCAAAAACAGCCCCTTTGCGGGTTTGGCGCCGTTGAAGGAAAAACTGGAAAAATGACAATGTAACAATGGTAAGTTTCTTGCCCACGTGCGGTTAATCGGTATAAGTATGCTCGCGCCAAGGACGGCGCCCCTTATTGAGGTATCTATAGATGGCAGTCCCTAAGAAAAAAATATCCAAATCCCGGCGCAATATGCGCCGCGCCCATGATTCCCTGCCTTCCTCCACGAACGAGGAATGCCCGAATTGCGGTGAACAGAAACGGCCACATCATATCTGTGACGCTTGCGGTCAGTATAACGGCCGCGAAGTTGTGGAAGCCGACGACGCCGCTTAAGTTTTTTTGTGGGCCACTTTCCTAAATCCATGGACCGGCCCGAAGGGGGGCCCCTTTGACAGAGCCCTTGACGCTTTCCATCGACGCCATGGGTGGCGATAACGCGCCCGACATGGTGATCGAAGGCATCGAAGCCTCGCTTGCACACCTTTCAAAGGTGAAATTTCTGCTGTTCGGGGATCGGGCGAAGCTAGAGCCTTTGCTGGAAAAACATCCAAAAGCGGCCGCAGTTTCGGAAATACGTCACACCGACGAGGCCATTACCAACGAGCAGAAGGTGTCCACGGCGCTTCGGGCGGGTCGGAACTCTTCCATGCGGTTGGCCATTGACGCCGTCCATTCGGGCGAAGCCGCCGGTGTTATCTCGGCCGGCAACACAGGCGCCTTGATGGCGATGGCAAAGTTCGTCCTCAAGACCCTGCCCGGAATCGACCGCCCGGCCATCGCCGGCTATTACCCGACCTTGCAGGGCGAAAGCGTCATGCTCGACCTCGGCGCCAATGTCGATTGCGACGCCGACAATCTGGTTCAGTTTGCGGTGATGGGCGAAGTCTTCGCCCGCAATGTACTGGGTATTGAAAACCCTTCCATCGGTATTCTCAACGTGGGTGCTGAAAACCTGAAAGGCAACGAAGCCGTTAAAAAGGCCTCCGCCTTGCTTCAGGAGACCACCCTGCCGATCAAATTCCACGGCTTTATCGAAGGCGATGACATAGGGCGGGGCGTGGTCGACGTGGTCGTCACCGACGGCTTTACCGGCAACATCGCCCTGAAAACGGCCGAAGGCACGGCAAAGATGTTCGGGGAATTCCTCAAGCAGGCGTTGACCGGAAGCCTGATCTCCAAGTTGGGCGCTTTGATGGCGAGAAGCGCTTTGAAGAAATTCAAGATGCGGGTTGATCCCAGGCTTTATAATGGGGCCATGTTCCTCGGGCTTAACGGAATTTGCATCAAAAGCCACGGCGGTACGGACGCCTACGGTTTTTCCAAGGCCATCCATGTCGCCGAAGAAATGATTTCCCATTCCTTCAACGAAGTTATCAAGGAAGACTACGCGCAACTGTCCGGGCATAGCCGAGAAATGAAAGAGGCCGTCGTAGGCGAATGAATATACGATCAGAAATTGTCGGCTGCGGGTCTTACCTGCCCGAACGCATTGTCACCAACGATGAACTGTCTTCCAAGCTGGAAACGACGGATGAATGGATTCAGTCGCGCACCGGCATTCGCCAGCGGCATCTGGCGGCGGACGGCGAACTGACGTCCGATCTGGCGCTCAAGGCCGCCGAGAGGGCCTTGGAGCATGCCGGCATTCCGGCAACAGAGGTCGATATGGTGGTGCTGGCGACGACGACGCCGGACAATACCTTCCCGGCGACGGCGACCAAGGTGCAACACCGGCTCGGCATGATCAACGGCGCCGCTTTTGATATCCAGGCCGTCTGCTCCGGCTTCGTCTACGGCCTGGCGATCGCCGACAACTTCATCAAGACCGGTCAGTGCAAGACCGTCGTGCTGATCGGGGCGGAAACCTTTTCCCGCATCCTCGATTGGGAAGACCGCACGACCTGCGTGCTATTCGGCGACGGGGCAGGGGCCGTTGTCTTGCGGGCTTCCGAGGGCGACCCGGAGGCCAACGCCGGCGAAGCCGGACACAATCGTGGCCCCGGTATTCTTTCAACCCATTTGCATTCCGACGGCGCAACCAATGATCTTCTGTACGTCGATGGCGGGCCGTCTTCGACCCAGACCGTCGGTCATGTACGCATGAATGGGCGCGAGGTTTTCCGCCACGCGGTTACCAACCTGGCGGCCATTGTCGAAGAGGCACTCGACGCCAACGGCATGAGCCCCGACGATATCGACTGGATCGTTCCCCATCAGGCCAACAAGCGCATCCTCGACGGCACGGCTAGGAAACTGGGCCTGCCGGTGGAAAAGATCGTCATCACCGTTGAGCGTCATGCCAACACGTCCGCCGCCTCCATACCGCTGGCGCTGGACGAGGCCGTCCGCGACGGGCGTATCAAAAAAGGCGATCTGGTGCTGATGGAGGCCATGGGCGGGGGCCTGACCTGGGGCGCCGGACTGGTACGCTGGTAGCCGACGGGAAAATTTCTCCATCCCTTTGATATTGACGGATTTCTCCGCTCACGATACCCTCCATGCTTGGTTCCAACAGGGGGTCCGTAGGCATGTCCGGGAAAACCGTAACGCGCGCGCAGCTAGGAGAAGCTGTCTATCAGGAAGTCGGCTTGTCGAGAAACGAGTCCGCGGATCTTCTAGAGTCCGTGCTATCCGAAATGTCGTCGGCCCTGGCCCGTGGCGAAACTGTGAAGATTTCGTCTTTCGGCAGTTTTTCCGTTCGCCAGAAGGGACAGCGCATCGGGCGCAATCCGAAAACCGGTGAGGAAGTTCCGATCCTGCCTCGCAAGGTGCTGGTTTTCCGTCCCTCGCAAGTCCTGAAAAGCCGGATCAATGAACGCGCCATTTCCGGCGAACCGTCCGAGGCATGACCGCGGCGGGCGAAAATTCCGCCCCTAAATCGGCCCCGAAATCTGATAGGGCTTTCCGTACCATCAGCGAAGTTTCCGCTGACCTTGATCTGCCGCAACATGTTCTCAGGTTCTGGGAAACCAAGTTCACGTCCGTCAAACCCATGAAGCGGGGCGGCGGGCGGCGCTTTTACCGCCCCGAAGACATGGCCTTGCTGGAACGTATTCGCGGCCTGCTTTACGACGACGGCTACACCATCAAGGGCGTACAGAAGCTGCTGCGCGAAGGCGGCGGCAAGCTGCCGGCGGCGGAACCAGAACCGGCACCTTCATCATCTGGCGCCCCATCCCCGGACGATACGGAAAGACAACTTGATAACCACCAGCGCCAGGAACTGCAAAGCATCCTGGGCGAGTTGGAAAGCATCCGTGCCGAGCTGCTGGCCGCCAAAACACCAGCCTGAAAAACCTTTCTAAAAATCTGCTGAAAAATCGCAGAGACACCCGGCAAGTTGTTGCCCGAAGGTGTCCCCGTCTCTATAGTGCGGCCACTCCGAGGACGATATCTCGGAGACAATGACGGAGCGTGGCGCAGCCTGGTAGCGCACTTCACTGGGGGTGAAGGGGTCGTAGGTTCAAATCCTATCGCTCCGACCACTTTTCTAAAAAGCCCGGCGCATTGCGTCGGGCTTTTTTCTTTGCGGAAAATGCCAGCGGGTCAGGCGATGATATCGATGATGGTGTTGGTCGTGAGGTTGAGGTCGACGCCGCCCAGCACCTTGGCCAGTTCGTTGCGCGCCGTTTCAATTCCGTTGACATGTCTGTCCCTGAAATCGTTCTGAAACGCCCGCGCGCTGTCGGCGGCGTGCAGTTCGATCACGGAGGCGGACGTCGATGAATCAAAAACGCTGACAAAGCTGGCCAGACTAAGATCCCTTTCGCCGGAAATCAGCCGGACCGATTTCAGGGCGCCTTCGAAGCGGGCCAGTTCCGCATCAATGGTATTCCTGGCCGCCCGTAGATCCTCGAACGCGCGGCTGCGCCCGGCGGCGGTGGCGAACCCGTCATAAAGATAGGAATCGAGAATACCCAAACCTTCCCGGCTCACCGTTCCGGTATAGGTTTGGGCGGCGTTGGTGTCGGGGTAAATCGTGATCGTCACCTTGTCGGGATCAAATGTATCGATTTCATCCAGGCGGACGTTCTTGGAATAGAGCACGTAATTGGCTGACAGGGGTGCGGAGAACGGTTCCTTCAGCGGGTCCACCTGCCGGAGGACGGCGGCCTCGTGATCGGAAAAGATGAAGTTCCCGTTCTCTTCCGTGATGGTGTAGCCGGTGCCGAGCGCGGCGCCCGACAGGGTCACGACCCTGCCGTCCTCGGTAGTCAGGAAGGCGAAATCATCATCCGGGGAACTGTTGAGAAGATTTGGCGCGTCCGACGCTTGCTTGGCGACACTATCCAACTGCGCCAGGGTGATATCGAACTGGGCGGCGTTGTCGCCGGAACCGAACCGGTCGGCTTTCGCGACCTCCGCCGTCAGGCCGTCGGACAGCCGGCGGAGGGTCTTGATACGATCGACCACGTTCGACAGAAACGAAATGATCTTGGTAAGCTCAAGGGATGTTTCACGCGCCTTGCCGGTCCGCTGGTTGGCGACTTCAATGGCCGTCTGCTGCCCCGTGCGGATAACCTCATACTGGCGCTCTATGCCGGACGTGTCGACAGAGGCCGAGCCCAAAACCCGCCTGGCATTGGCAATATCAAAAGAACTGGGGCTACGAAGCGATTCAACCATATGGCCAAAGCGTCCCTAAAGGGCGTCCGGATCAGTGACGCCGCTCCCACGACGAACGCCTTCTGGCATTTCCGGGTGCGGAAAGGAAAAGTATAGCCGATTTTCGGGTTTCGGGACAATCCGACCCACCAGAGGGGGGAAAAAAGGCTGGAATTACACCATTTTCAGAAAAAAAGGCGCGTGCCGAAATTTCGGATTTCTGACAAAAAAAAGGCCGGAATTTAATCCGGCCTTTTGAGTTTGTGCTCTTGAGGGAAGGGAGGATCCGTTTTCACGAAATCCATCCTACAAAACCATTAAACACCGGTTCAGGCCCCCTGGCTGTGACGGTCATCACAGGAGGAAAGTTTTTTATTTTCAAGCTTTTAGAAAAAGTATCGAAGGGCTTTTAAAACGCCCCCCCGTTGAAGGGGCTACAGGGATCAAGCAAGGGTCTGACAGGCGCTATCGACGCCATCGGCGATTTCAAAAACCGTTTCCAGCCGGGCCAGTTTAAGAACACGGTCCACCGCTACGCCGATATCGGCCAACACGAATCCCTTGCCGCGCTTGCGGGCAGTCTGGAACCCTTCCAGCAGGCTGGCCACACCGGAACTGTCGATCATCTTGACCCCGGACATATCGACCACGACGCCTGCCGCCTGGACGACGGCATCCAGAAGGATTTCCCGCAAGGCACCGGAAAATTCCAGGTCCACGTCTCCCAAAAGGGTTATAATGACGAGGTTTTCCCTCTCGGATACAGTGTGTTCCATAGTGGTGAGAGATCCGGTTCCTGATAAAAATGCCCTGAAAAAATTGCACGGCAATTTAACCCCATTCCATGGCGAGAAACAGGGAAATATCATTACATTTAAAGGGGGTAATGTCTTTCGGTCAGGTGTCCGGAAAAAGCTTGCGTCCGGCGTCGGTCAGGCCGCAAATCTGCCAGTCCGGCTTGATCGGGTTGTTAAACCATGGTTTGGCCCAGCCCTTTTCCAGGCAACTGTGGATCGTGCGTTCACTGATGCGCTGGCCCTCCTCGTCAAACAGCGGCAATTTCCCGCCCGCCTGGTCCAGTCCGCGCGACAACCACTTCAACTGTGCCGGCGTCGCTACAGACTTGAAGCTTTTCGGATTACGTTTCCGGGTACCTTTCACGGCGCTTGGCTTCCTGCGCTTGTTTTCAACGACCAATTGTAACGTCATAATGATCCCCCAGGTTCTGGAGCATCCCGAAACCGGGACAACAACAGCCGCCAAGCCTACGTTAGTTTTTCTTTTTATCCAAGGGGTTAGTTAATAAGGAGAGGGAAATCGTGGCCCAGAGCCTGATTTACGTCACCGCAGCAAACCGCGAAGAAGCCCTCGCCATCGCCCGCGAACTGGTGAACAGCCGCCTCGCGGCATGCGCCAATGTGCTGTCCGGCACCACATCCGTCTACCACTGGGAAGGCGAGGTCTGCGAAGACGAGGAGATATCAATGATCCTGAAAACCCGTGACGATCTGATCGAACAGGCGGTGGAAAAGATCAAGGCCCTGCACAGTTACGATTGTCCGTGCGTGGTGGCGTTACCAATCAGCACCGGCAACCAAGCTTTCCTGGACTGGATCGACGCGGAAACGGAAACAAAGGACTCTTAAAGAGAAACCGTCGCCACCGCCTGCGCCGCGATGCCTTCGCCGCGCCCGGTGAAACCGAGCCGTTCCGTGGTCGTCGCCTTGACGCTAACCCGGTCGCTGGAAATTTGCAGAATGTCGGCAATCCTTGCGGTCATGGCCTCGCGGTGGGGACCGATCTTCGGTTCCTCGCAAATCAGAGTGATGTCCAGGTTGCCGATGCGCCCGCCTCGGGCCGCCAGCAATTCTCCGGCATGACGCAAAAACACATCGGACGGAGCGCCTTTCCACTGTGGATCGCTGGGCGGAAAGTGTGCTCCGATGTCGCCGGCCCCGATAGCCCCCATCAGGGCATCGGTCACGGCATGCAGACCGACATCGGCGTCGGAATGGCCTTCAAGACCGAAGCCGTACGGAATTGCGACGCCGCAAAGCGTGACATGATCGCCGTCTCCAAACCGGTGCACGTCAAAACCGAACCCGGTGCGGATATCCCCGCCACCAAGAGTCTGTTCTGCGCGTTTCAGGTCTTCCGGTTCGGTGACCTTGAAGTTGTCTTCCGCGCCTTCGACCATGGCCACGGCCAGTCCGGCGCGCTCGGCGACGGCGGCGTCATCGGTCAATTCTTCGCCCGCCGCCTTGCGGTGGGCGGCAAGGATATCGTCATAGCGGAACCCCTGCGGCGTCTGCGCCCGCCACAACCCAGACCGGTCGACGGTGGTTTCCACGAAATTTCCGTCGCCGCGTTTCAGGGTATCGGCCACGGCCAGGGCAGGGACCGCGCCGGGCGATGCCTCCAGCGCCGCCAGTACACGCGACACGACGCCCGGGTCCACCAGCGGGCGGGCGGCGTCGTGAATCAACACACACCCGGGCGGATCACCGGCCAGGCTTTCCAGACCCAGCGCCACGGATTCCTGTCGGGTCCGGCCACCGTTGACGGGCGCGGGCAGGGACAGCCCGCGGACCGCGTCTTTATATAAGTCATGATGACCGGGGTTGATAACAGCCTGAACCGCCGTGACTTCGGGATGCTCTAGAAATGCCATCAACGACCGGCGCAGGATCGCCTGTCCGGACAGCTCCTGGTATTGCTTGGGCACTTCGCCGCCAAACCGCCTGCCTTCGCCGGCTCCGACCACCAATGCAACGGTAGCTCTCATGAATTCCCTTCCAGAATATCCTTTTGGCGTCTTTCTGCCTGGGCGCCACCATCAGGCAGCTTCACTTCAGGGCCAAATCGGTTATGCTTTGCATGTCGCAACTTAGAGGCCCGCAAAGTTCTTGCCAAGGGGGGCCTCGGGCGCGATGGTGCTGAAAATAATCGGGATTTAAGAATTTTTCATGCCAGACAACATGATCCTCAGTCTTTCCGCCATTATCGCCCTGGTGCCGACATCCCTGTTGGCGCTCCGGCGCGATCACCGTCCGGACATGGTTTTCTGGCTGGTGTTGATCGTCGCCGTGGCCGGGCCGGTAATCCGGATCCTGTTCACCATGGCCGGGTCCTGGCAAACGGGCCTGGCAACGGCGCTCTGGGTCACGGTCGCGGCCACCATGGCCATCTTCGTCGTGATTACGGTCCTGACCCGGGAGTCCTGGCGGTTGGCGCCGCTTGTCGCCGGCTACATGGTCCTGCTTGGAATCATCGCCCTGATCTGGAGCAGTGTCCCGCACAAACCCCTGGACGAGGGCGTCAGCAACGCTTGGGTCGGTGTTCATATCGGGGTATCGGTCGCCACCTATGCGCTTGTCACCATTGCCGCCGTCGCGGCGCTTGCGGCGTTTCTCCAGGAACGGGCGCTGAAGAACAAGCGGCCCACGGCGTTGACCCGGATTCTGCCGTCGGTCGCCGACTGCGAGGAACTGGTCGTCCGGCTCCTGGCCCTCGGCGAAATCGTCCTGGCCATCGGGCTGGCCACAGGCATGGCCCTGCAATACGGCGAAACCGGAACGTGGCTGGTCTTCGATCACAAAACGGTTCTCACCATCACCGCTTTCGCCGTGATCGGCGGATTGCTGGCGGCGCATTACAAGACCGGCCTGCGTGGCCGCCGCGCGGCGCGGATCGTGCTTCTGGCCTATCTGTTGCTGACGCTGGGATATCCGGGGGTGAAGTTCATCTCCGACGTGATTTTGGCTTAAAAATCAGAATATTGCCCTGAAATTAAGCGAAATCTTTGTCTAAAACCATTGTATTTCTGGCGGATTTGCCTAATAAGTAGGCACGGAAACAGAAACAACACCCCAGTCCCTAAACATGTCCTTAAAAATCGGCCCAGTCAGCCTGGATAGTCCCGTGATCCTGGCTCCGATGTCGGGGGTAACCGACATGCCGTTCCGCCGCCTGGTCAAGGGTTGCGGCGTCGGGCTCGTGGTGTCCGAGATGATCGCCTCCAGGGCCATGGTCCACGCCGCCCGGAAAACCATGAAAATGGCCACCCATTGCGCCGACGAACAGCCCATCGCCGTGCAACTGGCCGGCTGCGAGCCGGACGTAATGGCCGAAGCCGCGCGCCTCAACGAAGACCGCGGCGCGTCGATCATCGACCTCAATCTGGGCTGCCCGGCAAAAAAAGTGACCAACGGTTATGCCGGCTCTTCGCTGATGCGCGACGAGGCGCTGGCGGAGCGCATTTTCAAGACCGTGGTCGGCGCCGTTAAGGTTCCGGTATCCCTGAAAATGCGCACCGGCTGGGACGACGACAACCGCAACGCTCCGGAACTCGCCCGCATCGCCGAAGACTGCGGCATCCAGTCCATTGCCGTGCATGGCCGCACCCGGTGCCAGTTCTACAAGGGCCGGGCGGACTGGAAATTCATCCGCAAGGTTAAGGACGCCGTCGATATTCCCGTCTTCGCCAACGGCGACATCAACACCGTGGATGACGCCCGCCAGGCCCTGGACGATTCCGGCGCCGACGGTGTCCTGGTCGGGCGCGGTACCTATGGCCGGCCCTGGTTTCCGAACCAAGTTCAGCATTTCCTGGCCACAGGCGAACGTTTGAACGACCCGTCTCTGACCGAGCAACTGGCGATCGTGCTCGAACATTATGAGTCCATGCAGGAGCATTACGGCCAGCCGGGTATGAAAATCGCCCGCAAACACCTTGGCTGGTATTCCAAAGGGCTGCCCAATTCCGCCGAATTCCGCTCCCTTGTCATGCGCGAAGCAGACCCGGACACAGTGAAAACCATGCTGCGCGAATTTTACAAGCCGATCATCGAAAGGGCGGCGGCCTGAATGAGCAAACCCGTAGTCGCCTTCCGCCACGATGACGGCGGCGAAAAAATTTCCGCTGATGGCATCCTGAATGCCCTGTCAGCGACGGTGGTCGTCCTCGATGCCGACGGCATCATCGTGCATGTCAACACCGCCGGCGAACATTTTCTCCAGGGCGGCGCCGAATACCTGAAAGGCAAGGCTCTCCGCAGTCTTCTGCCGAACGACAACCCGGTGTTTTCCCTGATCGAACAGGTCCGCAAGGAAAGCTTCGCCATTTCCGAATACGGCGTAGACCTGGAATCGCCCCGCATTGGCCGCCATCTGGTCAATCTCCAGGCCGCGCCCATACCGGACGAGCCGGATTTCATCGTCCTGACCATGCAACAGCGCACCATCGCCGACACCATCGACCGCCAGTTGACCCACCGGGGCGCGGCCCGTTCGGTAACCGCCATGGCCGCCATGCTGGCCCACGAAGTGAAAAACCCGTTGTCGGGGATTCGCGGCGCGGCGCAACTTCTTGAACAGAACGCAAAGCCCGACGACGCCAGCCTGACGACCTTGATTCGCGAGGAAACCGACCGCATTTGTGATCTGGTCGACCGCATGGAAGTGTTTTCCGACGCCGGTCCCCTGAAGCGGGACTCGGTCAACATCCATATTGTTCTGGACCGGGTTATGCAACTGGCGAAAAACGGGTTTGGCCGCCACCTCCGATACGTCACCAATTTCGACCCGTCGCTTCCGCCGGTCCTCGGGCATCGGGACCAGTTGATCCAGGTGTTTCTGAATTTGGTCAAGAACGCGGCCGAAGCGGCACCGGTGAAAGGCGGAGAAATCACCCTGGAAACGGCCTACCAGCACGGCGTACGATTTGCCGTGCCGGGAACCAGTTCCCGCATTCATCTGCCGCTCAGAATTAGCATCAAAGACAACGGCGAAGGTATTCCGGACGACATTAAAAGCTGCCTGTTCGATCCCTTCGTGACCTCTAAACCCCAGGGCACGGGGCTGGGGCTGGCCCTGGTCGCCAAGATCATCGGCGACCACGGCGGCGTCATCGAATGTAACAGCATGCCTAAGCGAACCGAATTCCGAATCATGTTGCCCATGGCCGAAGAGCCCCAAACAGCGAATTCCGAATTAGAGACCGCCCCATGAGCACCCCAACCATCCTGCTAGCCGATGATGACGCCGGCATCCGCACGGTGGTCAGTCAGGCCCTGGGCCGGGCGGGCTTTGAAGTCCGCGCCACCGGAAACGCCACTACCCTGTGGCGCTGGGTCAGCGACGGAGACGGTGATCTGGTGATTACCGATGTCGTCATGCCAGACGAAAACGGGCTCGATCTTGTGCCCCGCATCCGCAATATCCGCCCCGAGCTCCGCATCATCGTGATGAGCGCCCAAAACACGCTGCTCACCGCAGTCAAGGCGACGGAACGGGGCGCCTTCGAATATCTGCCCAAACCCTTCGATATCGATAAGCTGGTCAATGTCGTTCGGCGCGGCCTGGAAACGCCGCAGACGGAAGAGGCAACCTCCGTCATTGAAGAGGGTGAAGAAGCGCTGCCGCTGATCGGGCGCTCGCAGGTCATGCAGGATATTTACCGCACCCTGGCGCGCCTGATGGGATCCGATCTTTCCGTTATGGTGACCGGCGAATCCGGCACCGGCAAGGAGCTGGTCGCCCGCGCGCTGCATGATTACGGCAAACGCAATAACAAGCCCTTCGTCGCCGTCAACATGGCCGCTATCCCTAAAGAGCTGATCGAAAGCGAGCTGTTTGGTCATGAAAAAGGAGCCTTCACCGGGGCCCAGTCCCGTAACGTCGGGCGCTTCGAGCAGGCCGAAGGGGGAACTCTGTTTCTTGACGAAATCGGCGACATGCCTGCCGACGCCCAGACCCGCCTGCTCCGGGTTCTTCAGGAGGGGGAGTTCACTACCGTCGGCGGCAACTCCCCGATCCAGTCCAATGTCCGCATCATCGCCGCCACCCACCATGATCTGAAAATGCTGATCCGCCAGGGTATTTTCCGCGAAGATCTTTTCTTTCGGCTCAATGTGGTGCCGATCCGCCTGCCGCCGTTGCGCGAACGCACCGAGGACATTCCGGAACTTGTTCGCAGCTTCCTAGGCAGGGCCGCCGAAGAGGGTCTGCCCTGGAAAATCATCGACAACAACGCCATGGAACGGCTCAAGGTTCATTCCTGGCCGGGCAATGTGCGGGAACTGGAAAACCTCATCAAGCGACTGGCGGCGCTGTATTCTCACGAAGTCATCACCGTTGAAGATATCGACACCGAACTGGCGGAAACCACCTCCGCCGTCTCAACCACGGATGAAGAGGAGGGGCTTTCTAAAACGGTGGAGCAAAGGCTGGCTTCCTACTTTTCCGCTCACGACGATTCCCTGCCGGCGGCGGGCCTGTATCAGCGCGTCCTCCGGGAGGTGGAACGCCCCCTGATTAAGCTGACTCTACAGGCCACCCATGGCAATCAAATCAAGGCGGCCGAAGTTCTGGGCTTGAACAGGAATACGCTGAGAAAGAAAATCGGGGAACTCAATATTCCGGTGATTCGCGGAGCAAAATGAACGATCAGATCACATTGATGGAACGCCTGAAGGGCTGGGCCGGCAATGAAGTCCTGCAGCGCAGGCTTGCCTATGTTCTGGTAATCGCCGCCGTAGCCGCCGGCATCGCCACCATCGCCATCATGGCAGGCGCGCTGCAGGCGAAGCTGGACATCAAGACCATCCTCAATCTGATTTACCTGGACGGCATTATCCTTTTGCTACTGGGCCTGGTCATCGCCTGGCGGCTGGTCTCTGTGTGGCAGGAGCGCAGAAGCGGGCAGGCTGGGGCGGGACTGCATGTCCGGCTGGTGATGCTGTTCGGTCTTGTCGCCGTGACCCCAGCCATTCTGGTGGCCGTGTTTTCGGCGGTGTTTATCAACTATGGACTGGAGGCATGGTTCAACCAGCAGGTCGCCACCACCATCAATCAATCCCGCGTCGTCGCCGACGCCTACCTCCAGGAACACCGGAAAAATATTCAGGCCGATGCGTTCGCCATCGCCGGCGACCTGAATTTCAACGCTCCCCTGGTGAGCAATAACCCCCGCCAATTGAACCAGATTTTGTCCCGCCACGCCGCGCTTAGAGGATTGTCGGAAGCCCTGGTGATTGACAGGTCCGGCCGCATTCTGGCGCGCTCGGAATTCAGCCTTTCGGTGAGAGCCTATAAAGTTTCAGGCGATGTTTTGAAAGACGCAAGCCAGGGGAGGATCACGATCCTGAGCGCCGACTCCGAAGGCCGGATCCGCGCCTTCGTCCGGCTCCAGAGCTTTGTCGATGCGTTTTTGCTGATTGAGCGTTTCGTCGACCCTAAGGTCATCAGCCACGTCAAACGAATCAAGGAACTGGTCGGTCGCTATCAAGCCATGAAAAAAGAGCGCGGCGGTATCCAGATCAGCTTTGTCATGATCTTCATCGTTGTCTCCGTGTTGCTCTTGTTGGCCGCCGTTTGGATCGGCCTGACGGTGGCGACACAAATGGCGAGGCCAATTAGTTCCCTGATTACGGCGGCGGAAAACGTCAGTAAGGGCAATCTGGACACCCAGGTCGACACCACCGACAGCACCGATGAAATCAGCACACTTGGCCGCACCTTCAACGCCATGACCGCGCAATTGAAAACGACCCAGCATGGCCTGATGGAAGCCAATCGCCAGATCGACGAACGCCGCCGGTTTACGGAAACGGTGCTGGCCGGTGTCTCTGCCGGCGTGATCGGTCTCGACGCCGAAGGCCGGGTCCATCTTCCCAACCGCTCGGCTTCGCTTCTCCTGGGCACGGATATGGAACAGTCCATCGGAGACATGCTCGAAGACGCGGTGCCCGAAATGGGCGAACTCCTCTCAAAGGTCAAGCAACGGCCAGGGCTTACCCATCAGGCGGAAATCAAAGTTTCCCGGGATGGCCAGTTTCACACCCTCATGGTTTCGGCAGCGGCTGAAAAACTGAAAGGCCAGGTGATCGGCTATGTTGTCACCTTCGACGATGTGACCGATCTTCTGTCCGCCCAGCGCAAGGCAGCCTGGTCCGACGTGGCCCGGCGCATCGCGCACGAAATCAAGAATCCGCTGACCCCCATCCAGTTGTCGGCGGAACGGCTGAAACGGAAGTACTTGAAGGAAATCGTGAGCGATCCCGAAACCTTCACCAGTTGCACCGATACCATCATCCGTCAGGTCGAGGACCTGCACCGCATGGTCGACGAATTCTCGTCCTTTGCCAGAATGCCGCAATTATCCCTAAGGGATGAAAATCTTTCGGAAATCTGCCGCCAGGCCCTGTCCCTAGAGCACAACCGCCACCCGGACATAGACTATGTTTCCGAGCTTCCCGATGAAAACGTCATGCTCTATTGCGATCACCGCCAAGTGTCCCGCGCCCTGACCAATCTTCTGAAGAATGGCGCCGAGTCCATCACCGGCAAGAAAATGGAAACGGACGATCCCGATTACAAGGGCCGCATCATTTTAGGCCTTGATACCGGTGCCGGGACAGGTGGTGCGGACGAAGAGAGGGAAGCGCCCCCGGTGACCATCGTAATCCGTGATAACGGAAAGGGCCTGCCGGAGCAGGACCGCGAAAGCCTGACCGAACCCTATGTCACGACCCGCACCAAAGGCACCGGCCTCGGCCTTGCCATCGTCAAGAAAATCATGGAAGACCATAATGGTCATTTGGCTCTTGCAGATGATAAGGAAGGCGGCGCGATGATCTCTCTGGTTTTTCCGCCCATGGCTAAACCGGTCGGCGAGAAAGCCCAACAAGATGCTGCAGAGGAAGACCCCATGACAGTCGCCACCAGTCTTGTCGGCCGGGAACTTTGAGGGTAACGGCATGGCTAATGAAATTCTGATCGTCGATGATGAGGCCGATATCCGGGTTCTGACGGCGGGGATTCTACAGGATGAAGGCTTTCAAACCCGGGAAGCCGCCAACAGCACCGAAGCCCTGGCCGCCGTCGAGTCCCGGCGTCCCAATCTTGTACTGCTGGACATCTGGCTTCAGGGCAGCGACCTGGATGGCCTGGGTATTCTCAAGGCCCTGAAAAAGGACCATCCGACGATTCCCGTCCTGATGATGAGCGGCCACGGCACCGTTGAAACGGCGGTCACGGCGCTGCAGGACGGGGCCTATGATTTTATCGAGAAACCCTTCAAGGCCGATCGCCTGATCCTTCTGGTGGAACGCGCCATCGAGACCGACCATCTACGGCGCGAGAATGAGGAACTGCGCCTGCGCGCTGGCACAGCCAACGAATTGATCGGAGTTTCCCAAGCCGCCCGCGACATGCGCCAGGCCATTGAGCGCATCGCGCCCTCCAACAGCCGGGTTTTGATTACCGGCCCTGCCGGGTCGGGCAAGGAAGTCGTCGCCCGCATGCTGCACGGCCAGTCCCACCGGGCCGAAGGACCGTTCGTGGTGGTCAACTGCGCGACCATGTCGCCGGATCGTTTCGAGATGGAGCTTTTCGGCTCGGAAAACCCCATTGGCGACAGCGAAACTCCGCAAAAGGTCGGGACCTTTGAAGCCGCCCATAACGGAACCCTTTTTCTCGATGAAGTCGCCGACATGCCTCTGGAAACCCAGGGTAAAATCGTTCGTGTCCTGCAGGAACAGGTTTTCGAACGCGTCGGCGGCGCCACCCGGGTCGAGGTCGATGTCCGCGTAATGGCGGCCTCGACCGCTGATCTGGTTGAGGAAATTAGCGCCGGGAACTTCCGGGAGGACTTTTTCTACCGCCTCAACGTGGTGCCCCTTGAGGTCGTGCCCCTGAAACACAAACTGGATGACATCCCGCCGCTGGCCGAACATTTCATGGAACAAGCCGCCCGGGCGACGGGACAGCCCGCGCGCACCATCGGCAAGGATGCGCTGACGATGTTGCAGGCTTATTCCTGGCCCGGCAATGTCCGCGAACTCAAAAACGTCATCGAGCGCCTGTTGATTATGGCCTCGGGCGATGCCGCCAGTCCCATCAGCGCCGATATGCTGCCGCCTGAAATCAATGCCGACGCGCCGGTCGGCGGAAGCCTGGAAACCAGCATGGAGATCATGGGGTTGCCGCTTCGCGATGCACGGGAAATTTTCGAGAGGGAATATCTTGTGGCGCAAGTGACCCGTTTCGGCGGTAATATATCGAAGACCGCCGAATTTATCGGCATGGAGCGGTCCGCCCTGCACCGCAAACTCAAATCGCTCGGCGTTCGCAGCGAAGATCGACAATAAGGTTCTAGACCCATGAAAGTTATTGTTTGCGGCGCCGGTCAGGTCGGATTCAGCATCGCCCGCCACCTTGCCCTTGAAAGCAACGACGTGACGGTCATTGATCAGAATCCGGAACTGGTGCGGCGCGTCAGCGATACCCTGGATGCCAACGGCGTCGTCGGCCATGCCTCAAACCCGGATATTCTTGAGCAAGCCGGGATCGGCAACGCCGACATGATTATCGCGGTTACCTACGCCGATGAGGTCAACATGGTCGCCTGTCAGGTGGCCCATTCGCTGTTCGACGTACCGACCAAAATTGCCCGGGTCCGGCAGCAAAGTTATTTGCAGCCGATTTACGCCAATCTGTTTTCCCGCGACCACCTGCCCATCGACGTGATTATTTCTCCGGAAATCGAAGTCGCCCGCGCGGTCACACGCCGCCTTCAGGTTCCCGGCGCCTTTGAAATGATCCCGCTGGTCGACGACAAAGTGAAGCTCATCGGTGTGCGTTGCGATGAAACCTGTCCCTTGGTCAACACGCCGCTACGCCAACTGACCCAGCTTTTCCCGGAACTCAATATCGTCATCGTCGGCCTGATGCGCGATGGCACCCCCATCGTACCCACGGCGGATGACCAGATGCTGCCCGGCGACGAGGTTTATTTCGTCGTCGACAGCGAGCAGGTCTCTCGCGCCATGGCGGCCTTCGGTCACGAAGAAGATGAAGCCCGGCGTCTGGTGATTTTCGGCGGTGGCAACATCGGTCTATTCCTGGCCCAGGAGATCGAAAGAAACCATGACTGGGTAAAAGCCAAGATTGTCGAGTCCGACAAGCAACGCGCCGAACTTATTTCCGGAATGCTGGAACGGACCATGATTATCAACGGCGATGTCCTCGACCCGGAAATCCTGGAAGAGGCCAACATCCCCATGACCGAGGCCGTCGTCGCCGTCACCAATGACGACGAGACCAACATTCTGGCCTCGTTGCTGGCCAAGCAAAGCGGTTGCGAACGGGCCATCACCCTGATCAACACCGCCAACTATGAGCCGCTGATTAGTTCGCTCGGCATCGACGTCGTGGTCAGCCCACGCAACATCACGGTTTCCACAATCCTGCAATACGTGCGGCGCGGACGCATTCATTCCGTCCATACGCTTAGGGAAGGGTTCGGTGAGTTGATCGAAGCCGAAGCCCTGGAAACGTCCGATCTGGTCGGCAAGCCCTTGAAAGAGGTCAAACTGCCGCCCGGCGTCATGCTCGGCGCCATCGTCCGGGATGGCAAAATGATCTGCCCGCGCGGCTCCACGGTGGTTCAGGCCAAGGACCGGGTGGTTCTGTTCGCGTCTGAAGATGTCATCCGCCAAGTCGAAAAAATCTTTTCCGTTCAGCTTGAATATTTTTAGGGCCGCCATGTCTCGCATCGCCTATGTCAACGGCCAGTACGTGCCGCATAACGAAGCCGCCGTTCATATCGAAGACCGGGGCTATCAATTCGCCGACGGCGTCTACGAGGTGTTTGCCGTTCACGGCGGCAAAATGATCGGAGAAAAGGGGCATCTGGACCGACTGGCCCATTCTTTGAGAGAATTGCGCATCGACTGGCCCGTGTCGCGCCGCGTGCTTGGTGTCCTGACAAGGGAAGTCGCGCGCCGCAACCGGGTGCGGGACGGGCTTGTCTATCTGCAGATCACCCGTGGCGTCGCCCGCCGCGACCATCCGTTTCCGGAAAATGCCGAAAGCGCCCTGGTGCTCACCGCGCGGCGAGCGCCACCGCTGGACAAAGAGGCGCTCCGCCAGGGCGTCAGCGTCATCACGCTTCCCGACATCCGCTGGAAACGCCACGACATCAAATCCGTCGCCCTGTTGCCGAATATCCTCGGCAAACAACAGGCGCGCGAAGCCGGAGCTTATGAAGCCTGGCTGGTCAATGACGATGGTATGGTCACCGAAGGCACGTCGTCGAACGCCTGGATCGTCACCAAGGACGGAGAACTGGTCACCCACAACACGTCTCACGCCATCCTCAACGGCATCACGCGCTTGTCGGTTCTGGAAGCCGCCGACGAAGCGGGCGTAAAATTCTCTGAACGGCCGTTTTCCGTCGATGAAGCCCTGTCGGCGAAAGAAGCCTTTGTCACCAGTTCGTCTTCACACGTGAAGGCGGTCACCGTCATCGACGGCAAACCCGTCGGTAATGGTCATATCGGCGAGTTGACGAGCCGGATGCTGGACCTCTACGTCGATTTCATCGAAGGCAAGGGCGGCCCGCAAAAGACCGATACTTGGAACTAACCCGGGAACCAGCCCCCTTGAAGCAAGATATCTTGAAAGCCAATGGCAGGCCCCGCGCCATCCTGTTCGACTGGGACAATACCCTGGTCGATTCCTGGCCGACCATCCTTGATGCCCTGAACACCACCTTTGACGCCTTCGACATGGCTCCTTGGAGCATGGATGAGGCGCGCGTGCGGGTCCGGAAATCCATGCGCGACAGTTTTCCCGCCCTGTTCGGCGACAAATGGCGGGACGCCGGCGAGGTGTTCTATGAACGCTACGCCGCCATTCATGTGGAAAGGCTGACGCCCCTGTCCGGTGCCGAAACCATGTTGCAGGCCTTCTACGAAGCCGGAATTCCTCTTGCCGTGGTCAGCAACAAAAAGGGCAATTACCTGCGCGAAGAAGCCCGGCACCTGGGATGGGACCGGTTTTTCGGCGCTTTGATCGGCGCGCTGGACGCGGAAAACGACAAACCCCACCCGAAGCCCGTTGATATGGCGCTTGCCCCAATCGGCATCGAAAGGGGGCCCGATGTCTGGTTCGCAGGCGATGCGGATATTGACCTGGAATGCGCACACAACGCCGGCCTAACCCCGATCCTTATCCGCGAACACGCACCCGGCGCGGATGAAATGAAAGACCATCCCCCGGCCCGGCATTTCCCGGACTGCGATGCACTTTGCAAGTTTGTTTTTAATCTGTAAGATTATTTTCACTTAGGGACTTTCCGGTCGAAACGGCCGAAAAGGCAAGGGGAAGTGTCGAATAAATCATAAGCTTTTGAAATACAGGGAGAAACCCGCGGTCCATCCCCTGATCGACCGGGTTTAAAAAAATAAAGGGGGTGACAATCATGTCGTCCGATAAGTCGCAAAACGTGCAAGACGTGTTTCTGAATCACATCCGGAAACAAAAAACGCCTGTGACAATATTTCTGGTCAACGGGGTTAAACTTCAGGGAATCGTTACCTGGTTCGACAATTTTTCGGTTTTGTTGCGCAGGGACGGTCATACCCAGCTTGTCTATAAACATGCCATTTCGACGGTCATGCCTTCGGTTCCGGTCCAGCTTTTTGAACCGGAAAAAGAAGGTATCGAAGACGAAGAGGCCGAGGTATAGGCCCGACCATGAGGCCTGACTTGGGGCTTACCTGGGGCCCAAAATGGTTGGTCCTTTGACGGGAACGGACAACCCCGCATCCATACCTCCGGACAGCCAAACCGCCGGTAGGGGGGATTTGTGTGTGGTTGTTCACCCGCGCCTGAAAACGGCTGCTGCCCGGACCGAACGGGCGGACCAGCTTCTCAGTGAAGCCATAGGCTTGGCGCACGCCATCAATCTGGAAGTCGTGCATGCCGAAACCGTCCCCCTGAACAAGCCCCGCCCGGCGACCCTGTTCGGAAGCGGCGCCGTGGAACGCCTGGCTGGTATTATCGGAACAGAGGAGCCGTCCAACGGGGAAAATCCCGAACACTCCAATCCCGCCGTCGCGGTGGTCATCGTCGACGCACCATTGTCGCCGGTGCAACAGCGCAACCTGGAGAAGGCCTGGCAGTGCAAGGTCATCGACCGCACCGGACTGATCCTGGAAATTTTCGGCAAACGCGCGCGCACCCGTGAAGGCCGGTTGCAGGTCGATCTGGCGGCGCTGGAATATCAGCGCAGCCGTCTGGTCAGAAGCTGGACCCACCTGGAACGCCAGCGCGGCGGCGCCGGATTCATGGGCGGCCCCGGCGAAACCCAGATCGAAACCGACCGCCGCCAGATCGGGCAGCGGATTACGCGGCTGAAACGGGACCTGAAAGACGTCAAACGCACCCGCCATCTGCACCGCCAGGCCCGCAAGAAGGTGCCGTATCCCGTGATCGCCCTTGTCGGCTACACCAACGCAGGCAAGTCGACCCTGTTCAACCGCCTGACCAAGACCAAGGTCAAAGCCAAGGACCAGCTTTTCGCCACCCTGGACCCGACCATGCGGGGGCTGGAAACGCCTTCGGGGCGGACCGCGATCCTGTCCGATACGGTGGGCTTTATATCCGAATTGCCGCACGAACTTATCAGTGCCTTTCAGGCCACCCTGGAAGAAGTCGTCGAGGCCGACGTTATCATTCATGTCCGCGATGCCGCCCATGCCGACACGGAAGCGCAGAAAAAGGACGTGCTGGCGGTATTGAAGGACCTAGGACTCGGCGATGCGGTGGGAGGCATGCTGATCGAAGTCCTCAATAAAATCGATCTATTGTCGGCAGAGGACAGGGAAACATTGTCCAATCAGGCGGCCCGCAGCAATATCCCGGCGGTTCCGTTGTCGGCGGAAACCGGGGAGGGGTGTGACGGGCTGGTCGACATCATCGATGCCCGGATCACGGAACACTTTCAGCTCGAGGAGGTCTCGCTGCCGCATAGCGACGGCGCATCTCTAGCCTGGCTGTACGATCATGGCGACGTTATCGAACGCCACGACGACGACAAGGCCATCCGCCTTAAGGTCCGCATCGACGCCGCCAACTGGGCGCGGTTTCAGCGCCGGGGTTAGGCGTCCCGGATTTTTGCTGACGCGCGGATAATCTACTAGTAGTTTTATCACCTCAATTCTACTAGTAGAGGAGCAAGCAATGGCGACCGCCGCCACGCAGAACAAATGGCGCCGTAAGAACCGTCTGGTAAAAAGCCAGTTGAACGTGATGGCCCGCAAGCTGACTCACGAGGAACTGGAGGGGATTGCCGACGCGTTCGAACTCAGGGGCAAGGGGGAGGCCGTTACCTTCGCCGCTTTCGTCACCCGCGCTCTGATACAACGCGCAGATTTCGATTCAAAGGCGGCCCGGATGCTGGATGATTTCTCGCAAGCCTACCACCGCGACCGGGACATCTATTCGGCATAACCTTGAGGAGGTTTTAATCGCCGAAGCCAATGGTGTCCTTGACGATATAGTGGGGCCGGCCACGCACGTCCTTGTAGGTCCGCCCGACATAGATGCCGACGAGGCCGAGCGAGAACATCAACGATCCCCACAACAACAGGGCGAACATGATCCAGCCCGTCGTGCCACCGCCGGAAAAAATCAGACCGATCAGGGAAAACAGCGATACCCCGCCGCCGATCAGGAAGATCAGGAAGATCGGCGCCATGGAAAAGGACGTCAGCCCGGAAATGAAGGTCTTGTAGGGGTTGAGGCTGTTGAACAGGGAAAAATGCCCCTCGCCACCGGCCCGGGCATCGCGCCGGTAATAGTGCGCTTCCTGCCGGTAGCCAATCCACGGCACGAGGCCGCGCGGATAAGGATCCATTTCCCCCAATTCCAACAACTTGTCACAGGCCAGCCGGCTAAGCAGACGGAAATCGCCGGCGTTCACCGGCATGTCGATTTCCGATGACGCATTGATGGCCCGGTAGGCCATGCGTGTCAGCCACATCTTCAAGGGATGCTCGCCATCGCGTTCGGTTCGCACCGTGTAGACGACCTCGGCACCATTGCGCCACTTTTCGACCAGCTCGGGGATCACCTCGGGCGGGTCTTGCAGATCGGCGTCCATGGAAATCACGGCATCTCCGGTGGAAAAGGCGATGCCCGCCATCACACATTCCGAAACCCCAAACCGGCGCGACATGTTGATAACCTTGATGCGCGGGTTTGCTTCCGCGCTTTTCTTCAGGATTTCCAGAGAACGGTCGGTGGAATCGTCATTCACGAAGATCAATTCGTAGCCGAGCTTAGCGGTCGTGAAAACGTCATCCAGGCGATCAATCAGCTCAGGAATAACATCTTCCTCGTTGCGGAAGGATAAAACGACCGACACCAGAGTCTTTGCCGGCGCGACCTTCTTATTACCGCCCGCTTTACTGACCCCGGTTTTACCGGCACCCGCAGGTTTGGTTTGAGATTTTTTTGCCGCCATGACCGTCTCTTTTGAAAATGCCCCTAACAGATTTGAGTATTCCCCAACCGGAAACACTGTCAAGCGGCGTTGCTAAGGATAAGGAATAAGATTTAGCGGTTTTCCAGACCGCTCGGCTCATAGACGACGATTTTTGAGCCGACGTCGTCGGGTCCGAAGTTGACCCGGATCAGGCTATCAAGGCGCTCAGCGACGGCGGCTTGTCTCTCGGGTTCTACAAACAACAGCATGAACCCGCCGCCGCCCGCGCCCAGCAGCTTTCCGCCGGTTGCCCCGGCGTCCAGGGCGGACTGATAAATCTCATCGACTTCAGGCGTGGACACGGCGTCGGCAAGCTCGCGCTTGAGCTGCCAGGATTCATGCAGCATCGCCCCGACATCCAGAATCGGCCGGTTATCGGACAACAGGACGCCTAGTGCCTCATCCACGAACCCGACCATTTTTTCCAGATGCTTTTGACGATGATCGAGATTGTCGATCTGCTTTTTGGCGATTTCGGGCGCGAAACGGGAAAACCCCGTGAAGTACAACATCAAATGGCCGAACAGTTCGTCTTTCCGGGCCTTGGAAAGAACCACGGGCTGGACGTCGAAGGCTCCGTCCCGCAAAAACTCGATGCGGTTGATGCCGCCGTAAGCAGCCCAAATCTGGTCCTGAGAGCCGACATGTTCGCCGATCACATCCTGTTCGATGCGGATCGCTTCCTGGGCCAGGTGTTTCTTGTCGGCCATTTTCCCGGCCATGGCAGACAATGTATTCAGCATGCCGACCGTAAACGACGACGATGAGCCCAGGCCCGAACGCGCCGGCAAGTCGCCGTCATGATGGATTTCCATGCCGACGTCGATGCCCTGGTCCTTCAACACGGCGCGCACGGCGGGGTGCTGGATTTTATCGATTTCAGAGACGTTTTCGACTTTTGAATAAACAATCCGGTGGCGGTATTCGAAAAACGGCGGCAGAGGCCGCATCGAGATATAGCAATATTTGTTGATGGCGAACCCGAAAACGGCCCCGCCATGCTGCTGAAACCACTTCGGATAATCGGAACCGCCGCCGAACAGCGATACACGAAAGGGGGTCCGGCTGATGATCATTCCGCGGCGTCCAGTTCTTCGAGAATTTTACGTTTCAGCCGATGGCTGGCCATGTCTTCGATATGACGGCGGGTTTCCCAACCATAAAGCTGCGTCACCATATCCAGATACCGGGAATTGGTGAAGTAATCGTGAAAGGCATCGTCCCGGAACTGCAGGACCTGAGCCGCGCTAAGATGCTCCGTCGGCAGGGGCTGACAATCGTAACTGTGCTGGGAATACCCGGACCAGTGTTCCGGCAGGGGAAGGCCGCCCGCCACCGCCTGGGTGTAGAGCGGGGATCCCGGATAGGCCATGGCCGAATAGAAATTGACGAATTCGCAGTTCAATTCCTTGGCCAGGTCCAGGGTTTGCTGCATGGTGTCGAGATCGTCGTCGGGCAGGCCGAAGATGAAATTGCCGATGACGTGGATGCCGGCCTTCTGGATGTCGCGCACGATGGCGAGGATGTCTTCCTGGCTGAAGGCCTTTTCGGCGCCGTCGCGGACATGGGCCGATCCGGACTCGATGCCCAGCGCCAGCCAGCGGATACCGGCGCGCCGGAGCTTCTCCAGCGTATCCGGCTTGACTGTATCGACCCGCGCATAGGCCCAGATGTTGAGATCCAGATCCTTCTCGATCAACAGGCCACAGATGTCATTCACATGGCGCTGATTGAGCACGAACATCTCGTCAATGATCTTGAACGTCTTGACCCCGAACGTGTCATGCAGGAAGGCGATTTCGGACACCACCGTCTGAGGATGGCGCATACGGTAGCGATTGACGTCAAAGGGCGCATTGATGCAGCAGAACACGCACTGATAGGGGCAGCCCAGGGACGTATAAATGGAGGCATAGGGCTCGCGCGAATCCAGGTCACCGAAACACTGCCAGTTATGGGCCCGGTACTTTTCCATCGGCAGCAGGTCCCAGGCGTTGCCGTGCAAATCTTGTTCCAGGGACTGGATCAGGGGCGCCGCCGGATTGACGGCGGGTGCACCGTCCTGCATCCAAACCAGTCCTTCGACGGTGCTGAAGTCCTCCGTTTCACCGGCCTTCAGGGCTTCCAGCAACTGCACCACGGTGACAGGCCCTTCACCCTTGCAGACGAAATCGACGGCTTCTTCTTCCAGCGTGCGCTCGGGCAGGGCCGAAACATGCCCGCCGACCATGATGACCGGAATATCCGGGGAGTGTTCCTTGATCGTTCGGCACGCCGCTCCCGCGCCGACCATTTGCTGGGTCGAGGCAGACGGTTGATGCCCGAAGACGATCATCCCGACCAGGCGCGGATTGGCCGCCCGGACGTGTTCGGCAATGGCGTCGGGGTCCAAGTTCAGCGCTTCGGAATCCAGAATGGCGACGGAAAAATCACGGTCGCGGACATAGCCCGCAATCAGGCGGCACCAGAGCGGCGGTTCCACCGCCGACAGGTCGGAGCCGAGCTCCTGGTAGATTTTCTCCCTGCCGCCCGGATTGATCAGCAGCAGATCCAAAAGTCCGCTATCGGCAGATTGGTTTTCGGTCATACAAAAAGAATCCTCTCAGAGGTTTGTTTTTTTTATGAAGTTTTCACCTTATTGTCACGAACGCCTTTCTTAAGCCCCGATTTTTAATAAAAAAATAAACAAAGATATCCTGTCGCTAATAAAGACGTGAAAACACAGCCCCTGCATATTATATGTTCTGGGCGGTTTATATGGACTTAGGCCTTCTAAGTGGGGCCTTAAGCAGGTGGGGGGTCGAGATTTGAGCCTTCGCCGATTTTTTAACAATTCCATGGAAGATTCGGCCGATGGCTAAGATTCTCTTCGTAAGCGACAATTTCCTAAACGAAGGTTTGGGAATCATGTACCTGAGTTCGTATTTGAAAGAGAACGGGCATGAGGTCGACCTGACATTGCTTCAGGATTTCAAACGATTCGATAGTCTGATCGATTACGTCAAAGAATCGGCCCCCGACATTGTCGGCTTTTCGGTCATGACGCCTCAAGTAGAACAATTCCGGCCGGTTTCCAAAATGATTCGGGAGCAAACCGGCATTCCGGTTGCCTGGGGTGGCGCGCACTGCATGTTCATGCATGAGGAAATCATTAACTACGATTGTACGGATATCATCTGCATTGGCGACGGCGAAGAGGCGGTATTGGAGATGATGAACCGGATCGAGGTCGGGGAAGACTATTCAGACGTCAAAAACCTGATCGTGAAGACGGACGAAGGCTGGGTTAAGAATTCGATGTACCCACCCGAGGACAACCTGGACAAATACCCGTTTCCCGACCGTGCCCTGTATTATGACAAATACCCCCTGATGGCGAATTTCGCTGTCAAACGGTTCATCACCACCCGCGGCTGTCCTTACAAATGTTCGTACTGCTTTGAGCCGACATATTTCGATATGTACAAGGGCAAGGGCAAGGTGTTCCGGCGCCACAGCATCGAATACGTCCTGGAGGAAGTCGAGCGCGTCCTTGAAAAATATCCGACCCGACGCGTCCATTTCTGCGACGACATCTTCAACCTCGACAAGCACTGGGTGAAAGAGTTTTCCGGGCGCTACAAGAAAAAATTCGATCTCGACTGGTCCTGCAACATCGAGATCACCAGCCTGGATGAGGATATTATCAAGGCAATGGTCGACGGCAGGTGCCGGGGCGGCACCTTTGGGCTGGAATGCGGCGTCGAAGAAACCCGTATCAACATGCTCAATAAAAAGATCACCAATGCCCGCTATGTCGAAGTCACTGACATGCTGCGCAAACATAAATTCAACTTCATCATGAACATTATGTTCTGCCTGCCGAACGAATCGCTGGAAGGCGCCATCGAAAGCGTCCGTTTTGGCACGTCCCTCAAACCCTATGGCATCCGTGTCAGTATCCTGAAGATGTACAAGGGAACGGAACTCGCCAATTACGCCATCCGCAACGGCCTTAGCGAGGGGGTCGGCGAGTTCACCTACAAGGCGAAAGACATTCATGGTGATTTCGACAAGATCGAAAACATGAACTGGGCCGCCACCATGTTCGGGCGCTTCCCGTTTTGTCTCAGGTTTGCCAAGGCGCTGCTATCCAAGCGCTGGGCAAGGGTTTTAAGTCCACTGCAATACCTGAACCATTGGGAGGATATCCAATTCTTCGACATCCCCCTATGGCAGTCCCTCCAATATTTTTGGAGTTCCCGTGACGTTTTCATTGGCGGCATGGCCAAGGGCCAGGAAGACACCTACCGCGACGAAGACGGCGTCGTGCATTCCGCCAAGGACGTCTTCGCGAAACCAACCGGGGTCATCGACTGGAACGCCGAATGGAAAAAGGGCGACACCTCCGCCAAGCAAGAAAACAAGGACCAAATTTCCATTAACTAGTATATAAAGCCGCGTCAGGGTTTCACCGGTCCATTCTCGGGTAAATCAGGTTGCCTGACTTCAATAATAAGGTAAAATATCGCGATTCTTATAAGTTTTTAAAGCGAATAAGGATTCCGGATAAAGAAAGGTATACTCAATGACTCAGGTTAAAATGGGTATGGTTGTTGACCGTATCGGAGTCGTTGAAAGCTATTCCGTACCCGTGATATCCGCCGCCGCAAAGGCGGCCAATCACGATGTTCTTCTTGTCGAATACGACAAGAATCCTAAGGCTGCGGCCAAAGCTATGAAGGCCTTCAACCCGGACGTGCTGGCCTATTCGGTGATGTCGCCGGACGCGGAAAAATATATCGAAATCAACAAGCATCTGAAGGCCGAAACCGGGGCCTATTCCCTGTTGGGGTGTTCACCCGACATTTTTCCAGGAATACATCCAAAAGGACGGCGTTGATGCCATTTGCGTCGGCGAGGGTGATCTGGCTATTCAGGATTTCCTCAACAACTTCGGCACGGATGAAATGTTCGAAACCACGAACATGCATTTCCGGCTGGAAGACGGCAGCATTAAAAAGAACGGCATTACCAGACTCATCGATGACCTGGGTACCCTGCCGCCTCCGGACCAGCCGTTGCATTATAAGGCCAGCTACGGGCTGCGCACACCCCCGATCCGTGGCTTTTTTT
>JACNJX010000064.1 GCA_014382345.1 Alphaproteobacteria bacterium
GCCACCCACTGGGACTCCTAACTAGCGCTTTATGACGCTCAGCCCACCTCCCCGCCTGCTCTCCAGCGCACGGCCCCCACGAGTCAAGGGCCCACATTCGCCTGGGCCCCCGTCACAAGCGCCGAAATATCCCCCGGCGCCGCAGATGCAGAAAATCACAATTTTCATAGTCTTCTTTTTCCCTCAAGGACCGCATTCAACGGCAAGCTGGCGTTTGTGGCTTCCGGGCCGCCGCCGATAGCTTTATCGTATGGAACATGCCCGAGCATTCTCCAAACGACAAGTCCCGAACAGCCCCCCAGCCTAACACTGGGACAGCTATCCGGATGGCGTTTTTTTATGCCGCCATTTTCTTCATGATCGGCATCCATGTTCCCTTCTGGCCGGTGTGGCTGGCCGCCAAAGGATTGAACGCGCCGGAAATCGGCGCCGTCATCGCGTCGGGGGTCGGCATCAAGATCATCTTCAACCCGCTGATCGCCCACATAGCCGACCACAGCGGGCGGCGCAAACCGATCATGGTGGGGCTTGCGGTCTTGGCGTTCGCAACCTTTGCCCTGTTCGGCCTGACCGACGGTTTCTGGCCGATCCTGCTGGTCAGCGTCCTGTTTTTCACGGTCTGGTCGCCGCTGATGCCGCTAGGCGAAAGCCTCGCCATGCTCAGCAGCGGGGACAGTGTGGAGGAAGATCATACCGGCCACGGCGGAGAACTGGACTACGGCCGGGTACGGCTTTGGGGATCGCTGACCTTCATCGCAGGCGCCGTCGGCACCGGCTATATCCTGACCGGACAAAACGCTGAACTCATATACCAAATCCTGCTCGGCAGCTTGGTCCTTGTCGTCGCCGTGTCCCTGTTTCTGCCGCCAACGCGCGCGCCGTCGCGCGACGACACCGGGTTCGCCGCCCTGGCGGTGCTCAAGGACCGCCGATTTATCCTATTTATCTGCGCCACAGCGCTGATCCAGGCCAGCCACAGCGTCTATTACGGTTTCGGGACGCTGAACTGGAAGGCGCAAGGGTTTTCGGAAACCGTTATCGGCCTGTTGTGGGCGGAAGGGGTTATCGCCGAAATCATCCTGTTCCTCTACGGCGCCCGGCTGGTCGCCCGACTGGGGCCGTCGAAAATGATTCTTCTGGGCGGACTGGCCGGGTCCATTCGATGGGCTGCAACCGGCGTGACCGAAAACCTTGCGGCCCTGGTCATCCTGCAGGCGCTGCACGCCCTAACCTTCGCCGCCACCCACCTTGGCGCGATATATTTCATCTCCCGGCGCATTCCCCAAGCCCTGTCGGCATCAGCGCAGAGCCTGTATTCCGCCGTCGTCATGGGCCTGGCCTTAGGCGTGGCAATGTTTGCCTCGGGCAAACTCTTCGATCTCTATGGGCCGGGCGCGTATCATGCCATGGCCGTGATGTCGGCAACGGGCGCCCTGTTGGCTATCGTTCTTGCGGCCACCCGCCGATAGGGGCTATTGGTGTAGGGTAAGCATGTTCGGAACCAGCGTTCCGGGCGCGCCAACGGAAATTAGTCGGAACGAATTGGTGAGAAGATAGGCCCATGCAAGGCATCGAAGATTTCATGAAGTCGTTTGGGTTTCCCGAGACGGATGCCCTAACCATCATTATCGTCTGCACCCTGGTCATGATGGTCAATTTTGCCGGTGGCCTGTTCTCAAAAATCATTCTTGCCTTCGGCGGGCCGATTATCGAACGCAGCCTAACCCAGCGCACGTCTTTCCGGTTAGCGCTGGTCGCGGAACTGTTCCTGATGATCTACATCATCTACTACCACACCGCCTTGGTTCCCGGCATCGAGACCGCGCAGATGATTTATTGGGGATTCGTCGTCCTGGCTTCGCCGTTACTGGCGATGATCGGCGCGCAACTTTCGTTTGTCGCCTTCGCCACGAAAATCGAAGATCTGAAACGCCAGGGCCGGCGTCTGGAACGCCAACAGGCCGAAGGGGAAGGGGCCCAGGGCGGCGATGGAAAGGGTGACGACGAAGACTAGGTCCCCTCTCTGGCTTTGATCGCCCGATGGCGGGCCAGCAGTGCCCCGGCCCGGTCAACCACCGGAACGTCCACCATCATGCCATCCACCGTAATCGCGCCCAGACCTTTATTTTCCGCTTCGGCGTAGGCCTCGACAACACGCCGGGCGTTGTCCACTTCTTCCGGAGAGGGCGACATCTCCTCGTTCAACAGCGGCACCACGGATGGATGGATGCACGAAGCCCCTTCGAACCCGAACTTGCGCGACCGGCGAATGTTTTCCCGCACGGCCTCCAGGTCCTTGTAATCGGCAACCGTGCCTATCATGCCCAAGGGTGTAATGCCGGCGGCACGCGCAGCAAACAGAACCGTCACCTTCGGCAGGAACAGGGTTTCCGGGTCCGGCACCAGGCCGGCGGTCGCGGCGAAGTCCTCACCGCCCAGAAGGGCGGCCAAGTTGCGGGGGTGGGCGGCGGCGATTTCTTCCGCCCTGAACAGGGCGGCGGGGCTTTCGACCATGACCACGAAACGAATGGATTCCGGTTTCATGCCGCGTTCCTTTTCCAACGCCGCCACCTGATTGGCCAGGCCCTGAACGTGAGCGGCATCATCCACCTTGGGCAGCATCAGCGCGGTGACTTCGGGAATCACCGCCGCTTCGAGGTCCAGGCGGGAGTCTTCTTCCGGGCGATTAATACGGACCACGACGTCGGCGCCGTTCCGGCTTACCTTGGCCGCCGAGTCCGCCAGCATGGCGCGGGCCTTATCCCGCTCCGCCGCCGGAACACTATCCTCCAGATCGAGGATAATGGCGTCGGCGCCGCGGGTATGCGCCTTGTCTACAAAGCGCGGGTTGTTGGCAGGAACATAAAGGAGCGAGCGCCAAACAGGGTTTTCGTTACTCATCATCCCTGATCCCATTCCCTGGGGCCTCCCCATTCTCCGGCTTAAATTCCGGAAGATCAAAATAGAACGTCGCCCCGCCTTCGGGCGGGGCTGTAAAGTCCAGGTGCCCGCCATGGTCTTCGATAATGGCCCTGGTGATGCTCAACCCCAGGCCTGTCCCGCCCATTTTGCGGGTATCGGAAGCATCGGCCTGTTGAAATTTTTCAAAAATTTTATCGTGAAATTCCTCGGGAACGCCGGGGCCGTTATCCGTTACGCTTACGCGGAAGGCTCCATCGACACGCATCATGGACACCGTGACATCGCTGCCTTCGGGAGAAAACTTGGCGGCATTCGACAGAAGATTTGCCAGAACCTGCATCAGACGGTCATGGTCTCCTCTGACCATACCCCCGGGGACCGTATCCTTGAATACAAGATAGACATCGTGCTGGCCGGCATATTCCCTGTTGGCTTGAATGGCCATTTCCAACAACGGCTCCAGCAAGAGGGGGGTCATGTCGTATTCGATCTTTCCGGATTCCATCTTTTCGATGTCGAGGATGTCGTTGATCAGACTAATGAGCCGGTTGCTGTTGTCGTGGGCGATGTCCAGCATCGACATGGCTTCCTTCGTAACCTCGCCCGCCGCGCCCCCCCGGATCAGCCCCAACGCGCCTTGAATGGAGGTCAGGGGCGTACGCAGTTCATGGCTGACGGTGGACAGGAACTGGTTCTTCATCCGATCGGCGGCCTTGCGGTCGGTGATGTCCAGGATGATGGCGACAAAAACCGGCGGCCTTTCCCGGTGGGCTAACTCCAAATGAACATCAACGGGGTAATCGCTGCCGTCCTTGCGCCTGTGGATGGTTTCAAACTGAATGACTTTTTCTTCACCGGTACGAAGCGGCTCGATTATTTCCATAAATTTCGCGAGAGGAATTTCAGGTTTTAAATCCACCGCGGTCATTTCGTACAATTCATCGATCGAATAGCCGAGGTTTTCCCTGGCCCCATGATTGACCTCTGTGAATTTCAGGGTTTCGGCGTCGAAGATATAGATTTCGTTCAATGATGATTCGATAATCCGGCCCAACCGCTGCGCCGCGCTTCGGGCAAGGTTGCGTTCCAGGGCGTTGATCCGGAATACCTCGATGGCGCGCGCCATTTCGCCGATCTCGTTTTCCCGATCAATGTCCTGAACCTGGATATCCAAATCGCCACTTGCCAGCCGGCTCATGTCCCTTGTCATCTTGGTAATGGGTGTGGCGATCCGGGCGCGGAAAACCCAGAACGAAACCACGATCAGAACGCCGATCAACCCAAAAGAGACCCAAGCCGCGATGATCTCGATCCTGTAAACCAGCCTGAGCGCCTCATCGACATTCCTGGCATTGCGGACGCTTTGCGCTTCGATTTCCCGGCTCAGGATGTTGAACGCCGCAAAGGCCGGTTTGTCGTTGACCCAGACGGTTTTGTCGATTTCTTCAGGCGAGACGTTTTCCTCCGTCAGGCGATTGGCTTGTTTCAGCGCCTCCCCGTAGGCCCGGATAATGTTGCTGATGGTTATGATCGCCTTACCCTCTGCCTCCGTCATCGTAAGGCTGCGGTATTGGCTGATCAGGGCCTTGGCGGCAACGAAACTTGCATCCAATTTCGGGTCCAGGGAATGATCATCGCGAAGGATGTAGTTCTTAAAATAATGGATGAACCCGCCATATCCCAACGCCCTGTGCAGAGAGGCAATGATCCTGGATTTGTTGGAATTTTTGGCATCGGGCTGATTCGTGAAAAGGCTGGTGGCCTCCTTGTCCAGAAGGTCCAGCCCCGAAATGGCCTCGCTGTCATCCACTTTAACAAGGCGGTCAATTTCCTTGACCGGGAAACCGGCAAGTTTCAGGCGTTCGGCAATGACCAAAAAACGCTCATAGTCGCCGACCATCTTCCTGATCTTTATCAGGGCTTTTTTCTCTCCCTCGCTCAGATCAAGCGTCTGGTACCGCAAAAGCACCGCATTGGCGCCCCCGAAGCTTTGCCGGACGGCTTTCTGCGTTTCCGCCCTTCCCCGCAGGATATAGTTTTTGAAATGATGGATCATGCCGCCGTAACCGATTTCACGGTTGAGCGCATTCAACGCACGGGCTTTTTCCGAGCGCCCTTCCTCAAACGTCTCCCAGGTTGTTTTGATCATTGAGACGCGATCCACCGTGACCAGGGCTGTGGTGGTAAAAAACGCGCCGGTCAGGATCAGCAAGAAGACAAACAACCACCCAAGGGTTGTGATCTTGAGGTGTTTCAGGCCCATCATCAGTTTCTAAATCCCGATCTCGATCAAATCACCCCGCGTTCCGTCAAATCCGCGAGGCCGTTTGCGTCGATGTCCAGTTCGGCCAACAACGCCGCATTGTGTTCGCCCAAGGCCGGCGCGGGCAAACGAAACGTACCCGGTGTCGCCGAGAGACGCGGGATGATGTTGTGCATGGGCGCACTGCCCACATCTTCGTCCGGCAGATCGACCAGCACCTCGCGGCCCTGGAAATGCGAATCGGCGATGATATCCCGGATGTCGTAGATGCCCGACGCCGTGACCTCTTCGCGCTCGAAGATTTCCAGAACCTCGGCTTGATCGCGTTCCTTGATCCAGCCGCCGAGGATTGCGTCGACCTGATCGCGGTGCTTGACCCGGTCGGGGTTGGTGCGGAAGCGGTCATCGTCGATCATGTCTTCGCGGCCGATGACCCTAAACACCCGTTCCGCCATGGACTGGATCGATGCCGAGAGCGCCACCCATTTTCCGTCGCGCGTCGGATAGGCGTTTCTGGGCGACGACGTGTTGGAACCGCTGCCCATGCGCTGTTTGACCCGTCCCGTAACCTTGTGGGTCAGGGCTTCCGGGCCGAGCACTGAGAAAATCGGTTCCAGCAGCGACAGGTCGACAACCTGACCACGTCCGCCTTTCACTTCGACTTCGCGTGTCGCGATCATCACCGCCATGGCGCCGTAAAGACCCGCGATCATATCGGCCAGCGCTAAGGGGGGAAGCACCGGTTCGCGGTCGGGAAAACCGTTGCGGTCGGCGAAACCGGACATCGCCTCGACCAACGACCCGAACCCCGGCCGGTTGCGGTAAGGGCCGGTCTGACCCCAACCGGAGATGCGCGCAATAATCAGTTTCGGGTTTCGCAGGTGCAAGGTATCCGGGGCCAAGCCCATTTCCTCCAGCCGGCCGGGGCGGAAGTTTTCGATCAGGACGTCGGCGCCTTCGACCAAACGCAGCAGGATGTCGATAGCCTCCGGCTCACGCAGGTTCAACGTCAGGCTTTTCTTGTTGCGGGCGTAGACCTTCCAGTGGCAATCGATGCCATCGTCCTTCCAGGCGCGCAGCGGATCGCCCTTGCCCGGCGGTTCGATCTTGATGACCTCGGCTCCGAAATCGGCCAGTTGCAGGCTCAACATGTTGCCGGCGATCAGCCGGGTCATATCGAGAACCCGGACACCGTCCAGCGGTCCTTTGTCGTCGGGATTGAATTCGTGCATGGCTCAGATGGTCCCGACCGGCGTGACCGGCGAGCCGACGGCGCCCGGCATGCGCAGCGGCGGCGCGGTCAGAAGATAGCGGCTGCGGTTCTGGCGGCGCAGTTCGGAGGCCAATTCGCTCAAATACCACAATTCTCCCAGGTGCACACCGAGCCGAAACAGGCAATGGCGGTGGATCGGAAGGTGAGACCGTCCGCCCTGCGTATCGCCGTCCCCGTGCGAGTTTTCCACCGCCATGTTGTCGGACACGATGACGGTGAGGCCGGTATCGGTAATCCACTGAAGAATCCTGTCGTCGTAGCCGTCCAGCACGGCGCAGGAATTGTGCAGCTTTTCGGCGTCCGGATCGCCCTTCATAGACAGGATCATCTCGTCCCAGCCGGTATAGAGGCTCAGCATGTCGCCTTCCTCGACGGTGACGCCGTCCTTGTCCAGCACCCCCATCAACTGTTCATAGTTTACGGCGACCCGTTCGTCGCCGAAATGCGCATGCAGATTGACCATCACGCCGCGCCCCTGAACGCAGGTTTCGGCCATGTTTTCGATACCCAGCGCACGCGCGCCCAGTTTTCCGTCGCCGGGCGTCCCGCCGACGTGCTCGCCCGGACGATAGCCGTTGTAATACATCGGCTCCGCAACGCCGTCGCCGTCGGCGTCGAATTTCGAGCCGATGTGGCACAGGCTGTCCCATTGGGTGGAATACTGACTGTACAGCGTGATCGCCTCGTCGCAACTGACGTCCATATCGCCGGGTTTGTGCGTATCCCAGACATAATTGAAATAAACATCGTCTTCGAGAAAGACGGGCTTTAACTCCGGCGGGTGGCGTTTCGGATTGACGGCGTTGCCGCCCGGCAGGTCGAGCGGCAGGCTCAAACAGAAACTTTGCCCGTCCTTGACCTCGGCCACCGCCGCAAGGACTCGCTCAGGCGTAATCAGGTTCATACGGCCTTGTTGGTCGTCTTCACCCCAGTCGCCCCAAGTCGATCCTTCGGGCCGGATTTTCCAGCGTTTTGTCATAAGCCTCCCCAAAATAAAAAAACTTTCCAGCCTTTTTAAACTGCCACCGGCAGCCCGCCAACACCGGGCTTTCCCGAAACCCCCTTGCGCGGTACAGCGGAACGCGCAATCCTTACCTGTTATTTCAAAGACGGTAAACTATTGCAGGGGGGGCAATGGACACCGAACGAAGGATCGAAACATATTTACAGAGACTGTACGGGTACGCCTTCAGCCTGACCAGGGACCAGCACCGGTCCGAAGATCTGGTGCAAGAATGCGCCTTGCGCGCTTTGTCGGCCAAAAAAACGCCGACGGATGAGCCGGCCTTCCGGGCGTGGCTGTTTAGAATCCTTAAAAACGCCTTCCTCGACCGACTGCGCCGCAACAAAACGGCGATAGCCGCGATGGAGGATGTAAATTTTTCTCCGGTGATGGAATTTTGGCAGGGGGAAGAGCGTTTTATCACTGCATTGACAGTTAAGATCGAGATGGCGAAACTGCCGCTCTCGCAACGTGAGATCCTGACGTTGATAGATATTTCGGGATTGAGTTACGCGGAAGCGGCTGAAACCTTGGGCATACCAACTGGCACCGTGATGAGCCGGATTAGCCGGGCCCGCAGGGCCTTGCTGGAAGCAGTTGAGTCCAGCAATATCCACGAGTTGCCGGTCAAAAAGAAAGCAGGACTGGCTCTGAAATGAGCGACCGAATGGATAACGGACCGATCACTTTTGAAATCCTCAACGCCTACGTGGACGGCGAACTGGATACCGCCTCCATAGCCGAGGTCGCTCACGCCGTCGCCGAGGACGGCGAACTGGCGCACCAGGTCGCTGCCATCAGTCGCTTGCGTTCGGTCTTGGCCGAAAGCCTGGATGCCCCGTCCCAGTCGATGCCCGACCCAGACATATTCGACGACAGGGCAGACCCGTTAAAAGCCTCCCTCAGCGGACGCTCCGTCATTGCCGCCAGCATCGCTTTTGCCATGTTTATGACCGGTTCCATTCTGGTTTCCTTTCTCGACCGTAATCTGAAGGCCGACATGATGCAGAATGCCTGGCTGATGCATCAGGGCTGGTCCATTGACGCACCCGCCCAGACCAAAACCCAACCGGGTTTCATCAACGCCGATTACATCAAGGCGCTTCCCGAGGCCTACATCCCGGACCTGACGGCGGCCCGGCTGACCTTGATCCATACTTCGGTGAAACCGATTTCCGGGAACAGCAAGGCCCTGTTGGTTGGCTACCGGGGCACGCGGGGTTGCAAGATCAGCCTTACCGTGTTCCCTGCCCCGAATTCGCCCATTGATCCCCTGGGTGAGGAAATGAGCCTGTCCACGCACGGCAATAGTGAAGCCTATGCCTGGCGAGCCGGGTCGCTGGGTTATGTCATCATGTCAGCGGGCATGGATTCTCTGCGTTTCCGAACGCTAGCGCGAAGCGTCCACCGGACCAGCCGCATTCACCTGCCGTTTGACAGCCAAACCCGTCTGGCGTTGCAGAAAAGCCGCGACAAAAGCGCCCCCTGCCCAGCTTGATTCCCAGGCCTGCTTCCCAGGCCTGAATCAGATAATTTCCTAAAAGTTTCAAATTTTTTTCCACCTGCAACCCAAGTGAACTGCGGTTTTTAGGTGATTTCAAAAGATATCCCCGAATTCTTTTGGAATAAACGGCCCCCCTGGCGCGTCTTTATTTTATTCCGGGGGCGTTCGCGCACGATGTTCCACTGCATATGTGCCGGTGTTCACGGAAAACAGGGGGTGATCGGAAAAATATTTTTTTATTTCACCGTTGAGTCTCCGTTGACTACTCCGGGTGGGGCTATTGTTTCTCCCCGGCTCCACCTGGAGGGTTAGCGGCTTTACCGGTTTCAGCCGTATGTGGAACCGGCATGTTGTGACTCAATTCCCCGGGTATGGCTTGCAAGGGGGCACGAAAGAGACCTAGTGGAAAAGATGAAGCAATAAAAACAGAATACCGGTGACCAAAGACACGGAGACTTGAGCTTTTTAGGGGAAACCACACGTCGATTTAGGGGGACTAAACAATATGGTTTATACGAAGAAGCACCCTGCCCTGCTGATCATGGGCATAATTTTCGTAGCGATAGCCTACATGGCTGACTCCGGCTCCATGGCCGGTTTGATAAAATTCCTTCATGCCAAAAAATATGTCGCTGAAATGGTTGGCATGGGCTATGCCTTCGGCGCCATCGGCGTCGTTGTCGGTGCCTGGCACATGTGGGGCACCCACACGGAAGGCAATATGGACTACTACTTGTCCTCCATTGCCGGCGCGATTTTCATTCTTCTGGTGGCGATGATCGTTCGCTGGTACCTGGCGCCTTGGGTTGCCGTCCTGAGCAAGAGCATGGGTCCTGTGATGGGGGCGAAATACCTACATCAGGTACTCGGCCTCAACTATGTGGTTATCGGCATCCTTGCCGGGATCATCATCGTCAACGTATTCCGGATTCCCGAATGGGCTGAAAACGGCGTGCGCCTATCGCGCCTGGGCCTGAAGACCGGGGTTATCCTGTTGGGAACGCTGTACAGTCTGGCGGAACTGCAATCACTGGGCAAACTGTCGGCGATCATGGTCGGCTTCTTCGTCCTAGGCTCCGTCGGCATGGTGTTATGGCTGGGCCGGCGAAGGAACATACCAAACTCCATGGGTGGAGTGCTCTCCGCCGGAATGGGGGTTTGCGGCGTTTCGGCAACGGTGGCTTCGGCGCCTGTGGTCCAGGCCAAGGCTGTTGAAATCGCCTATACCATCGGCACCATCCTGATCTGGGGTGTCGGTTGCATGTTCCTGTTCCCGGTGGTCGGGCACGTGCTTGAACTCGGACACATCCAGTTTGGCGCCTGGGCCGGTACCGGCATCCTCAACTCGGCGCAGGTCGCCGGTGCGGCGCTGGCCTATCAGCCGGACGGCATCGAAACCCTGAAGGTCGCGGAAATTTTCAACATTACCCGCGTCCTGTTCCTTCCGATCATCGTCATGTGGCTGGCGGTCTGGTACGTCAAGCATGAAGGCAACGAAAACACGGCAAAGGTCAACGTCGGCGCCGTGATCTTCGAGAAATTCCCGGTCTTCGTGCTGGGCTTCATCTTGATGTTCGCGCTGTCGTCCACCGGTGTCTTCGCCCCGGCGAACCACTACAAGGGAAAATTCTTCGACAACAACGTCAAGGCGTCGAAGCTGTTGAAAGATGAACAGATAGCCCTGTTGACGGCGGAAGCCCCGAAGGTACAACGCGATGACCGCAAGGCGGCACTGGATCGTCTTATCCAGAACAAGAAGATCATGTCTCTGAAAGACGATGCCCAGATCCGCGGCTTGGCCAATGCCAAAGTGATGTCGAAAGGCGCCACCAAGGTGCTGAAGAAGGCGCACAAGGCGGTCCGGCATACGGCGAAGAAGATCAAGAAGTTCCGGCAATGGATTACGCTTCTGTTCGCCTTCGGCCTGACCGGACTAGGCATGCAGATTACGATTTCAGCCATGAAACAGGCGGGCGGTCAGCCCCTTGTGATCGGCGGTATCGTCGGCACGGTGAAAGCCGTGGCGTCGTTGATCGTGATCGTCCTGTTCGTACGTGAAGTCATTTAACGGGAGTATGGATAATGAGTGAACATCACGACTCACAAGATATCGACCTTCAGGAAGAAGCGGGTGCTACGTTCCACCGTGGTTCCGCGCTGTCAATTTTCCATAGCGACCGTAAGGAAGACTTTATTGCCTTGGTCTGCGCTATGGCGATTGCGCTTGGCGTCTACCTCAAGTTTTGAGGCTAAGTCCCAGTAAAACTGGTAACCCGGCGTCCTGACGGACGCCGGGTTTTCCTTTGTTCAGGGTTTGGGGCACACTCCCCTTGCCCATTTTTCTAAGTCCAAGAAAGTGCCATGAAACTGAATAAAATCATTCTTGCCAGCCATGCCACTCCAGGGGCATGCGCCGCCGAAGAAACCGCCTTCAAACTGTGCTCCAAAAACGGCGCGTCGTTATACCACCTTCTAGTCGTACCCGATTTCTGGAAAGGCATGATGGGCGACGACTGGCTCAACAACGCGGTATCGCAGATCCGCTTCGGCAACTACGTGGAAAACCAACTCGTCCAGGAAGCCGCCACAGAACTCGAACGTCTGTCCAAACGGGCCAAGCAGAAAGGCATTCCCTACAAGGACGACGTGCGCCTCGGAAAACCCGCGGAATGCCTGATCGATGCCTGCAACAACGGTACGTTCGACCTTTGCATTATCGGCTCGACCCGACCCAAGGGGACGGAAGGCTACCGTTCCCGGATGGACATGAAAGCCCTCACACAATCGCTGACGGTGCCTTTGCTGGTCATCCCCCATCCGGACCGCTAACCCTCACATGAGCGAGACTCCGGCCCCCGTCAAGCAAAACGATAAATCCGATGCCGGGAAGGATTCCGCCTGGGTCACCATCGAGACGCCTTTCGATACCAAAGGAGTATCCGCGTTTCTCGACGACGTGGAACGGCTTTTCCGGATCAATTCACAGTTGGTGTTCGAAGACTGGCAGTCCCTTGGCAACGGCGAATACTCTTTTAAAGCTAAAAACCTGAGCAATGACAAAACCGTACAAACCCGGTTCATGGCGACCCGCCAGGGGAGCACCCTTATGGTGACCTACAGGGATGGCCTGAAAACGACGACAACCTTCCGCCTCGACCCTAACCCAGGCGCCCCCGGCGGTCTCGTTAATCTAACCGTTACCGACGACTACTCAGGCACACCGGCAGAAGAACGCGAAGCCCGCATCGATGAGGTCGATAAAAGCCTGGTTCAGTGGGGCCACGATCTGCGCAAATATCTGCTGGCCTGGAAAAAATGGGCATGGGTGCCCGGATGGAAATTGTACATGCGCCGGGTCTGGCAGCCGATGCGGCCGATGGCCCGGCGAATCTGCTACATGCTGATCATAATCACATTTTTGGAATTCGTCGCCTTCCTGATGGTGTTCATCATCTTCTGGCTGGAACTGGACAAGTACTTCGGGTGAAGCCGTGAGTGGCTAACCGGGTCCCCGGCGAAAGGCCCTATCCCTCTTTCTTTTCCCAGCCGCCGCTGTCGGTCTGGCGCCAGTAGGTCAGGTCATGCCCGGCTTCGCTGTAGGCCTTCCAGCGTTCGCGGGCGGCCTCGACGGCGGCGGGTTCGCGGCCATTGAAAATCTCGAAGCAACGTTCGAACTCGGCGACCCGTTCCGACGTCGCGCCGTCGGTGAGGAACAGGAACTGCGCCCCATTGGGGTTGTCGTCGTCGGTGGACAGCCACACCGGCTGCTCTTCCGCCTCGCCGTCTTTAATGGAGCCATGCGGCAGCCAGGAGTCCGGTGCGTAAGTCCAAAGCTGTCCGTTCAGGGCTTCGACACGTTCCTGGGAACCGGCCAGCACCAGGGCGCGCTTGCCGGCGTCGAGCGTCTTTTCCAGCAGCTTCGGGAGCGCCCGCTCCAGAGGTACGGATTGTAGGTGGTAAAAGGCGATATCGGTCATTTCGCCGGTCTTCAACCCCCGGCTATTTCTTTTCGTAATAGTCGGCGACCATACGGTCCAACAGCCGGACGCCGAACGCCGTCGCCCCCTTGGGCGATACGGGCAGGTCCTTCTTGGACCAGGTGACGCCGGCGATGTCCAGGTGCGCCCACGGCGTCTTGCCGATGAAACGGCCAAGGAACTGCGCCGCCGTAATGGAGCCCGCGCCGCGTCCGGAAGAAATGTTCCTGATATCGGCGATATCGGAATTGAGCATTTTGTCGAAGATGTCGTTCTGCGGCAGCCGCCACACCTCTTCACCGATTTTCTTGCCACTTTCGGTAATGCGTTCCGACAACGTATCGTTGTTGGAAAACAAACCGGCGATATCATCGCCAAGGGCCACGATAATAGCCCCCGTCAACGTCGCCAAATCGATGATGAACTTCGGCTTGAAGCGGTCGTTGGCATAATGCAGCGCGTCGGCCAGCACCAGGCGTCCTTCGGCATCGGTGTTGAGGACTTCTACGGTTTGGCCCGACATGGTAGTGACCACGTCGCTCGGCCGCTGGGCGTTGGCGCCCGGCATATTTTCCACCAGCCCGACGATGCCGACGGCGTTGACGCGCGCTTTACGCCCGGCCAGGGCCTTCATCAGGCCGATGACGACGCCGGACCCGCCCATATCGTATTTCATGTCTTCCATGCCGGCCGACGGTTTCAGCGATATCCCGCCTGTGTCAAAAGTCACGCCCTTGCCGACGAAACAGACCGGCGCGTCGGCCTTGGTCCTGGCCTTACCGCCCTTCTTAGCCGCCTTGGCTTTGGGTGCACCGTTCCACTGCATGACCACCAGCTTGCTTTCCCGGACAGACCCCTGGCCGACACCCAGCAACGCGCCCATGCCGAGGCGTTTCAACTGGCTTTCACCCAGCACCTGAACCTTGAGGCCCAGTTTGGTGAGTTCCTGGCAACGCTTGGCCAGGGTTTCGGGATAGAGAACGTTGGGCGGCTCGGTCACCAGATCACGGGTCAGGAAAACGCCTTCGGCGACCTTGTCACGCGCCTTAAAGGCGTCTTTGGCCTTGGCCGCGCCCTTACAACACACCGTCACCGAGGTCAGGGTCGGCTTGGCATTATTGTTGGATTTGGTTTTGGTCTGGTACTTGTCGAAGCGATACGACCTGAGCCGCAGGCCTTCGGCCATGGCGACGGCCAAGGCGTCGTCGCCGAGCTCACATTTTTCCGGCGCCTCGGCAACGATGGTCGCCGATTTGGAACCGCTCTTGCCGAGGTCTGCGTATATCTGCCCACCCAGCTTATGCGCGGCTTTCTCATCAATGTCGTCGGGTTTTCCAAGCCCCACCGCGAGGATGCGGTCCAGCCGGGTGCCGGTAGGTGCCAACAACGACAGGCTTTGTCCATTCTTGCCGGTGAAGGTTCCGCCCTTGATGGCGCGCATCAGAGCGCCGCCTGTTGTCTTGTCCAGCGCCTTCGCCGCAGGGGTGAGTTTGTTCCCTTCGGAAACGCCGACAACCAGAGCGCCGGTGGCGGCCGAACCCGGCCCGGAAAAAGCGATTTTCATGAATGGCCTCTTATTGATCCGTGTTGAAAACTGAGCTGAAAAAACTGAGACGAGACTCTAACCGCCCCGGCGGCAAAGAAAAGGGTTTGTTGGAACGTCTCTAGGATTCTTCTGCTTCCACGGGGGAAGTAATGGGCGGCAGATCTTCCGAAGGATGGTCCAGGGTTTCCCCCTTGTCGCGGCTGACCAGCCAGATCAAACCGCCCGGAAGGGCCGTGACCATTCCCACCAGTCCGATCAGCACCGACAGCACCAGCGCCCCTTCGTTGGACACCCCGATCAACCCGAACAACGCCACCATGGCCGTTTCGCGCACGCCCCAGCCGCCGATGGAAATGGGGATGGTCATGATCAGCATCACCAGCGGCACCAGGGTCAGGCAATCGAGCAGCGTGACGTTCAGGTTCAGACTTAAGGCGAGAAGAAACACCGCCAGCGAAATATTGATGTGGGTCAAAACCCCCCAGAACATGACCAGGGGAAGATGGCCTTTCGACAGGAACACGCTGCGGCCGTCGGCGCCCAGGTTGCCGAGCCCACGCACCAGCCGCCAGCGCATAAGGCTACCCGGCAGGCGATCCAGAAACAGCAACACGGCGATGCCGCCAATGGCGCCTAAGGTAATCAGGATAACCGCCGGCATAATAAATTGGGTCGAGGGATGATCGACCTGGGGCATGAACCAGGGTTGCGTGGAATCGACCAACAGGACCAGGGCGGCTACGGTGACGACCCGTTCCAGCAACACCCCGTTGACGGCTTCGCGCACGCTCAGCCCCAGTTTATAGGCCTTGTACATACGCACCGGATCGCCGCCCACGGACGACGGCAGAGCCTGGCTGAAGAACGATCCGATCCAGAACAGGCGCACGGCATTGGCTATCGGGAAGGACGCCCCCATGGCCACCAGGACGGCGCGCCAGCGCAGCCCGCCGACGCAAATCTGGATCAAGATGACCAGCACGGCGGCCAACAGCAGCACCGGGTCGGCTTCGGCGACCCGCTGGGCGGCGCTGGAAAAATCAATACCCCTGGTCAGGAACCAGATGAGGAACCCCGACACCAGAAACTTCAGCGCCACGGCCAGCCATTTTTTCGACATTCAAAAACCCGATGAAAAATCACGCACTTGGCGCGGACTTGTAACAGGTACACCGATAACTGTCACGGACCTCTAAACTTTTCGCCAAGCAGAAATCCATAGTTTATGTCACGGTTCTTATACGATATTAGTAATAATCCAACTCCGCTTCTTTATCCCCTTTTACTTACCTTTCAAGATTCAGAACTGAGGAAACCAGTGAGTTTTGACGCCCGGAAAACCCTGATCACCGCAACGCTTTTGATTTTTATTGCGTCCGGCACCGGTTTGTCTTTTTGGGGAGGGGAACACCTCAAGGCGTCCGCCCATAAGGTCTGGCTGGTCAAGGGCAAGGACGATGCCGCGCGGCTGACGGAAACCATTTTGTTCTGGGTTTCCAAAGCCAAGGTCAACCTCAGGGCGATTGCCGGGCAGTTTCGCGGCCAGGACTCGCTCAATACGGAAAAATTCCTCGACCTGGTCGAGGATGCCAAAAAGTGGGATCCGGACGTCGTTTTCGGAGGCGTCGCCTACGTTCAACGACTTCTTCGCGAGGAACGCCCGGCTTTCGAAAAGGCGCAAGGGAAGCCCCTCACCATCGTCGGAAAACCCCGGAAAAAATCGCCCCAGGGTTTCGAAAGTTTTGTCGTCCGGCTGACCTCCCGCACGGACAGTTTTCTCCGCTTGAATGCTGACCTCCTGACACATCCAGCCATCAGCGAGGCTGTCATCACGGCCCGCCAATCCTCCGGCGAGGTCATTTTAGGGCCGGCCTACCAGAACGAAACCGGGAATTGGAATATTTTGCTGGCGACCGCCGTTAATTTGTCCCCCGGCGCCGGTGTTATGGTCGCCACCATCGACCTGGAGAATATGTTTTCCAGCCTGTTGACCGATTACCTCCCCCCCGAAATGCGGGTCCGGCTGGTCAAACTTGACGGCAGCCGCGGCGGTAAAACCCTGTTTGTGCCCATCATCGGCACCCTTGAGCCACCCGGTGAAGTCGCCGCGACGGAAGTTATAAAGGTTTCCAGCGGACTGACTCGCTGGAATTTGCATTGGGACATCCTGCCCGGCTATCTGGGCGGTCCGGACCAGGTGTCAGCCGGATTCATACGTTTCGGAGGAACCGCCCTGACGCTTCTATTGGCGGCGCTGTTCGGTTTTTTGTCTTTCCAGAACGTCCGCTTCCACCGCTTGGTCAAGGAACGCACTGCTGAATTGGCCCAAAACGCCATGATTATTCAGCTAACCATGGATTCCATTGACCAGGGGTTCGCTGTGTGGAACTCGGACCAAAGGCTGGTGGTGTGGAGCAAAACCTGTGTTGAGTTCTGGTACGAGCCGCCAAACCTCCGGCACGGCATGCATATGGCTGATCTCCTGGCCCATATCGCTACCAAAGGCGCTTTCGGCGAGGGCAATCCGGAAAAACTGGCCGCCGCTGAAATCAAGCGGATTTCCTCCGCCGGCAAAGAATCGGAAGAAACCTTTTTTCTAACCGACGGTAGAAAAATTAACGTTCGCCGGTTTCCCCTCGATAAGGGAGGCTATGTAAGCGTTTACACCGATATCACGGCTCAGGAAATTGCCATTGAAGATCTCAAGCAGTCCCGCGACGAAATGGAACAGCGGGTCCTGGAGCGGACCAAGGATCTTAACAAGGCGAAAGAAGAAGCCGAACTCGCCAACCGGGCGAAATCCAGTTTCCTAGCCAACATGTCCCACGAACTCCGCACCCCCCTCAACGCCATCATCGGATTTTCCGAAATGATGAAAACCGGAACCCACGGCAAGATCGAAAATAATTATTACGAAAGCTACATTCAGCTCATTCACCAGTCCGGGAATGACCTTCTCTGCGTCGTCAGCGACCTTTTGGATCTTTCCATCGTTGAAACCGGAATGCTCAAACTCGACGAAAGCCAGGTAAACCCCGTCAAAATAGTGATGGAAACGGCGAAAATGGTTTTGCCCCGGGCGCAGGATGCGAACATTGACGTCATCACCGAAGTACCCATTGACCTGCCGTTGTTACGAGCGGACCGGGTGCGTTTGAAACAAATCCTCTCGAACCTGCTCGACAACGCCATCAAATTCTCGAAGTCGGAAGGCAAGGTTGTGATCGGGGCGGAAGTCGCCGAAAGCGGTAATATCGTTTTCCGGGTTTCCGATACCGGCATCGGCATCGCAAAGGAGGACATCCCCAGGGTACTGAACCCATTTGCCCAGGTTCAGGATATTATGGAGCGCACCCATGAAGGGGCGGGGCTCGGACTTCCCATTTCGAAAAACCTTGCCGAATTGCATGGCGGCACGCTGGAAATTAAAAGCAAATCCGGCCACGGAACGACGGTAAACGTCACCTTTCCCGCCGAACGCCTGATTGCATAAGTTTCCGTTTTTTAACGTCTCCGTTATGCCGGAACAGCCTCTAATTGAAGCGGCAGCCGCTTGCGGCCCCAGTCGCCGGCGGGGCCTTCGAAAACGCCGGGCAGCGCCGTTCCGCACTTGGCGCAGTTGCCGGTGTAATTGCCGCCGGTCTCGACCTTCCAGGAATTGATCTCGTACCAGTCGCGGCCGATCAGCATTTCGCCGCATTGATGGCAATAGGTGCTATCGCCTTCGGGGTCGTGCACGTTGCCGGTATAGGCGTAGCGGATACCGTTGTTGATGGCGATTTTGCGCGCCCGGACCAGGGTTTCCAGCGGCGTGTTCGGAATATCGGTCATTTTCCAATCGGGGTGGAAGGCGGAAAAATGCAGCGGCACGTCTGGTCCCAGGTTTTCCATCACCCAACTCGTCAATTCCTCCAGTTCGGCGTCGGAATCATTCTTGCCGGGAATCAGCAGGGTGGTGATCTCCAGCCAGACATCGGTTTCGTGTTTGATGTATTTCAAGGTATCCAGCACCGGGGCCAGGGAACCGGTACAAAGATCTTTATAAAAACTCTCTGTAAAGCCCTTCAGGTCCACGTTGACGGCGTCCATATGGCGGAAGAATTCGGTCCTGGGCTCCGGCGTGATGTAGCCCGCCGTCACCGCCACCATCTTGATGCCGCGCGCGTGGCAGGCTTCGGCCACGTCGACGGCGTATTCCAGAAAGATCACCGGATCGTTGTAGGTCACGGCGACGGATTTGGATCCAGTCTTGACCGCGGCGTCGGCGATCATCTCCGGCGTCGCCTGTGCCTGAAGCCTGTCAAATTCGCGGGATTTGGAAATATCCCAGTTCTGGCAGAACTTGCACGTCAGGTTACAGCCCGCCGTGCCAAAACTAAGAACCGGCGTTCCGGGCAGGAAGTGGTTGAGCGGTTTTTTCTCGATCGGGTCGACGCAAAATCCGCTCGAGCGGCCATAGGTGGTAAGGACGACCGCGCCATCGGACACCGCGCGGACGAAACACAACCCCCGCTGGCCTTCGTGCATCCTGCAGAAGCGCGGGCAGAGATCGCACTGCACCCGACCGTCGTCCAGCGCATGCCAATACCGCGCCGGGTGCCCCTCGATAGCATTTTCGTTCAGAATTTCGCTCATGATTGATTCTAGTCGATTTGGCGATACATCACCAATGCATCGGTCAAGCCCAGTTCCTTGTGGCGGAAGGCCTTGGTCAGAGTGCCGACGGTCTCGAACCCCATCTCGGTCCAGAGGTCGATGGCCCTTACGTTGCTGGCGACGACCAGGTTGTACTGCATGGCGGTGAAGCCGAGCCTTTTGGCTTCTTCCAGCGAATGGGCACACAACGCGCGGCCCACTCCCCGGCGGCGCATATCGGGATGCACCATGTAGCCGGCGTTGCAGACGTGCTTGCCCAGTTCGGGCTGGTTGGGTTTCAGGTAATAGGTTCCGGCGACGCGGCCGTCCAGGATGCCGATATAGGTGGCCTGGGGCCCTGTCTGGGAGCTGGCCAACCACAGGGCTTTCGCCTCGTCCTCGGTGGTATCGGGGTCATACGGATAGCTATCGCCGCGTTCGACCACGGGACGGAAAATCTCCCAGATTCCCGGCCAGTCGGCAGGCCGGGCGGCGCGAATTTCGTCCATCAATGTGCTCTCCGGAGGATTCCTGCAAAAATTTCGTCTATACTATGCGCCAGTATGAACAATCTGGAGACAAGACTCCATGACCGGGGAACAGGTACTGGTTCGCGCCCCCGCCGTCGCCGGGCAGTTCTATCCCGCCCAGCCCGGCGAGCTTGAAGCCCAGATACAGGGCTTGCTTCGCGATGCCGAGGCGGGACAAGGCCCCGCCCCCAAGGCCATCATCGCGCCGCACGCGGGCTACATCTATTCCGGCGCCATCGCGGCCAAAGCCTATGCCCGCCTGGCACCCGCCGCCGACACCATCACCCGGGTCGTGCTTCTGGGGCCGTGCCACCGGGTCGCCGTGCAGGGGCTGGCGCTCAGCAGCGCCGATGTTTTCCGCACCCCCCTGGGCGATATCCCGCTCGACCAGGATGCCGCCGAAAGCCTTGCGGACTTCCCGCAGGTTCAGGTCTTCGACGCCACCCATCAGTTTGAGCACAGCCTGGAGGTCCATCTGCCGTTCCTGCAACGGGTCTTGGGCGATTTTTCCCTGGTTCCCCTGGTCGTCGGCGAAGCCAGCCCGAACGACGTCGCCGACGTTATCGAGGCGTTGTGGGGTGGACCGGAAACGGTGTTCGTCATCAGCACCGACCTAAGTCATTACCTCGATTACGACGCGGCGCGCGAGATTGACGCAAGAACATGCAGCGCCATCGAGGCCCTGGACCCCTCGGCGATAACGTCCAACGGGGCGTGTGGGCGGTTCCCCGTCGGCGGCATGCTGGCGGCGGCGAAACGGCGCAGCATGACAATCACGACGCTCGACCTGCGCAATTCCGGCGACACCGCGGGATCGAAGGACCATGTTGTCGGCTATGGCGCCTGGATGCTGCAAGAGGCAGTTAAATGACCGAAGGCGGCGATTTTTCCCAAGATACCAAGTCCCTGCTGGAACGGCACGGGGAAACACTTCTCGCTCTCGCGCAGCAATCGATCCGCTACGGCCTCGAGCACGGAAAGCCCCTGCCCGTCGATCCCGGTGGTTATGCTGCCGAACTGAGTCAAACCGGAGCCTGTTTCATCACCCTGAAACAGGACGGCAAGCTCAGAGGCTGCATCGGTACGCCGGAAGCCCATCAAGCCCTTATCATCGATGTCGCGCAAAACGCTTTTCGCGCCGCGTTTCAGGACCCCCGGTTCCCCAACCTAACGGCCGGCGAACTCGTCCGCACGGAGTTGTCCATTTCGGTGCTCAGCCCGCAAACGCCGATAACGTTTTCCGATGAGGCGGATTTTCTGTCCAAGTTGCAGCCGGGCGTAGACGGCCTGGTGATCGAGGACGGGGGACGCCGCGCCCTGTTTCTGCCCTCCGTGTGGGCACAATTGCCTGGACCGGAAACCTTCCTACAACACCTCAAGGTCAAGGCCGGACTGGCCGCCGATCACTGGTCTGACGAATTCAAGGCGTGGCGCTTCACGGCGGAGGAAACCGCCGGGGTCCAAGTGAACGCCCACGTTTGACATCCCGCGCCCATCAGGGAAAATCGTCTGGAATTTCCGCCATACGGCCTCACAAGGAGAACATACGTGCTGAACATCGGACTGGATCTGCTGGAACAGGTCGGCGACATCGCCAAACGGGCGGGAGAGGAAATTCTCAAGATCTACGAAACCGATTTCGCGGTCGAGGAAAAGGCCGATACCTCGCCGGTCACGGAAGCCGACAAGCGGGCGGAAGAACTGATCCTGCGCTCCATCTCCATGGGCATCACCGACAAATATCCGATCATCGGCGAAGAAGACTTTGCCGCCGGTAACGCGCCGGCCATCGGCGACGATCCCTTCTGGCTGGTCGACCCGCTGGACGGCACCAAGGAATTCGTCAGCCGCAACGGGGAATTCACCGTCAACATCGCCATTATCGACTCCGGGCGGCCGGTCATGGGCGTGATCCATCTGCCGGTGACGAAAACCACCTATTGGGGCGCTTCTGCAGGCGCCTTTGCCCAGGACGGCGACGAAGACGAACGCGTTATTTCCTGCCGCCAGGCCCCCGCCGGTGGGCTGACGGCCATGGTCAGCCGCTCGCACCGGGGCCCGGACATGGAATCCTTTCTTAGCCATTATCCCATTGCCGAGGAAACCACGTCCGGCAGCTCGCTCAAATTCTGCCGCATTGCGGAAGGCGCTGCCGATCTCTACCCCCGGCTCGGACGCACCATGGAATGGGATACGGCGGCGGGGCACGCCATTCTGAGTGCCGCCGGCGGAAAGATAACCGACCTGGACGGCAACCCCCTGCTTTACGGCAAGCCCGGTTTCGAGAACCCCCACTTCATCGCCCAGGGCCCCGGCGTCGCCAAAAAGAATTGACGTGACCAAGGCCCGCCCTCCGATCCTGCCGTTTGAGCCCGAAGCCATCGCGGCGGCGGCAGAGGTTCTCCGCCGCGGCGGGCTCGTCGCGTTTCCGACGGAAACCGTGTACGGGTTGGGCTGCGACGCTACCGACGGCGAGGCCGTGGCCAGGGTCTTCGCCGCCAAGGACCGGCCCCGGTTCAATCCGTTGATCGTCCACGTCAGGGACACCGCCGCCGCCCGCGAAATCGTGGAATTTAACGACATGGCGGAAGACCTGGCCCGCGCCTTCTGGCCCGGCGCGTTAACGCTGGTGTTGCCGCGCCGCGACGAGTGCGTCTCATTGCTGGTCAGCGCCGGGTTAGAAACACTGGCCGTCCGGGTGCCCAATCATCCCGTGGCCAAGGCGCTGCTGGAGCAGTCCGCGATCCCCATCGCAGCCCCCAGCGCCAACCGGGCCGGACGCATCAGCCCGACGGCGGCCGGCCATGTGGCATTTTCCCTTCCCGGCCCCGAAGACGGCGGCCCGGAAATGATCCTCGATGGCGGCCCGTGCCAGGTCGGAGTCGAGTCGACGGTGATCGACCTCAGCGCCGCCCAGCCCACCCTGCTCCGCCCCGGCGGCATTGCAGCGGAAGACATCGGAGCCGTGACCGGACCGCTGGCCGCGCCGGTGGCGGAAGACGGCGGGGACACGAAAGCCGCCCATAAATCGCCGGGCATGATGGATCGCCATTACGCCCCGGAACTGCCGTTGCGCCTGGACGCCGAGCCAAACGATTCCAGAGCCCGGGACGGTGAAGCGCTTCTGGCCTTCGGGCCGCTGCCGCCCGGCGCCGAGGAAGCCATGAACCTGAGCCCCACGGGCGACCTGAAAGAAGCGGCAGCCAACCTGTTTTCCATGATCCGGGCGCTGGACGGCCCGCCGTTTACAGCCATCGCCGTCATGACGGTGCCGGACATTGGCCTGGGCCGCGCCATCAACGACCGTCTCCGGCGCGCCCGGCAAAGCCCACATGCGGACGATAGTTGACGAGTGGAATGAACGCCCGCAAAACCATCGCCGTTTTTGACCTTGAATTTACCGCCTGGGAAGGATCCTTGCAGAACGGCTGGTCGGCCACCGGCGAGGAAAAGGAAGTCGTCGAGATCGGTGCCATTCAACTCGCCGATGACGAAGGACTGATGGAAACCGGGGCCTTCCAGGCTCTCGTCAAACCCGTGATCAACCCCGGCCTCAGCGAGTATTTCGTTAACCTGACCGGAATCACCCAGGCCCGCCTGGAAGCCGACGGGTTGGACTTTGCGGACGGTCTCGAGGCGTTTCGGGAATTTATCGGCGAAGACACCCGAGCGGTCTACTGCTATGGACGCGACTGGAATGTTCTGGGACAGGACTGCGAACGGAGGGGCCTGCTTTTCCCCTTCCCGCAGGATCTGTTTTTCAACGCCCGCGACCTCATGGCCCGGCACGTCAACAGCGATTTCGCCGGTATGGAAAGCAACACCCTTCCAGACGCGCTCGGTTTTCCTCCACCAGGGGTTTCCCACCAAGCCGTCGATGATTGCCGCTGCATCGCCGGCGCGCTCCGTTTCCTTCGAAACAAGGGACTGTTTTAAATCGGAATTTCCCCTTTTCCGCTCCCCGCTTGACGGACATCAAAGAAGCCCGGTTCGCCCGGTGCTAGTATGTCCTTGTGTCGGCAAAATCGTTTTCAAAGACGTTCGATCCTTTGTCGATATGAAGGAAAGGAGCGGATCATGTTCAAGAAAATCCTTGTTGCTGCGGATGGCTCCGGGCATTCCGATAAGGCCGTGGAAATCGCCGGCGATCTCGCCGTCAAATACGGTGCGGACCTGACCATTGTCCACGCCATCGGGCATGGTGAAATTTCCGAAGAATTCCTCAAGATGGCCGAAGCCGAACACCTGATTGAGGCCGGCGCAGACGAAAGCCTTACCCCGGCGAGTCTCTACGGCGACGTAGCGTCGGCCACCAAGGCCACCCGGGGTTATGGAATCTCCTACAGGGTTCACGAACAGGTTGGGGAACGCATCATCAGCGACGCAACGGACATTGCCAAACGCTCGGGCGCGGTCCCCGTCGAAACCATGATCCTCGACGGCGATCCGGCCAAAAGTATCCTGGATACCGCCAAGGAAAAGGATGCCGACCTGATCGTCATCGGCACGCGTGGTCTCGGCTCGCTGAAGGGCTTGTTGATGGGCAGTGTCTCGCAGAAGGTGACTCAACTCTGCGAATGCAGCTGCATTACGGTGAAATAACGGCCTCTCTCTAGGTCGTCGCGGGCGCCGGCTCGGTTGCCGTGTCCTCGCCCGCCCGCGCCGGCAGCAACAGGGCGGCGAAAACGATCAACGACGCCGCCAGCGCCAACACCACCATCAGGGTATCGAACCCGCCGCCGGAGGCCAGAATGGCGCGCGCCGTCAGCAACGCCATCGCCCCGATCACCAGATTAAGCATGAACTTGATCGACAGCACCTTGGCCCGCCACACGTCCGGCACGTAGCGCGACAGCACCGCGTCGGTAATCGGGATCTGGCCGAACACGAAGCACATGGCCAACAGTGAGGTAATCAGCAGCCCGTAATTCGTCTGCATCGCCATTACCCCGATCAGTATCGGCTGGCCCATGGCCACGCATACCAGCACCGGCTTGATGCGGCGCTTGTCGATGATGCGCCCGATGAAAAGCTGCGCCCATGCCGCAACCCCGTAGACCAGGGCCGCGAGCGCGCCGGTCACCGCGATATCGACGCTGACGGCGGGCATGGAAACCTCGAACATACGCGGAATGAGGAACGTCATGGCGCCGAAAACGAAGCCGCCGGCGGCGGTCACCAGCCCCAGCGACAACAGCGCCCGGGGCCAGCCCGGCGTGAAACCGACCAGGGCCTTTTCCCGTGGGCATGGCTCCGGTGGGTTCATGCGGCCGGAACGGACGAAGCCTGAAAAGCCGATCCCGATCAGGATCGACACCACGCCGGGAAGGAGAAAAGCCAGCCGCCAGTCATAATCGGCGAGGATAAAACCCGTAATCAACGGCGCCGCCGCAACGCCCATGTTGCCCCAGACTCCGTTGGCTCCCAACCGCCCGCCGACCTTGCCGCCGCCTTCGATGACCATGGCGATGCCGACCGGATGATAGATGGCGGCGAAGATGCCGATCACGGAAAGCCCGATGCCGATTTCAAGCGGGCTCTGGGCGAAACTGGTGGCGACAGCGGCAATACCGATGCCGACAAAAAACACCGCGATCATACCATTGCGGTTCCATTTGTCGGCCAAGTGCGCGGCGATGGGCGCACACGCCCCGAACAGGATCAGCGACGGCACGCCATAGGGTATCATCTCGGCATAGGCCCCATCCCTGGCCAGCCCGAAGGCGAGGCCGGCGCTGAAGGCCGCCTTGGCGAAAATCAGCATGAACAGGTGATCGGTGAAATGGCCGACGTTGAGAAACAAAAGACGGGTGCGCTGGTCATCGATTCGAGGCATGGGGGTGTCCTTTCGCGGACGGCGGTTTCTCTTGTTCCTTTCTTTTAAACGGGAAAGATGCGACAATCTTTCGATATTCTGTCAATAAATGTCGAATAATTGCCAAACATGTCTCTCTCACCTGAAGTCCTAGGGGTCCAGAACCTACCTCGCCCCATCGCCGCCACCGCCACGAATTACGGGCCGGGCGACGAAATCGATTGGCATAGCCACCCACGCGCGCAACTGATCTACGGCATCAGTGGCGTCCTGACTGTCATCACCGAAGCCGGGCGTTGGGTACTACCGCCGGAACGCGCCGTCTGGGTACCGGGAGGCATTAAGCACCGTTCCGACATTTCCGGCGAGGTACGCATGCGAAGTCTGTTCGTCGCTGCCGAGGCCGCCAAGGCTCTCCCTCGGGACTGTTGTGTCGTCACCGTCTCTCCGTTGTTGCGGGAACTGATCCTGGAAGCCGTCTCCGTACCGAAACTATACGATATCAAAAGTCCCGATGGCCGGCTGATGGCGGTGATCCTGGACCGTCTGCAACGGCTTGAGCCGACGCCCCTTTACCTGCCCATTCCCGCCGACGCGAGACTCCGGCGGATCACCGACACGCTGGCCGTCAACCCCGGCAAACGGGCCGGGCTGGAAGCCTGGGCGAAGGTAGCCGGCGCTTCGGCCCGCACACTGGCGAGGTTGTTCGTCAAGGAAACAGGGCTCACCTTCGGCGCATGGCGGCAGCAGGCGCGATTGCTGAAGGCGCTCGAATGGCTGGCCGAGGGACGCCCCGTGACGGCGATTGCGTTCGACCTCGGCTACGAGAGCCCGAGCGCCTTTATCGCCATGTTCCGCCGTACGTTCGGCGTCCCGCCGGGCCGTTATCTCAAGGGCCAGTGAATTGACGTTTTCCCGCCCTACCCTGTTGCGGTATTGTGGCGATGCATGGAAACCCCGGAACACATATTGGACGCCATCAAGGAGATCGTCGGGCCGAAGGGTTGGACCGATGACGCGGATAAGGTCGAGGCCCACGTCACCGAACAGCGCGGCCTGTGGCATGGCGAATGCGATCTGATCGTCAGCCCCGCCGACACATCCGAAGTCGCCGCCGTGATGATGTTGTGCCATGAGGCGGGCATCCCCGTTACCCCACAAGGCGGCAACACCGGGCTTGTCGGCGGCGGCGTGCCGGACGGCGGCATCGTGCTGACCACGGCCCGGCTCAACCAGATCCGCGAAGTCGATGCCGCCAACAACACCATGACCGTCGGCGCCGGATGCATCCTTGCCAATATCCAGTCCGCGGCGGAAGACGTGGACCGCCTGTTCCCCTTAAGCCTTGGCGCCGAAGGCACATGCCAGATCGGCGGCAATCTTTCGACCAACGCCGGCGGCGTCCAGGTGCTGCGCTACGGCAACGCCCGCGATTTGGTGCTGGGACTGGAAGTCGTGCTTCCCGACGGGCGCGTATGGGACGGCCTCAGGGGCTTGCGCAAAGACAACACCGGCTATGACCTGAAGCACCTGTTCATCGGCGCGGAAGGGACGCTCGGCGTGATTACCGCCGCCGTGTTGAAACTATTCCCCCGCCTGCCCCGCCAGGAAACCGCGCTGGCCGCCATGCCCAGCGCCGAAGCGGCGCTCGAGCTGTTGCAGAGAACAAGCCATGACGCCGGGGACGCGCTGACCGGGTTCGAACTGCTCAGCCGCATGAGCGTCGAAATCGCCTTCACCCATTCGCCGGAGGTCAAAGACCCGTTCGCAGATCCCCATCAATGGTACGCGCTGGTCGAATTGTCCTTTCCAGGTAGCAACGATGCTGCGGGCGATACCCTTGAGGGAATTTTAGGGAACGCACTGGAAGACGGCATCATCGACGACGCGGTGATCGCCGCCAGCGTCGCGCAAGCCGACGATTTCTGGCGTATCCGTGAGGCCGTGCCTCTGTCCCAGTCTTCCGCAGGTGCCAGCATCAAGCACGATGTCTCCGTTCCCGTCTCGAAGGTTCCGGAATTCCTCACCCGCGCCACCCAGGCGGTGGAAGCCGAAATGCCCGGCATCCGCCCGTGCGCCTTCGGGCACCTGGGCGACGGAAATATCCATTTCAACCTGAGTCAGCCGGAAGGCATGGACCCCGACGACTACCTGGCCGAATGGGGACGGTTTAACCGGCTGGTGCACGATATCGTGTATGACTTAAGCGGAAGTTTCAGCGCCGAACACGGAATCGGTACGCTGAAGCGGGGGGAAATGGAACGCTACCGCCCGGCGTCCGAACTGGAGCTCATGCGCGCCATCAAGGCCGCCTTCGACCCCAAGGGGATCATGAATCCGGGGAAGGTTCTGTAGGATGAAGGACTTGGCCTCTTTGTTAGAGGCGCTGCTCCAGGAAAGTCTTGCCGCCCACCAATCCGGGAACCTTGAGACGGCGGAAGAAGGTTACAGAAAAATTCTCGACGTCAATCCTGATCATGCCACCGCCAATCATCTGCTCGGCGTCGTCGCCTTTCAGGCCGGTATGGCGGAAGAATCCCTGAAATTGATCGCCAAGGCCATCGCCATCGACCCCGGGAAAGCCATTTTTCACTGCAATCTGGGCAATACGCTTCAGGCTCTGGGCAGGGCGAATGAAGCCATCGCCAGCCACCAAAAGGCCCTAAGCCTGAGCCCGGAGCTGAGTCAGTCCCACAACAGCCTCGGCTACCTTCTCCAGCTTCAAGGCCGTTTGCAGGAATCCCTGGCCTGTTTCGACAAGGCCGTTGCCGCCAACCCCGCTTACGCGGAAGCCTATTCCAACCGGGGAATCGTGCTTAGGAAATTGGGCGCCGACGAAGACGCCGCAGAAAGTTTCCGTAACGCCCTGGAGATCAATCCGGATTACGCCGAAGCGCACAATAATCTCGGCAATACGCTCCGGGGAATGGAGAAACTCGAAGACGCCGTTGCCAGCTACAACAGGGCCATTGCCATAAAACCCGATTTCGTCGAAGCCCACTGCAATCTGGGACACGCGCTTAAGAAACTGGGGCAAACGGAAGATGCGTTGGTCCGTTACCGGCACGCCCTGAAGGTCAATCCGGGACTGGAAGACGTGCGCCACCATATCGCCTCGATCTGCGGTGAAACCACGGACATCGCACCCGAGAAGTATGTAAGAGGGCTATTCGACGACTACGCGGGTAGGTTCGATGAACACCTGACCAATGAACTCGGCTACAAAATCCCTACCCTGATGCGCGAAGCCGTGGACGCCCTGGCGGACGGGCCCGATTCCTTCGCACAAGTCCTGGATTTGGGCTGCGGCACCGGCATGGTGGCGGAAAATTTCCGGGATTTGGCGGGTGAAATCGACGGTGTCGATCTGTCGCCGAAAATGCTGGAACAAGCCGGGACCAAAGGCCTTTACGCCAATCTCTATCTTTCCGATGTACAAGCCTTTTTCGAAGGGCCGGACGTTCGTCCCACCGGTTACGACCTTATCCTGTCGGCCGACACCTTTATTTATATCGGCAAGCTGGACGGAATTTTCTCAGCCATTCGCCGCGCGCTAACGGACGACGGGTTGTTCGTTTTTTCAGTCGAATATTTGGAAGACGGAGATTTTAAACTTCTACCCAGCAGCCGCTATTCCCAGAGCGAAGCCTATATTGAAAAACTGGCAGAAGGGTCCGGGTTTTCGGTCGCTTGCAAAACCCCCGTCGTAATCAGAATTGAAAACGACGTCCCTATTTCGGGCCGATTGTTTGTTTTGCGGGTTAGCGTTTAATGATCTGGGCGCTACGACTTAACGCCGGTGCGCCTGGGGCAGGCGGGGTGTTTTTTTGGGGATGGCGGTGGCCTTTTCGGCGGCTGCCACTTCGGCGGTTTCCTTGTCGACCGCTGCTTTGGCAAGTCGGAGAGCCTTCAGGCCCGCGACATGCTCAGCCCGCTCTTTATCAGCAATTTCCCTTTCCTGAAGGGCCAGCTTGGTCTTCTTCTGGGTGGCGGCGAACTGTATCTCGGCCTTGGTTTTTGCTGCCTTCGACATATCGTTGATTCTCCGTTTGAGTTCTAGGCGCCACGGGCCAATTCATCGTCCCGGAGCGCGTACCGAAACGGCGCGTTCACCGATCAGGGTCGTCGTCCCTCAGAGCCCCTTCGGGCTGTTCATCACTGGAGTCGACCAAGGCATCGTCCGCCTGATCTATATCGGCGTCATCGGAATTTCTTTTTTCCGATTTTTCTTTTTTGGCCTCAAGCCGCAACGCTTTTTTGGCTGCTTTTGCCCTATCGCGTTCATGTCGTTCGAATTTGTAATTGGGCTTTCGGGGCATGTCTCTTATTTCCTGGATGCCATTGGAACGCTATCGGGGCGCCACCGGCATCTTCATACCGCAGGGCAACCAATGAGATCACCATGGGCAAACGGCAGCCGCCCCCAACAGATGTTGGGGGCGGCGCCTTGCGTCGTTATTCGACGATGGACAGGTTTTCGGCGGAAGATTTGCCGTTCTGTCCGGGCTGAAGCTCATAGGAGACCTTCTGCCCTTCGTTAAGCGAACTCAGACCGGCGCGCTCGACGGCCGAAATGTGAACGAAAGCGTCTTTCGAGCCATCTTCGGGCTCGATGAATCCAAAACCCTTAGCGGGGTTGAACCATTTAACAGTACCAGTAGCCATAGTAATTTCCTCAAACAGGAGTGTTGATTCCGCGCCTCACACCTCGTGATAGCGCGGTCGGTTAAACGCTCACATTGTCAGGGAAAAACTAAGCTAGTCGGTTTACCGGTAAGTTAGTAAACACAAAACAAATGCAACACGTATGCGTGACATCTAGACCTTTTCCCTAAAAAGTCAATGGCCCGAGAGCCCATGGGGGTTCCCTGCAACCCTCAAGTCGCAATCCAACACACCCTAACTTGAATGCAAATTTATAAATTAAAACAACATACTACAGAGTTTTTTTGTTTATTATTTTTTGACAGGAAGCGCAAATTATTGAGGAATTATTTTTCTTTTTTTGGCTAATATTTACTTTTTAAAATGATTTTCCAATATTCATCGATCTGTATTTTTTAGATTTTTTTGATCCCCCTCATGCTCGATATACATGATTTCTTGGGTCCCCCGGATACCCTAATAATCGACCCCGATCATCAGGAGGCGCGCCATTTGATTTCATCCCTCACCGGCGAGACTACGGACAAGGCGCCGGAACAATATATATCCGCGAGATGTTCAACAGCCACGATGAGCGGTTTGACGACCGGCTGACCAATGCCCTGGGTTGCAAAACCCCCGCTTTGACGCGTGCGGCCGTGGATGGCGGGTTGTTCCTTTTGCATGCCGCCGTTTAAGGATTTTGTTGAATGATACTTACTCCTGTCCGGTAAGCCGGTTTTTCTGTTCATCCTTGAAGCCGACGATGACATCCTCACCGGTCACGAACACCGGGCGCTTTATCAGGGCCGGGTGTTCGGCCATCAGGGAGGCGGCGTTGGCTTCGTTAGCCCCCTCCTTGACCGCGTCCTCCAGGCCGCGCCATGTGGTGCCGCGCTTGTTCAGCAACATTTCCCAACCAACGGCATCGGACCAGCGTTGAATGGTCACTTCGTCCACGCCGTCTTTGCGCAGATCGTGAAATTGGTGGGCCAGCCCTTCCGCCTCCAGCCATTTCAAGGCGTTGCGGCAGGTGTCGCAGTTCTTCAAGCCGTAAACGGTAATCACGTTCTTTTTATTCCTTCCAGATTGCGGGTAAAGTCTCTATATCAAAACACACTCTAACAGACGACAACAGACGGGGACGGACCCGACATGCTTGCCATTATTTCCCCCGCCAAGAAACTGGATTTCGAGACCGAGCCGAAATCGGCGCATTTTACGCAGCCGGATTTTCTCGACCAATCGCAAATCCTGGTGGAAAAGGCCAGAAGCCTCAGCCGCGCCGAACTGGGCCGGACCATGAAGATCAGCGACAAACTGTCCGACCTCAACTTCCGCCGTTTCCAGGACTTCGCGACACTGTTCACGCTTGGCAACGCCAAGCAGGCGGCGCTGGTGTTCAACGGCGACACCTATGTGGGCCTTGACGCAGACAGCCTGGACGACGCCGACCTGAACTTCGCGCAGGACCATCTGCGGATATTGTCAGGCTTGTACGGGGTGTTACGCCCGCTCGACCTGATCCAGCCCTATCGTCTTGAAATGGGCGCGCGGTTCCAGCCGCCCGGCGCGAATAATCTCTATGAATTCTGGGACACCACCCTGGCCGATGCGATCAACGCCGCCACCGCCAAACACAAGGACCGAACGGTCATCAATCTGGCCTCGGTGGAATACTTCAAGGCCGTCGATCAGGACACGCTGGAGGGCGGGGTCATTACGCCTGTATTCAAAGAGGTCAAGGGCGGCGTCGCCAAGGTGTTGAGCCTGTTCGCCAAACGCGCGCGCGGCGCGATGGCGCGATATATTATCACGAACCGGCTGGATTCCCCGGACCAGATCAAGGACTTCAATGATGGCGGCTATGCCTACCGCCCCGACCTGTCGGAAGGTAATTCCTGGGTTTTCACCCGCGACAAGTCCTGACCCGCATTCGTTGTGGCCGTGCCCGTTACATACCATTACAATCTTATTCCCCCAGTTATGAAGGAGCGAACTCATGAACCGCGGAATGAAAATCGGCCTCGGTACCGTCGGCGCTTTGATTGTCGTTGTCGTTGGCGTATCCGTCTTCCTGCTGTCCAACCTGGACGGCTTGATCAAGGACGCCGTGGAAAAAGTCGGATCAGACGCGACACAGGCCAAAGTCAGTCTCAACGATGTTTCCATTTCCATCAAGTCCGGCAGCGGTTCCATGAGTGGACTCACGGTCGGCAACCCAAAAGGCTTCAAGACACCGAGCGCGTTCGCGTTGGGCGGTATCTCCATCACGCTGGACACCGCGTCGATCGGCAAAGACCCCATCGTCATCAAGGAAGTCGCCATCACCAAACCGCAAGTCACCTATGAGTTGGGGGCGGGCGGTTCCAACGTCGATGCCATCCAGAAGAACGTCAACGCCTATGCCAAGCAATTCGGGTCCGGTGGTTCCGCAAAGAAAGAGGGCGCCAAGAAAGAGAGCGAAGGCCCGAAAATCGTCATCAATCACCTGTATATACGGGGCGGAGAGATCAGCGTCAGCGCCGCGTTCCTCAAGGGAAAGGCCCTGACCACGCCGCTCCCCGACGTTCACCTGAAAGACATTGGCAAGGAAAAGAAAGGCGCCAGCCCGGCTGAAATCGCCGAGAAGATTATCGGCACCCTGACCAAGGGCGCGGGCTCCGCCGTCGGCGCGCTGAACCTGGACGCGATGATGAAAGGCGCGGAAGACGCGGCCAAGGCGATTCAGGATAAAACCAAGGGCGCGCTAGAGGGCGTTACCAAAGGCACAGGCGATGCCGCCAAGGGCGCGGGCGAAACCCTGGAAAAAGGCCTCGGTGATGCCGGCAAGGGTCTGAAGAAGCTGTTCGGAAACTAAACGTCCAGTCTTCTGGACACGGGGCCTGGGTTGGTGTTCATTTGAATTCATGACCGCCTACCGAGCCCCTTTGGACGACATGCGCTTCGTGCTCCGCGAACTGGCAGGGCTGGACGCGGTCGCCGCCCTGCCCGGACATGAAGACGCCACCCCGGACCTGATCGACGCTATCCTTGCTGAAGCCGGCAAACTGGCGACGGACGTGCTGGCGCCGCTGAACCCCGTCGGCGACCGCCAAGGATGCGTGCTGGAGAACGGCGTCGTGCGCACGCCCGACGGATTCTCCCAGGCTTACGGGCAATTCATCGAGGGCGGCTGGAACGGCGTTCCCTTCGATCCCGAATATGGCGGCATGGGCCTGCCTATGCTGGTTGCCGGCGCCACCTTCGAAATCTGGCAGGGCGCAAACATGGCCTTCTCCATCTGCCCGACCCTGACCCAGGCGGCGGTCGAATTGCTGAGCACGCATGGCTCCGATGATTTACGCGCCGTCTATATGGAAAAACTGGTGTCCGGCGAATGGGCCGGCACCATGAACCTGACCGAACCGCAGGCGGGTTCGGACCTTTCAAAAATCCGCACCCGCGCCATCAAGGTCGGAGAAAACTATCGGCTCACCGGTCAGAAAATCTTCATTACCCACGGCGAGCAGGACTTCACCGGCAACATCATCCATATGGTGCTGGCGCGCTCGCCAGGGGGGCCGGTCGGCGTCAAGGGGTTGTCGCTGTATGTGGTGCCGAAGTTTCTTGTTAAAGAAGACGGAAGCCTTGGCGACCGCAACGACCTTCGTTGCCTGTCGCTGGAACACAAGATGGGCTTGCACGCCAGCCCGACCTGCGTGATGTCCTTTGGTGAGGCCGAAAGCGAAAATGGTGGGGGCGCGGTCGGCTATCTGGTGGGTGAGGAAAATCGCGGTCTGGAATATATGTTCACGATGATGAACAACGCCCGCCTGGCGATCGGCATCGAAGGCGTCGGCGTCGCCGAACACGCCTTTCAGCACGCCCGCGCCTATGCCGCCGAACGGGTACAGGGCGGAGGTGCCACCATCGACAGCCACGCCGACGTGCGCCGCATGTTGTTGTCCATGCGCGCGCAGACCGAGGCGATCCGAGCGCTGGCCTATTACGCCGGCGCAGCGCTCGACATGGCGCGTCGCCACCCGGACGCGGACACGCGGGCCGCCAAACAGGCCCTGGTGGATTTGCTGATCCCCGTGGTCAAGGCCTGGGGCACTGACACCGCCATCGAGGTCGCCAACACCGGCATGCAGGTTCTGGGCGGGGCCGGTTATATCGAGGAAAGCGGCGCGCCGCAGTTTTTTCGCGATGTCCGCGTCGCCGCCATTTACGAAGGCACCAACGGCATCCAGGCCCTGGATCTGGTGGGCCGCAAGGTGACCCGCGATCACGGCGCCGCAGCCGATGCCCTGATCGCCGACATGCGCGCGCTCGACGGCGAACTGGCCGAACATTCAGGGGTCGATGACCTGGGCGTGCTTAGGGACGCCCTGAAAACGGCGCTCGACGCGTTGCAGGAAGCTACCCGCTGGATTGTCGAAACCTACCCGGAAAATACCGACGCCGTCGCCGCGGGCGCGGTTCCCTACCTGCGGCTGATGGCAACGGCGACCGGCGGCTGGCTGATGGCACGGTCCGCCCTGGCCGCCCATAAACGGCTGAAATCTGGGGAAGACAGCGGTTTTTTACGTGATAAAATGATCTCCAGCCGCTTTTTCGCCGACCAAATCCTGATTCAAGCCCCCGGTCTGGCCACCACCGTCACCCGTGGCTGGGAGTCCGTCCTGCGTTCGGGCGCCGGGGACGCTTGATTCCGGTTTCGGAACCATTTCGGTTAAATTATCGTTAGTCCTTGATTTTTTAACCTTTTTCGCACACCTTGGGCCGGATTCAATCACAAAAAGACCGGATTATGAACGGCTTTACGAAATATGTTCTGCGACAGCTGTTCGTAGGCATGGTCCTGGTAACCACGGGACTAACCTGCATCATCTGGCTGTCGCAGTCGTTGCGATTCATTGAAATGATCGTCAACCGGGGGCTTTCCGCGGGGATGTTCGTTTATTTGACGGTACTTCTGCTGCCGAATTTCCTGGTCATCGTGCTGCCCATTGCCTTGTTCACAGTGGTTGTCTTCACCTATTCAAAGCTGATCACCGACCGCGAACTGATGGTCATGCGGGCCGCGGGCCTAAGCCAGTTCTCGCTCGCCAAGCCGGCCTTGATCCTGGCCGTGTTCGTCGTCGGCTTCGGGTATGCCCTGAACCTCTTTCTGGTGCCGGCGTCATACACCAAATTCCGCAACCTGCAATGGGACATCCGCTACAATTACGGCCATATCCTGCTGCGTGAGGGCGCCTTCAACGCGGTCGCCGGCGGCATTACCGTTTATGTCCGCCAGCGAACCAACGACGGCCAGCTTCTGGGCCTTTTGGTCCACGATCAACGCGACAAGGATAACCCTTTTACATTGATGGCGTCCAAGGGTGCCATGGTCGAAACCGACGAAGGCGCGCGCGTCATCATGTTCAACGGCAACCGCCAAGGCGTGGACAAAAAAACCAACAAGTTTTCGATCCTGTATTTTGACCGATATGTCTTCGACCTTACCCCGGACATCGAAAAAACCGCGCCCCGCTACCGGGAACCGAGGGAGCGGGCAATGGGTGAATTATTTAATATCCGGACCATTGAGCCGAAAATGAATGAAAAGGAGTATGGCAAATTTATTGTCGAGGGACATAAGCGCCTGTCTTCGCCCCTAGCCTCGCTGGGCTTTACCCTGATTGGGCTGGCCTGCCTGATCGCCAGCAGTTTCAGCCGCCGGACACAAACGCGTCAGATCGTTCTCGCCATCACCATCATGGTCGCCCTGCAGGGATTGGCGCTCGGGCTGGAAAACCTTGTCGCCAAGCAACTGCATCTGGTGCCGTTGCTATATGTCCTGGTGCTGATCCCGATTGCGCTTGGTTACGCTTTCATGGTCCTGTGGCAGCGTCGGCGGCCGCGCAAGTCCCGCGCGTTAGCGGCTTGAGACGGAAGGGAATAGCTTAACCCGTGCGCCTTTCACCCACATTGTCCGTCTATATCGGCCGCAATTTCCTGCTGACCTTTTTTACCATGTTCGGCCTGTTTTTAATGTTGATCCTGTTATTCGACACGGTGGAACTTATGCGCCGCGCCGCCGCCAAACCGGAGATCACGTTTGGCATGGTCATGGAGATGGCGTTTTTAAAGCTTCCCCATATGGGCCAGCAGGCCTTCCCCTTCGCAGTTTTGTTCGGCGGCATGGCCGCCTTTTGGCGTCTGACCCGAACCCATGAGCTGGTCATTACACGCGCCGCCGGCGTATCTGTCTGGCAGTTCCTGCTACCCGTGCTTGGCCTCGCCTTTATGCTGGGATTGTTCCAGATCGGCGTTCTCAATCCGCTGGCATCGACGACCATCTCCCGCTACGAGCGGATCGAAGCGGTTAACCTGAAAGGCCACAAGAGCTTCCTGGCGCTGTCCCAGAACGGCCTGTGGCTTCGCCAGTCCAACGCCGACGGACAGTCCGTGGTGCACTCACGCTTCGTCCTGCAAACGGGCAAGGATGTGGAACTGCGCGACGTCGTGGTTTTCAATTACAAGGACAATGACACCTTCACCGGACGCCTAGATGCGGAACACGCATCCCTGGAAGACGGGTTCTGGCATCTGAAAAATGCCTGGGTGCATACGCCCGAAGAATCGCCCCGCCTGGAGAAGGATTTCTGGCTCGCCACCGACCTGACGCTGAACCGGATTCAAGACAGCTTCGCGCCGCCGGAAACCATGTCCTTCTGGGATCTGCCGGGCTTCATCGGAACCCTTGAGAAGGCCGGGTTCTCTGCCGTACGCCACCGGTTGTACTGGCATTCTCTGTTAGCCTCGCCGTTTTTGATGTGCGCCATGGTTCTGATCGCCGCGACCTTCACCCTGCGCCATTCCCGCCAGGGCGGCGGCATCACCATCATCGGCGCCGGTGTTTTGACCGGGTTCATCCTGTATTTTTTCTCCGACATCGTTTTCGCCCTTGGCCTGTCGGATAGCATTCCGGTGACCCTTGCCGCCTGGACACCATCAGGCGTCGCCACCCTGCTGGGTCTCGCCACCCTGTTGCATCTGGAAGACGGGTGACGGCCATGCAGCGCGCATTCCCCTACCGTTTCATGCCGCCCGCTCTTATAGCCGTTGTTTTGGCCGTATCGGTTTTAGGGCCGGGTTTTGCCTCTTCCACTGAGGCGGCAACGGACGGCGTCGGCGCGCCCAAGCCCGGCAAACCGCTGGGGACGTTGTGGTATCCAGGGCCTTATGATCCCAACGCCAAGCCGGCCCCCGGGGTTCGCACCCCCATTCAAACGCCGACGCCGACAGCGGAACCTTCCCTGATTCCGGCACCACCAGCCACCCCCTTCAAGGTGCCAAGTTCTGTCGGCGCGCCGCAACCGGGCAAACCTCTTGGAACGCTCTGGTTCCCCGGTGAATATGCCCCCAACCGGTCCCGGCCCACGGTTCTGCCGGCGCCGGTCCTGGCGCCTGAACCCGCGCCCGCCAATTCCCAGCCCCTGGCGCCGGTACAATACGGCAAACCGCTGGGAACACTCTGGTATCCGGGGCCCTTTGATCCGAACAAACCCGGACAAACCGCGCCCGCACCGAGTGTCGTACCGGGGGCAACCCAGCAGACAGCTACGCCAATTCCGCAAATCCTGCCGGCTCCCGCGACCCTGTTGCCGAAGCCGATCCCCGTGGTTCCGCCGATTGGTTTTCAAGCCACCTCGCCCGCCCCCTCACCAACCGCAGCGCCCGAACAACAAAGCGTTCCCGATACACCCGCCGGGGATGTGGGCAGCCAAGCCCCCGGTGACAAGCCTGATACAGACCTGCCGGTTCAACTGAGCGCCGATGAGATGAGCTATGACCAGGAACAGGGCCTGATCGTCGCCACCGGGAACGTGGAAATCATTAACGGCGGACGAAAACTGCTAGCAGACCACATTTCCTATAACCAGAAAACGGACGTGGTCTCGGCAAGCGGCAACCTGCAACTGTTTGAAGCGGGGGGCGAGAAAGTTTTCGGCGAACAGATGGAAGTTTCCGGTGACCTCAAGGATGCTATCATCAAGGGGCTAGGGCTTGTCCTGACCGACCGATCGCGCATCGCCGCCAGCGGCGCGCGCCGCTCGGCGGGGCGAATCACGGAAATGCGCCAAGGCGTCTATTCACCCTGCAAGCTGTGCGAGGACGACCCGACGAAGCCGCCGCTGTGGCAAGTCAAGGCGGTTAAGGTCATCCATGACAAGACCACCAAGACTATCGAATACCGCGACGCCTGGCTGGAGTTTCTTGGATTCCCCGTAGCCTACACCCCGTACCTGTCGCATCCCGACCCCACCGTGAAACGGAAAAGCGGCTTTCTCGCGCCGTCCTTTGGCGGCTCTTCGGACTTAGGTCTGGTCGCGCAGATTCCTTATTACTTCAACCTTGGCCCCAACCGGGACGCCACCATTACCGCCTTGTATACCGCCGATGAAGGGGCCGGTGGTTTTGCCGAATACCGTCACCGGTTTAAAAAGGGAAAACTCGACGCCGCAGGCAGCTTGATCCTCGGCGACAGCGAGGACGATATACGCGGCCACATCGACGCCAAAGGCCGCTTCGACATCGACAACACCTGGCGCTGGGGCTTCGACCTGAACCGCGCCTCCGACGATACATACCTTCGCCGCTACGGGTTTGGTTCTCCCAGCTCCCTGAACTCCCGGTTATTTGCAGAAGGGTTCCGCCAGCGAAATTATTTTTCCGTCAACGCCTATTCCTTTCAGGGACTTCGGGCGACGGACGTATCGGAAACCGAACCGCTTGTTGTTCCCCTGCTCGACTTCAATCATTTAGGGCGCCCGGACCGTTTCGGCGGACAGACCGTACTGAACGTCAATTTCCTCTCCATTTTCCGCGAGGAAGGTAACGACACCCGGCGTCTTTCGATCAGGCCGGGCTGGCAACTGCCTTTTGTCGATGCCTTTGGTGGCGTTTATAAACTCACAGCCGGTCTGAACGTCGATCTTTATCAGGTGGATCACCTGGAACGGGAATTTGAAACCACCTATTCCGGTGTCAGCAGCCGTGTCGTTCCGGAGGTCAAAATCGACTGGCGGTTACCGTTGGTCAAAAACCAAGGCAACGTCAGCCAGGTTATCGAGCCGATCGCCGTTGCCATTTACAGCCCCTATGGTGGCAATTCGACCAAGATCCCCAACGAAGACAGTACGGAACTGGAATTCGACGACACCAACCTGTTCAGCGCCAACAAATTTACCGGACTCGATAAGGTCGAAGGGGGGCCACGGTTCGCTTACGGCGTCAAATGGGGGGCCTACGGCAAGGACGGCGGCAAAACCAGCGTCTTTGTCGGACAGTCCGTTCGTCTCAAGGACGACGACACCTTTGCCGAAGGCTCCGGACTTGAAGACCGTTTCTCCGATCTTGTCGGGCGCGTCCATGTATCTCCGGGGCCGTACTTCGATCTTCTCTATCGGACCCGGGTCGACAGCGACAACTTTATCCCGAAGCGCAATGAATTTACGTTCTCCGCCGGCGGACAGGCACTTCGCGCCAAGGCCAATTACGTCTTTATCGAATCGCCCCGCAACAGCGAATTTTCGGGCCGTGAAGAAATCAACTTTTCCTTGAACTCAAAACTCAATCGGTTTTGGCGAGCCGGGTTTTCCGGTGTCCATGATATTGCCGCCGGAGAGGCTCGCCAGTTCAACGCTTCGCTGGTCTATGAAAACGAATGCGTCGTCTTTACGACCAATGCGTCGCGCACTTTTTATGAGGATCGCGACCTAAAACCCAGCGACCAGATCACCGTCAACGTCCTGCTGAAGACCCTGGGCGAAATCAGAACCGATATTTTCCAACAGTGATTCAAAATCCAATGACGAAGCGTATTTGTATTTTTATCCTAACGGCTTTTCTGGCAGCCCAATCGGGGCAACTGCAAGCGCAGGAATCGTTACGCATCGCCGCCGTTGTCAACGACCGGATTATTTCCGTCTATGACCTCAGCATGCGCCTCAGGCTGGTCATGCTTTTTTCCGGCCTTCCCGTTACCCAGGAAAACCATGCGCGTCTTGCTCCTCAGGTTTTGCGGACCCTGATCGACGATGAGTTGAAACTTCAGGAAGCCAAACGCGTTGGACTGAAAGTCACCAAAAAGGAAGTTGCGGAGGTCCTGGGCCGGATTGAAAAAACCGCAAAATCAGCAGAAGGCGGACTTAACAAATACCTGGCCCAGCAAAACATCGATATTTCCGTGCTAAGGAAACAAGTCCGAGCCAACATTATCTGGAAGGATCTGGTGGGTGGACGCTATGGCCGATCCGTCAAGGTCAGTGACGATGAGGTCGATGCCGTCCTGGCAGAGATCAATGCCAATGTCGGCAAGCCTGAATACCGGTTGGCTGAAATCTTCCTGCCCGTGGAAAACCCGGAAAATGACGCACAAACCCTGGCTCTAGCAAATCGGTTATTTGAACAAATAAAGGGCGGGGCCAATTTTTCGGCTTTGGCCAAGAATTTTTCCAAAAGCCCGACCGCCGAAAAGGGTGGCGATATGGGATGGAGCCCAGCAGGCCAATTGGAACCGGAACTGACCAATGCCCTGAGCCATCTTAAATCAGGACAGATGAGCCGGCCGATCCGCACCCTGGAGGGGTACACCATTATCTTCCTCAGGGATCAGCGCACGGCACGGAAGTTCGGCCAACAAGACGCCCCCCCGGCCACGGTCAATTTACAACAGCTTTTCATACCCCTGGCCAAGGGCTCCAGCCCGACCGCAATTGACGAGGCCATGAACAAGGCCCGCAAAGCCGGCAAGGCTGCAAAAAGCTGCAAGGCGCTCGAGGAAGCCGCGAAAAAATTCGCATCCCCCCTGTCGGGCAACCTTGGCGACATCAAGGTTAATGTCCTTGGGCCCCAGCAAAAGAATTTGATCAACGGTCTGCCTGTCAAGACCGCCAGCGAACCGCTTCGCATGCCGGATGGTGTCATGGTGTTGATGGTTTGCCGACGCGACGAGGTCAAGACCCCGGAACTAAGCGAAGAAAACCTGCGCGGGCGCATCTCGACAAAACTCCGCAATGAACGGCTGTCCATCCTGGCCAGGCAGTATCTCCGTGAATTGCACCGTCTGGCCTTCGTGGAAATCCGCCAATGACCGCCACCACCCCGGTGTTGGCATTGACCATGGGGGAGCCGGCCGGGATCGGTGGCGAAATTACGCTCAAGGCCTGGACCCGGCGCGCCGGCCTGGATCCGTTTTTCATTATTGATGATCCGGAACGGCTCAACGCCCTTGCAAGCCGGACCGGACTTGACGTTCCCATAAGGGACATCGCAACCCCATCGGAAGCCCCGGGCGTGTTCAACGATGCCCTGCCGGTGCTGCCGGTGGACAGGGTTTCTCCCCTGCCCGCCCCGGTTCAGGCAGGTGCGCCCGACGGGGCCAATGCTGGAGCCGTCATCGCCTCCATCGAAACAGCGGTCCGGCTGGTGATGGACGGCGAGGCATCAGCCGTCGTCACCAATCCGATCCATAAACAAGCCCTTTATGCAGCGGACTTCCCCCATCCCGGCCATACGGAGTTTCTCGCCCATCTGGGCGGGACCGGTATTCCGCCGGTGATGATGCTCGCGGCGGACGATTTCAGGGTCGTGCCGGTGACCGTACACCAAAGCCTGCGGGACGCGCTGGAAACATTGGATACCGGGCTGATCACCCAGGCCGGGTTGACCACGGCGGCGGCCCTGAAACAGGACTTTGGTATTTCCGCGCCCCGTCTGGCCGTCGCCGGGCTCAATCCCCACGCCGGAGAGGGCGGCGCCATGGGGACGGAGGAAATCCACATCATCGCACCGGCGGTAGAGGCGCTGCGTGAGGTCGGCATTAATGCTTCCGGCCCGATAGCGCCGGATACGCTTTTCACGGAACAGGCGCGTAAAGGCTATGACGCGGCGATTTGCATGTACCACGATCAGGCCCTGATCCCGATCAAGTCCCTGGCCTTCGAGCGCGCGGTCAACGTCACCTTAGGGCTGCCCTTCGTGCGCACCTCGCCCGACCACGGCACGGCGCTGGATATCGCGGGCACCGGGACGGCGAACGAAAGCAGCCTGCTGGCAGCGCTAACAATGGCGTCCGCCATGGCCCGTCTTCGCAACTCCGCCGCCTGACAGGGCCGCCGATGACCGAACCCGCGCCGCTTCGCGATATTATCAAACGCTACGGCCTGGGCGCGCGGAAGTCCCTAGGGCAACATTTCCTGCTCGACCGCAACCTGTGCGCCCGCATCGCCCGGACGGCCGGGGATTTGACCGGCGTCCACGTCATCGAAATCGGCCCCGGTCCGGGCGGACTGACCCGCGCCCTGCTGGACACCGGCGCCGAAACCGTTTCCGCCGTCGAAATGGACACACGCTGCGTCGAGGCGCTTGCGGAATTGCGCGACGCCTACCCCAAACGCCTGAAGATTGTCGAGGCCGACGCACTGGAGACCGACGTCACCGCCTTGTCGCCCGCACCGCGCCGGATCGTCGCCAACCTGCCTTACAACGTGGCGACGCCATTGTTGCTGGGCTGGCTCGGTCAGATCGGGGAATTCGAGAGTTTGACGCTGATGTTCCAGAAAGAGGTTGTTGACCGCCTGGCAGCGGAACCCGGCGGCAAGACCTATGGCCGCCTGTCGGTGTTGGTGCAGTGGCTATGCGAGGTCCGCTTTGAATTCAACGTCTCGAAACAGGTGTTCACGCCGCCGCCCAAGGTGGCCTCCAGCATCGTCACCCTGACGCCCCGCCCGCAACCGCTGGCCCCGGCGGAGAGGAACAAACTGGAAGCCGTCACCGCCATGGCATTTGGCCAGCGCCGCAAGATGCTGCGCTCCAGCCTGAAACCGCTGAACCTGGATTTCGATGCTCTGGGGATTACCCCGACCGCGCGGGCGGAGGAATTAACTGTCGAACAGTTCTGTGCGATAGCCAGGTCGGTTGCCGGGACGGTTACTGGCTGACGCCCATGGCGCGGACAAAGTCGACCATGCCGGGCTGACGAATCCGTTTTTGGCGTTCGGCGGTAAGGATCGCCTGGACCTGGGCGACGCTGGCATCGACGTCCTCGTTGACGACGATGTAGTCATATTCGTTCCAGTGACTCATTTCCGACGTCGCCTTGGCCATGCGCTTAGCCACCACTTCGTCAGAATCCTGGGCGCGGCCATGCAGGCGGCGCTCCAGTTCCTCGACGGACGGCGGCAGGATAAAGACACTGACCAGGTCGTTGGGGGCATTTCTTTGCAGTTCCTGAGTGCCCTGCCAGTCAACGTCGAACAGCACGTCCCGACCCGCTTGCAGGGCTTGTTCCACCGGCCCCTTAGGCGTGCCGTAGGAGTTTTCGAACACCGTCGCGTGTTCGAGGAATTCCCCGTCCCAAACCATGCTCTCGAATTTTTCCTGATCGATAAAATAATAGTGCTCGCCCTCGACCTCGCCCGGGCGTATCGGTCGGGTCGTCGCCGAAACCGACATGGTGAGGTCGGCGTCGTTCTCCAGCAGGGCCTTTGAGATCGTAGATTTTCCGGCACCCGACGGTGACGACAGGACCAGCATCAGCCCACGGCGGGAAATCTGCACGGGTTCGGTTTCCGGTTCGTTACTCAATGTTTTGCACCTGTTCACGGAATTGCTCGATGGTGGATTTCAGGTCCAGCCCGATGCGGGTCAGGTCCACGTCCTGGGACTTGGAACACAGCGTGTTGGCCTCGCGGTTGAATTCCTGACACAGGAAATCCAGTTTGCGCCCCACAGCGTCCCCGCCGTTCATCAAGTCCCGGGCGGCTTGTTCGTGCGCTTTCAGGCGGTCCAGTTCCTCGCGGATATCCGCCTTGGTCATCAACAGCGCCGCCTCCTGGGCCAGGCGTTCCTCGGGCAGGGCCGGGACATCTTCCAGCAGGGCTTCGATCTGGGCCTTCAGGCGTTCGCGGATGACGTCGGGCTGCAAAGCCGCAAGCTTTTCCGCCTCGCCGCTGAGGCCCGCAATAGCATCCAGTTGCCCGTTCAGGGTTTCCGCAAGCCTGACCCCTTCTTCGTCGCGCATGTCCGCTAGGGCGGTCACCGCCGTCTCGAAACTATCCAGGATGTCGGCCTCCAGCGCCGTGCGCTCTTCATCCGACAACTCTTCCTCGACCGGTTCGATAACGCCGCGCAAGGACAGCAGGCCATCGATGCTGGGCGGACCGGCGTCGGGCGCCATCTTCCGGATGTCCGGCAGCGCTGCCAGCATTTGCTCCAGCACTTGAGG
>JACNJX010000022.1 GCA_014382345.1 Alphaproteobacteria bacterium
GGGGGAATCCTCCTTTTGATCGCGGTAATTATAGGCAAAGCGTCTTTGATAGTCCTTGACCGTATCCCTTTGCCGCCCTTTTCATTCCAGCGGAGGAAAGGTAAAAGTTTGTCATGACTTCCGCCGCCAATACACCCCTACCCGTATCAGACGACGTTCTGCATTCGGAACGCATCCTGATCATCGATTTCGGCTCGCAGGTGACGCAGTTGATCGCGCGGCGTATCCGCGAGTCCGGCGTCTATTCGGAAATTCACCCGTTCAACCAGGTCAGCGAAGAGACCATCCGCGCCTTCGCGCCGAAGGCCGTGATCCTGTCGGGTGGCCCGGCGTCCGCCGGCGAGATCGAAACGCCCCGCGCGCCCGATGGCCTGTGGGACATGGGCCTTCCGGTGCTCGGCATCTGTTACGGCGAAATGACCATGGCCCAGCAACTGGGCGGAAAGGTCACGGGCTCCGACCATCAGGAATTCGGCCGCACCTCGGTCGAGATATCTGGCGAATGCGCGCTGTTCGACGGCGTCTGGAAACCGGGCGAGAAACACCTGGTGTGGATGAGCCACGGCGACAGGATCGAGACCATTCCGGAGGGCTTTCGTTCCTGCGCCACGACGCCGACCGCGCCCTATGCCGCGATCGCCGATGAAGAGCGCAAATTCTACGGCGTGCAGTTCCACCCCGAGGTCGTGCACACGCCGGACGGCGCCAGGCTGCTGGCCAATTTCACCCACCGCATCGCCGGCTGCGCCGGAAACTGGACCATGTCGGCGTTCAAGGACGACGAAATCGCCAAGGTGCGCGACCAGGTCGGCGCGGGCCGGGTCATTTGCGGGCTATCGGGCGGCGTCGATTCATCCGTCGTCGCGGCCCTGCTGCACGAGGCCATCGGCGATCAGCTGACCTGCGTGTTCGTCGATACCGGGCTGATGCGCCAGGGCGAAGGCGAAGAGGTGGTCACCCTGTTCCGCGATCACTACAACATTCCGCTGGTCCACTGCGACGCGGCGGATTTGTTTTTGGGCAAGCTGGACGGCGTCGCTGACCCGGAAACCAAACGCAAAATCATCGGCGCCACCTTCATCGACGTGTTCGAGGAAGAAGCCGGCAAGATCGAGGGCGCGGAGTTTCTGGCCCAGGGGACGCTGTATCCCGACGTCATCGAGAGCGTCTCGTTCACCGGCGGCCCCAGCGTCACCATCAAGTCGCACCACAACGTCGGCGGCCTGCCGGATCGCATGAAGCTGAAGCTGGTCGAGCCGCTGCGCGAACTGTTCAAGGACGAGGTCCGGGTCTTGGGCCGCGAGCTCGGCCTGCCGGAATCCATGGTCGGCCGCCACCCCTTCCCCGGACCGGGGCTGGCGATCAGGCTGCCGGGCGGGGTGACGCCGGAAAAGGTCGATATCCTGCGCCGCGCCGACGCGGTCTACCTGGAGGAAATTCGCGCCGAAGGGCTGTACGACGAAATCTGGCAGGCGTTCTGCGTGCTGCTGCCGGTGCAGACCGTCGGCGTCATGGGCGACGCCCGGACCTATGAGTACGTGCTGGCGCTGCGCGCCGTGACCTCGACCGACGGCATGACGGCGGAATCGTTTGCCTTCAGCCATGAATTTCTGACCCGGGTGTCGGGCCGCATCATCAACGAAGTGCGCGGCATCAACCGGGTCGTTTACGACGTGACCTCGAAACCGCCCGGCACCATCGAGTGGGAATAACTCCCGCCCCATTCCCTCCCGGCTTTTTTAATGGACCCGCTTCTGCATACCATTTAAAACAGCACTGCAACTAAGGGGATTTCGGCGCTGGGAACCGTCCACCGGGCGGGTGCCGGATTTGGGGGATGAAGAAGACATTTCAATGGAGAGACTCGTTCGAGACGGGCCACCCCGTCATCGACGAACAGCACCGCGCGTTGCTCGAATGCCTGCAGGGGATTACCGGATGCCTCGGCGGTGATAAGGATTCCGAAGCCATCGAGCAGTGCCGGAAGTTCCGCGCCCTTCTGCAACGGCACTTCGCCGAAGAAGAGGATATCCTCGATCAGGCGAAGTTCCCCCGCATGGACGAACACCGGGAAACGCACCGGGAAACCCTGGAGCGTTTCGAAAGGATCTATTCCGGCTGCGGCGAGGCTTGCGCGAAGGCCGGCAAAACCCCTTGCATGGAAGACTTTGCGTATCTGCTGTTCGATCACTTCCTGCGCGGCGACCTGGATTTCAAGTCCTACCTGCAGACCCGGAAACGGGCCGACGATCCGTCCTAGCAAAGCTGGCAAGGGATGGGAGGCAGGTCATGAAGAGAGCTTGTTCCGCAAGGACGCGAGCAGACCCCGCAATTCTCCATCCAGGCCTTTCTGTTTGCCTTTCAGGCCCTGATGGAAAACCGCCTTCATCGCCAGAATATGAATTTTAACGACCTCCAACTCGCGGGCGCTCAGTTCCGTGCGCGGTTCGAGAAACTTGCATAGCGAATCCCCGATCAGGGAGATCAGCGGAAACCCGAAGCTGCCGCCCTGGCCGCGGACTTCATGGGCAATGTCGAACAATTCCCGGGCGTTGCCGGTCCCGGCCGAAGATTCCTGAAAGACCTTCCACAAGGCTTGCAGGTCATCCACCGCCCATCCCTGATAATCGTCCATCATGGACTCGGCCGTGTTCAGGGCCCGCATCACGGCCTGCTCGGGCGTCGGGCCACCCGATTTGCGAACCTTGTCCCGCAGGTGGCGACCTGGGTCAATCAAAGGCTTGGCAGTCATTTGGAAAGGGTACACTTACCGCAAAAGCATGTCACTGGCGGCGTTCGGGGCCTTCAAATTCGCCACTCTTGAATCGCCGGTCCGGGCCGATGAAGTCGTCCGTGCGGACAAAAAGGCGACGGTCCTCGATAAGCGACACCAAACGCTTGTAGAGGGAATCGGCGCTGACGGGCTTGGCAAGAAAACTGGAAACGCCGGAGTCGCGGGCAACTTTGACCCGATCCAGTTCCGTGTAGCCGGTCAACATGATAATCGGCACGTAAGGGTTCGGGCTGTCCGGGCTTTGGCGGATATGGCGGACGAGATCAATGCCATTGGTCGTCGGCATGTTCCAGTCGGTGATCACCAGATCCGGATCCATTTCCAACAATTCCGCAAACGCCGTTTCGGCATCCATGGTTTCAATGATGTCCTGAAAGCCGAACCCTATAAGAAAATTTTTCAGCAAAGCCCTGATCTGACGACTGTCGTCGCAGATCAATACTTTAAGATTAAAAAAGTCGTAATTCGGCAAAACCGCTCCCATCACCCCTGTGCATTCCAAGTAGAGGCTGTTTTTCCGTCATCGGAATATTCTGCCAGCTCCCAACCCTCCCGATGCAGGGATACTATGTCAGCAACCTGTCAGTAACCTGACGAAACTGATATGTACAAAAAATTGAACATGTATTTATACATACGCCACCCTTAGGAATTATTATGGTTTACCCTTTCCGCACTCCTGGGACGGGCTTATATATTAGTTTCCCGCACAGGTAATTTTCACACCCGGGCGCACCAGGAAGCGGTCAAATATAACGATGCGAAGCATGGACCCCGGCCCCCCCAGAACCGGCCCCCGAAACGATCTGAAAACCATCCGCACCCTGCTGCCATATCTATGGCCCGAGGGGGAAGCCGGCCTGCGGGTTCGCGTCGTTTTTGCCCTCATGCTGCTGACGTTGGCAAAGGTGACCAACGTGGTAGTTCCGATTTTCTACAAATATTCCGTTGATGCCCTGAGCGGCGACACCGTCAAGGTTCTTGCCGTTCCGGTGGCGTTGCTTGTGGCCTATGGATTGACCCGGGTCCTGGCCCTGACGTTTGGTGAACTGCGCGATGCGGTTTTCGCCAAGGTCGCGCAACGGGCCATCCGCCAGGCCGGTTTGAAGGCCTTCAAACATCTGCATCGGCTCAGTCTTCGGTTTCACATGGACCGCAAAACCGGTGGCGTCAGCCGCGCCATTGAACGCGGCACCAAGGGCATCGAATTTTTGCTGACGTTCATGTTGTTCAACGTCATTCCGACGCTATTGGAAATCGTCATGGTGTGCGGCGTGATGTGGAAGCTGTATGGCGTCTGGTTTGCCCTGGTGACCTTTTTGACCATGGTCACCTATATTGCCTGGACGCTGGTCGTCACCGAATGGCGGATCAAGTTCCGCCGCATCATGAACGAGACCGATTCCGAGGCTAACACCAAGGCCATCGACAGTTTGTTGAACTTTGAAACGGTGAAATACTTCGGCAACGAGGAGCACGAAGCCAGCCGTTTCGACAGCGCCCTTAAAGGCTACGAAGGGGCCGCGGTCAAAAGCAAGACGACGCTGTCGTTTCTCAATATCGGACAAGGCGCGATCATTTCCGCGGGCGTTACCGGCGTCATGCTGATGGCGGCAATAGGGGTTGTCGATGGGTCCATGTCCATCGGGGACTTCGTTCTCGTCAACGCCTATCTGATCCAGCTCTTCCTGCCCCTGAATTTCCTTGGTTTCGTTTACCGGGAAATCAAACGCTCTCTTACCGACATGGAAACCATGTTCGTGCTGATGAAGGAGAACGCCGAGGTCGAAGATAGTCCCGGCGCCGGGCCGCTGGTCGGCAACGGCGGTGAAGTGGTGTTCGAAAATGTTTCCTTCGCCTATGACTCCCGCCGCCCGGTGCTGACGGATGTGTCCTTTTCCGTTGCCCCCGGCAAGACCATTGCCATCGTCGGTCCGTCCGGTGCCGGAAAATCGACCATTTCCAGACTGTTGTTCCGTTTTTACGACGTCACCGGGGGCAGGATCCTGATCGACGGCCAGGATATCCGCGACGTCACCCAGAAAAGCGTGCGCGCGGCCATCGGCATGGTGCCGCAGGATACGGTGCTGTTTAACGACACCATCTATTACAACATCGCCTACGGCGCACCGGGGGCCACGCCTTCGGAGATTGAGGAGGCCGCCCACCTGGCCCGCATCCACGACTTCATCATGAGTCTGCCGGACGGATACTCCTCGACCGTCGGCGAACGGGGACTGAAACTGTCCGGCGGTGAAAAGCAGCGTGTCGCCATTGCCCGGACGATTCTGAAAAACCCACGGATTTTGTTGTTCGACGAAGCGACTTCGGCGCTGGACAGCCACACCGAGCAGGAAATCCTCGCCAGCCTGCGGGAGGTCGCCGCCGACCGCACGGCCCTGACCATTGCTCACCGGCTGTCGACCGTGATCGACGCCGACGAGATCCTGGTCCTGGAGAACGGCCGCGTCGTCGAACGAGGCAGCCACACAACCCTGCTGGCCATGAACGCCACCTATGCCGCCATGTGGGCTCGCCAGCAGGAAGCCCAGCAGGCTCTGGACACGCTGGAGCGTGCCGGAGAACTGGAGGAAGTTTTGCCATTGGCCGCCAATGCCTCCGCTCCAAAATCCGCCAAATAAGAACCGGGCAAATACCCCGGACCAAAGGTCACGCCAAAAGTCACATTTGCGTGAGACCCATGAGGTTTGATTGTTCTGAAGAACCGGACCCCATATTCTGGGACATCTTTGAGTTTCCGGGACAGGAAATACACACCGATGCCCAACCGACGTAAATTTCTCACCCAAGCTTTCGGCGCCGGATTAGGGCTCGCCGGTGTTCCGCTCGTCTCTGCGCTTTTCCCGGTAGCGGCGTTTGCCAATTATAAGGCGCCCAAGGGCTTCCATCATCAGGATTGGTTCATGTCCCCTTCCTTCGACTTCAGGAAGGACCTGGAGGCCGCCAACAAGTCCGGCAAGACGCTGGTCCTGTTGTGGGAGCAACTGGGCTGCACCTACTGTAAACAGATGCACGAAGTCGCCTTCCAGTATGATGAAATCGTCAACTTGGCCAAAGCCAATTTTCATGTCATTCAAATGGACATGCGGGGCGACCGGGAATTCATGGATTTCAGCGGAAAAAAGAAAACCGAGGGAAAAGTCGCGAAAGCCAACCGCGTGACCTTTACCCCGACGACCCAGTTTTTCGATAAAACCGGCAAGGAAGTGTACCGCATGCCGGGCTACGCCAACCCGCCGGTCTTCAAGGCGGTCTACGAATACGTCATCGACAAGGGCTACAAGGACGGCGGCCTGAAAGACTGGATCAAAAAGAAATACGGGGAATGACCCCTTCTTTTGCTCTGCTTATGAAATAAGCGGGTATTAGGGATTACCCCGATTCACCCAGGATTTTCCTTTGGTTATAGTGTTGGGGCTTTTTCGGTTTCATAAGACCAGGGGAGGGGCCATATGAACATAAAGCTTTCTGTATCCGTTTTTCTTTTCGCGGTCATCGTGCTGGCGAATTTCGCCGGACCGTCCGCTTTTGCGCAGGAAACCCGGAAAAGTATCAAGTCGGTCAAGGAAAACGTATCCCAGGTAAAACGCCTGAACGCCTTCGTGAACGACCTGCTTACCATCCACCGGCACCGGGTCGAGACCCGGAAAATCCGGAAAACCGAACGCGTCGGCGGCTACGCCAATGCCCCCGGACACTACAAAGACATTGAATATTTCGATGCCGGAAACGGTCGCCTGCTCAGCCGCATCCGCTGGGAAAACAAGCCCGCGGGCCTGCCGGAAATGATCGAGGTCTATTTCTACGACAAACAGGGAAAGCTGCGCGTCGATTATCTTGCCATCTTCCTTCCCGGGCACCGGAACGCCCCCTTCTCGGCCTTGATTAACGTCCACTACCGGGACCAGTCCCTCGCCGCCTTCCGCCAGTTCGATTTGTTCGGGGATACCCTGTTCGAGCGCTGCCAGGGCGAGCATTTCGGGGATAAAGTAGACCTTTGGCTCGACGAAATAGATATCCCGCCCTCCCCCGAAGAGGTGTCAGAGGATTTGTACCTATCCTGTTTCGGGTATCTGCCCAGGTTCGCGGGGGAGTACGAAAATCCGACATCCTTGGTCCCCGTCCTGAAAAAGGCCTCCGCCCCTGCCGATGACGGTGAAATGAGCCAAACAGGACTGGAAAGCCAGATTGCCGATTTTTCCCAAAAAATTCAGGTCCAATCAAAGGATGCGAATCTGTACGCAAAACGCGGCCAAGCCTATTTCATGCTACGGGATTTTGACAAAGCTATTGATGACTTCACCAAGGCCATAAGCCTGAACGACAATCTGGACGCGGCCTATTTCGGTCGTGGCATGGCCTATGGCCGCAACAGGGAACTGGACCGTGGAATAGCCGATCTCAGCGTTTATATCCGGAGAAACCCGGAAAGTTCGTTGGCCTATACCAAGCGTGGCGTGCGCTATATCTGGAAAAAGGATTTCAAAAGCGCCCGTAACGACCTGAAAATGGCGATTTCACTCGATAGCTCCAATGCAGAAGCTCACGACGACCTTGGCGTGGCGCTGGCGCAACTGGGGAAACCGGAAGAGGCGGTCAGCCACTTCATCCAGTCGAAGACCCTGGACCCCAGTTACCAGAAAGCCCATCACAACCTGGCCATGATCCTGTATTTAGCCGGTGATCTGGAAAGGGCGCTTCCGGCCGCCAATGATGCCCTTCGGCTTCAACCCGGCAACCGGGGCTCCTTGATGCTGAAAAGCGCCATTCTCGATGGTCTTGGCCAGAAACAGGAGGCTCAGGCCATCAAGGAACGAGCCGAGTTCCTCCCCGAAGGCAACTGGTCGGAACGCTCGGCCCTCCGCTAATCTCCCCGGCAATATCCGACTGGCCATATCCAAAATGAAAAAACCCCGGATTGATAGTCCGGGGTTTTTCTTGCTTATGACCATGCCGGGCAAGCCCGGTAAATTTCAGGGTCGTTCAGTTGGAAACATTGATCTGAACGGTCTCCTCGTAGTTCACCCCGTTGTCGTCGGTCCAGGTGAACTTCATTGGACCGCTTTTATCCGCGGTAACGAAAAACGAAGTGTACGGGTTGGCGGACACCCCGGGATGCCAGATGGCATTGAGAACCTGCTCGCCGTTATACGTCACATGCAAGCGGTTAAGGATTAGCCGGGGGATCACCTTGCCGGTGCCTTTTTCCTTGCGCCGGCCCGATTCCATGGAATGGCGCACCAGGGTCTTAACCTCGAAGACATCGCCCTTCTTAAGGTTCTTGCTGACCCGGATGCGCGGTTTGATGTTTTGTTTTGCCATACCGCCCTCCGTCAACCGCCGCACCCGCCGAGGGTGACTTTAATCCCCCGGCGCGCGAGAAACGCTTCGCCCTTGCTGGTTTCGGCGACGACGACGATCTTCTGCGTCTTGGCCAGCCGGATTCTCAAGGAGATTTCCGCCTTGCCGTTTCTCGGACCCAATTCGTACGTGCCGATATACGGCAACGGATTGCCGTCGGCGAACATGTGAATGGCTTTGACGTGGTCGTCTGCCGTCATCGGGCTTTCCACATTGACCTTCATGGCGACAACGCTGCCATTTTCGGCAATTTCCGGCAGCGTGATGGAAATGCGCCCTTCCTTGAAATTCTTTTGTCCGACAACCTCGCCCATCGCTTTCAGGACTTGTTCCGGCGTTGCTTCCGCCGCAAAAGGCGTCATCGTAAGAACCAGCGCTCCGGCGCCGGTCATTTTAAGAAAATCGCGCCGATCAAAATTTTCCGGTTCGATCATTGAACCCAACATTCTTGATTACTCCAATTTCTTCGCTTGTCTCCTGAAAATGAATCAGCCCCGCCCGGCGGGCGGGGCTGACCCGAAACCTTATCCCAGCCGGAATTACGGCTTGATGTAGGTGTATCCCTGCTGTTGCAGGTGCGTCAGTTCGGCCACGCCGGACGGTACGATGTCCTGGTCGAAGACTTCGTAAAGTGCATCCTGGCTGAGCTTCTTGCCCTTAAGCGTGTTGGCGCAAACGCTGAAGCTAACGTCCTGGGACTTCAGATTGGCGATGGCGGACTGCAGCTTGCCGGCCTTCTTGGCGGACGTAAGCATAAAGATGCCATTGCCGTGGATGACCACCTTGATGTCCAGGTTTTTCTTGCCGACGGCGTTGATGTGGTTCTGAATGTTCCGCATCGCGCCCTTGTATTTCTTGTCTTCCTTACCGCCGGGATAATTGACGTGATACACGACCTTCTGCTTGCCGTAACGGCTCGCGGCATCGGCGGACGTCACCGTGCCGATCAGCATCATGAGCGCCGCGAAGGACGCGAAGATAATTCCAAATTTACGCATATTTAATCTCCCTAGTAAAAAACGTTAAGCTCCCCGTGGCTTACGGCATCTCATGATCCCGGCGCCACATGGCGGGGATTATAGTCAAAGGGGCGCCTGTTCAATATTGGGGAATTCCCTAATACAGGGTTCCGGACCTTATTTAACCAGCTATTTCCTTTGTTGCGGGCCCGGTTGAAAGCCGCTTTGAACAGCCATTGTCACCAATTCCGCGAAGGATTCGGCACCGGTTTTTTCCATAATATGGGCGCGGTGAACTTCCACCGTCTTTTCACTGATGCCTAAGGTCTTGGCAACCCGCCGGTTGGGCCGGCCGGAAAGGATCATCTTCAGCACTTCGCATTCCCGGGGCGTCAGGGTCTTGAACCGCTTCCGAACGTCAGCATCTTCCGACAATGTCCGGTTGCGCTGCTCGCTTTCCGCAATCGCGCGCTCGATAACCTCCAGAAGGGCCTTTTCCTCGAACGGTTTCTCAACGAAATCCAGGGCGCCCCGGCGCATCGCCTCGACGGCCATCTGCACATCGCCATGTCCGGTAATGACGACAACCGGCAGGTTGTTGCCGCGCAACGCCAACTCCTCAAGCAGTTCGACACCGCTCATACCGGGCATGCGCACATCGGTGACGATGCAGCCGATCCCGTCGGTCTCGGGCAAATCGCTCAAAAATTCGTCGGCAGACGCAAAGGCCCGGGCCGGATGATCCGCCGATTCGACCAACCAGCAGAGCGATCGCCGGACCGCTTCATCATCATCGATGACATAGACCTGGACATCACGCCGCATGATCCGCCGCCTCTTCCTCGTCTCCGGCCGGAATAAAGAACGCCACCGACAGTCCGCCGATCGGCGCCGGTTCGGCCCAGATCCGCCCGCCATGGGCCTCCGCAATGGACCGGCAGATGGCCAACCCCAACCCAAGACCGCTTTCCTTGGTGGTGACAAAGGGTTGCCAGACGGTGTCCATTTCCTCGTCCGTCAATCCGGGTCCGGTATCGGACACCCTTACCATGACGCCGCTTTCGACGTTGGTTGTGGAAATTTCAAGCCGGCCTTTGCCGCGTTCCTGATCTCCTCTCCAGTCCCCTCCATCGTCCGGGGCGTCGACCATGGCGTCAATGGCATTGCGGCCAAGGTTAATAATCATTTGTTCGATTTCAATCATATCGCCCATAACCGTGGGCAGGCCCGGAGCCAGTTTCATTTGGATTTCAATCCCGGTGTTGCGGGCATCATGCTGGAACAGGGTCACCGCCTCTTCAACCGCCCTGTTCATGTCAACGGCTTCACGCCGGGGTTCGCGTTTTCGCATGTAACCCCGCACCCTGGCGATAATCTGTCCGGCGCGGCTGGCTTGTTCTGCGATCTGGGTCAGGGCCTCCTCAAGGCCCGTCCTGTCTCCATTTTTGCGCTCCAGCCGGCGAATGCCGCCTTCGGCGTAATTACGGATCGCCGACAGGGGCTGGCGCAATTCGTGGGCCAGGCCGGATGTCATTTCGCCGATAACGCTGACACGCGACACATGGGCCAGTTCCGCTTCGTGCTGGCGGACCTGGTCCTCGGCGTGCAGGCGTTCCTGAATTTGGTGTTCCAGTTCCCGGTTAACGCCGGATAACTCCCGCGTCCGGTGCTGGACCAGATATTCGGTCCGGATGCCGTGCAGGATAATCAGGAACAGGATAACGGAGGTAAAAACCACCCATTCCCAATGCCGGCGCAGAATATCCAAAATTCCGATATCGCCCCGCGCATACGGCCCCAACTCCAAATCCCGGAATAGATCATGAACCGGCTTGTAATCCAGCGGCACTGTCCACCCCGTGTAGCCGGAGGCCAACATTTCCGGGCTATCGGATTTCAGACTCATCAGGGCCAGCGCCATCTGTTCGGAAAGTTCCGATGGCATATGCGGCATCGCCGCCAACGGCCATTCCGGGTACAGGCGGGTCGAAACACGCATGGGCATGCCGTTCCGTAGGCGCGGATTCAGGATACGATAATTTTCCAGGGTGATTTTATCCTCATCCTCCATGGTCTCGAGAATATCGGTCCGCACCGTCGCCGCATCGACGTGGCCGTCGCGGACGGCGAATACGATGTCGTCCTGGGGAAACCCCATGAAGCGGAGATCCTTAAAATCCTTGAACGGATCAATCCCGGCAGACTTGAACTCGCGCCACGCCATCTGGAACCCGCCGAATGCGCCCGGCGAGACGGCCGCGAAAACCTTGCCCTTGAGATCGCCGAGGGTTTTTAAATCGCTACGTTCCGCACGGACAAAAATGACCGCCCCGAAAACGTTGCTGATGCCCCCGGTTATGGCTTTTTTGAGGGTCAGAATACGGCTGATGCCGACGGCTTCTTCCAGTTCGACGTATTGTCCGGGATTGGTAAAGACGTAGTCGATGGCCCCCTTTTTCGTTGCTTGGCGCAGATCGGCCAAAGGCAAAGGGACAATTTCAAACCGTTTTCCGGCAATGCGGGCCGTAAGATAGCGCGCCATCGGCATCCAGGACCGGACGGCGTGCTCGGTTCCGCGAAAGGCGAGAACCCCGATACGAACGGGGGCGGCTTCAGCGGGCCCCTTTGCCGTTTCTGCGGCCGACGCGAGTTCCGCCACGCCAATCCAAAACAGGATGGCGATAGAAATCCATGAAACCCGGTAGTTCCTTATCCCCGACATGGCAGGAGTATAGATCGCATAGCCGACAAAAAAACCCCGCCGCGTCCGGCGGGATGAGGTTATGGGAGGATTCTGACCCATTTAAAATGGGACAACCGGGCGAGCATACAACAAAACCGCGAATCCTCACCCCTGTGAAAAGCGGGGAGAACGAGGATAACAGCTTTTTTTGGTTCACTTTCGGGCCTGGCCGCCCTGCCGGAAGCACGGAATCGGGATTCCTGCGGTTATTGCACCAGGGCCGACGTAATCAGCACATCGGTCACAACAATGGGGGCGACCGCCGCGCGGACCCGCAACAGGACATTTTCATGCATTCGGTAAAAATTAGCCGACCCGGCCATTTCTTCGGGTTTCAATTCCCGCAGGTACTGGGTCACGTAATCGGTGATGCGCGGCGCCAAGGCCTCGATAACCGATACATCGGCCTCCTGGATCACGGCCACGGTCACGCTTACCTTAAAAAAGCGGGATTTTTTCCCGCCGCTGACCAGATTTACGGTCATGTCTTCCAACTTGAAATAGTGCTGTCCCTTGATGAGAGCGGCATCCTTTTTCTCGCTCTCTTTATCGATTCCCAACAGGGGGTCAAGAATCCCGACAAAGTACAGCCCGCCGAGGATAATGGAAACCAGCATAAGCGTGACCAGAAGGAGGATAAGGACAAGCTTCTTCTTGCTCACCCCCTCATGGGGTATCCCCTCCTCCTCGTCCTCATCCTCGAGATCGTCGGAGACTTCCTGTTCTTCTTCGTCTTCGTCGGCCATCGAATCCTCCCGGGCGCCCCAAACCCCTAAGGCATTATGGAGCCGTAACTGCCTCAACCCAAAGAAAAACCTTACAGAGGCTTTTAGCGCGGGTTTCAGGGCGATGGAACACCTTAAACCGACATTTCTTAACCGGAATCATGGCTAAAAGGCATAAATAGGACTATTTATAGTGAGAAAAGAACATATAACACACTCATCAAAGGCTCCTGAGGGCGGGTCGGTTGTTTGATCCGCTGCTGAAATGGTTCCGGGGTTAGTCCGGGAACCAGGGGTAGTTTGAGGAGTAAATGAAAATGAGCGAAGTAAACGGGCTTTCGGGAACGCCGCAGGCTGGTCGAGGGGTTGGTGACGTCGTGCTTGAATCCACAGGCAACGGGCCGGTTATGCTGCCCGAAGGGTTTGCCGTCTCCGATGCCGGGTTTGAACGCGCCGGCGACGATCTTGTTCTAAGTAGCCCGGACGGAACGCGTCTTGTCGTCGAGGGTTTCTTCGCATCCGATCCACCGCCCGCGCTGGCGACACCGGACGGCGCACAGGTATCAGGCGCCATGGTGGGGCTTTTGGCCGGAACGCCGGCCGGCGAACAGGGTATTAGCGCCGGAACCGATGCCGGCTCGCAAGCCGCAGAAGCCATCGGTACCGTCAATACCATCAGCGGCAAGGCTTTCGTCATCCGTGTTGACGGAACCCGCGTGGAACTGGATATCGACACGCCTCTCTATTCCGGCGACATCCTTGAAACCGGTGCCGATGGCGCCGTTGGCGTGGTCCTGGCCGACGAGACCACGCTCGCCATGGGCGGCGACGGACGCATGGTTCTGGATGAAATGATCTATGATTCCGGCACCCAGGAAGGCTCGCTGTCTCTGCTCGCGCTCAAGGGCGTTTACACCATTGTCAGCGGCATGGTGTCGAAAACCGACCCCGATTCCATGCGCATCGAAACCCCTGTCGGCACCATCGGCATCCGCGGCACCCAGATCGGCATTGATTTCGCCGACGGGAAAAACTTGACCGTGGTCATGATGCGCGAAGCCGATGGTTACGTGGGCGAAGTCTTTATCCGCAACGAGGCCGGTGTCCAGGTCATGAACCAGGTCAACCAAGTGGTGTTCGCGGGCGCCTATACCCGTTCGCCGGTGTTCATGACGTCGGTTGAGGACGCCGACATCGTGCGCATGTTTGAGAGCACCCTGGTGCATCTGCCGATGACGACCGGTCGGGCCAACGACTACACGACCCAAGAACCGGAAGGCGGCGGAGAACTGGATGAATTCGTCACCGACGCCGGGGAAGCGGACGAGGAAGACGCGCCGCCGCCGGAAGACGTGATTCGGGTGGCAGAGAAAGACTATACGCCTCCGCCGATACAACCTGAACCGGTCATCATCCCGCCGCTGGAAGCCGTTGAACCGGAACTTGAAACCCCACCGGTAGACGTGGCGCCCACCGAGGTCACCACCGAACCCTTTGCCAGCGCCGGCATCGTCGTCGCGCCCAATATTCCTCCGGTAGCCGACGCACAGGCCGTCAACGCGGCCGAAGACCAACCCGTCAGCGGCCAATTAATGGCAACCGACGCCGATCAGGATACTTTGTCCTATGCACTCGCCGATGGCGGAGGCCCCGAAAACGGCACGGTTATCATCAACGCCGACGGCACCTACACCTATACGCCGGACGCGGATTTCTCCGGCCCGGACAGCTTTACCTATGCCGTTTCCGACGGTGAAGGCGGCACCACCACGGCGACGGTTTCCGTCAGTGTGGTGGCCGTCCCCGATAGTCCTGTTGTTAGCGTATCGGCGGCCTCGGGCGCGGAGGACGCGGTCATTCCGCTCAGCATCTCGGTCGACGTGCCGGGTGCGGAGGAAGTCGCATCCCTGACCATCTCCGGCGTGCCGGACGGTGCGGCCTTGTCAGCCGGCACCGACAACGGCGACGGAAGCTGGACCCTCAGCGGGGCAGACCTGGACGACCTCGCGTCCCTGACCCTGACGCCGCCCGCCGACTGGTCCGGCGATATGAACTTGACGGTCGGCGCGACGTCCACCGACGGCGGAACGGCTTCGGCCGGGTTCGGCGTCGCGGTGACGGCGGTGCCGGACTTGCCGGTGATCAGCGTATCGGCGGCCTCGGGCGCGGAAGACGCAGTCATTCCGCTCAGCATCTCGGTCGACGTGCCGGGTGCGGAGGAAGTCGCATCCCTGACCATCTCCGGCGTGCCGGACGGTGCGGCCTTGTCAGCCGGCACCGACAACGGCGACGGAAGCTGGACCCTCAGCGGGGTAGACCTGGACGACCTCGCGTCCCTGACCCTGACGCCGGCGCTTCATTCGTCGGACGACTTGGCATTGAGCATTTCGGCGACCTCTACCGACGGCGGGACCGCGAGCGCGTCCTTCGGCGTGGCCATTGCCGCTGTTGCCGACACGCCCTCCTTGCAGGTCTCCGACACTGTCTATGGTGAAGGTGGTGAGGATGGTGGTGAAGGCGGCGAAGGTGGCGAAGGTGGCGAAATCAAGGGCACCGGCGGCGATGATATTCTCTACGGGACAAGCGGGGACGACGTCATCACCGGCAAGGGCGGCGCCGACATCCTGTACGGTTACGGTGCAGGCGGTGGTGAGGGCGGCGCAGCGGTCGTGGCCCTCACGATCAATGCGGCGCTGACCGATACCGATGCTTCGGAGACGCTTGGGATCGCCATTACCGGCGTACCTGAGGACGCGACTCTCAGCGCCGGCACCGACATGGGCGGCGGCCTGTGGACCCTGAGCCCGGATGAGTTGGAAGGCCTCAACCTGACCCTGCCGGAAGGCTATCAGGACGATTTCCAACTGGCGGTGACGGCCACGGCCACGGACGTTGATATCGACACCGGCGACACCGATCAGGCCGCAACAACGGCAACGATCAACGTTGCCTATGAAGGCGGCGAAGGCGGTGGTGGATATGGCGGCGACGATCTGCTGAAAGGCGGCGGCGGCGACGATGTCCTGTATGGCGGCGGCGGCGACGATGAACTGAAAGGCGAAGGCGGCGACGATGTTCTTTACGGTGGAACCGGTGACGATGAACTGAAAGGCGGCGGCGGCGACGATGTCCTGTATGGCGGCGCCGGCGATGACGTTCTCAAGGGCGAAGGCGGCGATGACGTGCTTGTCGGCGGTGCCGGAGACGACATTCTCGAAGGCGGCGGCGGTAAAGACGTCTTCGTCTTCGATGCTCAGGCCGGTCGCGACATCATTGAGGATTTCCGCGAGGGCGAGGTTTTGAGGTTTGAAGGCCCCGAATTTTCGCCGAACAATCTTACCGTTTCTCAGGACGGCGATAACGTCTCGCTCATGTTCGAGGACCAGAACGTCGAGGTCACGCTCAACGATATGGACCTTAACGAACAAGGTTACACCGTCACCCAGGACGGGGACGCGGTGCTTATTACCTTTGATAGCGAGAATTAGGCGGCTATTCGACGTTTAAACGGCCATCGCGTACGGAACGCTTTCCTCATCGGTGCGTAAAGCTGACAGCGCGGGATGGAACGCGGTTTTCCGCTCCAGGCAGAAGCCTTCCATTTCCTCGGCCGTGGACGGGCGCTTCTGGCCACCGTTAAACAGGGTCCAGAGCCTTCCATCGTCCTCAAAAGCGTAGTGGCTGGTGTTTTCCATCCCAGTGTCCAACCTTTCTGATTGAAAGACTAGAAAATCCGGACCGGGCCGGTCAACCGGGGAAGCGTGATTTTTTTTGTGACGCGTATGTTCAGGCGTCTTCGCGCTTGATCCAGCCGCCGCCTAAAACCCGATCACCATCGTAGAACACGCAAGCCTGACCCGGAGCGATCCCGGTCTCGGGCGTATCCAGTTCGACCAAAGCCGTATCGTCCGCAAAACCGGTAATCTTCGCCGCAACGGGGTCCGCCGTGGAGCGAACCTTGACCGTTACCGCCAAGCTTTCGGCGGGGCCGTCGCCGGTACCCAGCCAATTGATGTCGTCCACCCGGAAGCGGAGGTTTTCCAATGCCGCCTTGGGTCCGACGATTACGCGCCGGGATTCCGGTTCAAGCTTCAAAACGTACAGCGGGTCCGCCGCGGCAATGCCAAGCCCCCGGCGTTGGCCGACGGTGTAATGGATTATGCCCTCATGGCGGCCAAGAACGGCTCCCTCCGCATCGACGATATCGCCGGCATCGGCAGCACCGGGGTGAAGCTTTTCGACGATGGCGGCGTAATTACCGTCCGGCACGAAACAGATGTCCTGGCTTTCCGGTTTGTCGGCCACCGGCAGCCTGAATCGCTCGGCATGGGCACGGGTTTCCGACTTCTCCATGTCGCCCAGGGGAAACCGCAGGAAATCCAGTTGTTCCGCCGTCGTCGCAAACAGGAAATAGCTCTGGTCCTTGGCCGCATCCCTGGCCCGGTGAAGTTCGGCGCTTTCAGAACGACCAACACGGCGCACATAATGGCCGGTGACCAACGCATCCGCGCCAAGGTCGCGTGCCGTGCCCATAAGATCGCGAAACTTGACCGTCTGGTTGCAGCGCACGCACGGGATCGGCGTTTCCCCGGCCAGATAACTGGCGGCGAAGTCTTCGATCACCTGTTCCTTGAAGCGGCTTTCGTAATCGAGCACGTAATGGGGAATCGCCAAAGTATCGGCGACACGGCGCGCATCGTGGATATCCTGTCCGGCGCAGCACGCACCTTTACGCTGGGTCGCCTTTCCGTGATCGTAAAGCTGCAAGGTCACGCCGACGACGTCATATCCCTGTTCCGCCATCAAGGCCGCCGTCACCGACGAATCCACGCCGCCCGACATGGCGACGACGACGCGGGTCTCTTCCACCGCCTTGTCAAAGCCTAAGGAATTCATAACCGTTACCCGGAACCGGAGGGAGGGGTTTGGGAAACCTGTTCGCTCAGGGTTTGCAGAATGACGGAACGGAAATCCCGACGGTATAGCACCGCAACCACCCAAACGGCGGAAACCGCAAGATAGATAGGACCGACAAACCACGCCAGCAAGGCCAACCCGAAATAATAGGAGCGAAGGCCGCGGTTAAAAGTGGTGATGGAACGGTCCATCAATCGCGCGGCGCGCTCTGGGTATTCCTTGCGCTCTTGCGGATTGACCTCTTCCGGCAACGGCGCCCCGCCGATAAAGATCAGGGTGAAATTGAACTGGCGCAGGCACCAGGCGTATTTGAAAAACGCGTAGACGAAAATGAACATCAACACGAACGCCTTGATTTCCCATAACTCCCGGGATGCGCCGACGGCAAAGGACAATTCGGAGACCACTTCGCGCGCCTTGCCCAGGTTGCCCAGGATGGTCATCACGCCGGCCAGGATCAGGATGGTGACGGAGGCGAACAACGTTGCGCTCCGCATGTGCGCGATCACGATGTTGACGTCGGCCATGCGGTTGTCCCGCTCCAGCATACGCTGCATCCACCGTACCCGGTTATCATGCATGACCCGCGCCATCTGACGCTGGCCCGGCCCCTGGCGGTCGGCAATTGCGGTATAGCCCATCCACAGCGCCATGTACCAGACGAAGGCCAGAATATCGGCCAGCGGGACCAGGGGGATGGATTCGGTCAGGGTTTGGGACATCGCCCGCTCTGTTCAATTAGGTGTTTCGGGAACGGCGAAACAGTCAGCCGTCCATCATATTATGCTGTTCCGTCGGCAGGCTGACCACCAGCCCGTCCAAAGCGTCGGTCAGTTGAATCTGACAGCCCAGACGGGAGGTCCGCGTCAGACTGGCGGCCATATCCAGCATGTCTTCCTCTTCCTCGCTCGCAGGCTCCAGACGCTCGAACCAATCAACCGCGACAATAACATGGCAGGTAGAACACGCCATGCCGCCTTCGCAGGCGCCTTCCAGATCGATGCCGTGACGCTGCGCCACATCGAGAATGGTATCGCCGTCCTCGACATCGAATTCGCGGCGGCTTCCGTCCGGTTGAATAAATGTTATTTTCGGCAAGGCGCGTTCGCTACACGTTGAAACTTTCGCCGCAACCACAGCGGCTTTTTTCGTTCGGGTTTTTGAACACGAAACCGCTTTTCAGCTTTTCTTCCACGTAGTCCATTTCGGCCCCGGCCAGATACATGGTTGCCATGGGATCGATGAAGACCTTCACGCCTTTTGTGTCGACTTCCTCTTCAAAAGGCTTTTTCTCCTTGGCGTATTCGAAAACATAGGACAGCCCGGAACAGCCCTTGGTGCTGACGCCCACGCGCAGGCCCAGCACCGGGCCGCCGCTGTTCTCAACCAGGGCCTTGACCCGGTCCGCCGCGGCGTCGGTCAGGGAAATCATCTGTGGTACGGTATCTGTCATCGGTTTCTCTTTGCTTTGCTGAACGATTATATAGCCCTACATCATGCCGAGCGCCAGTTTGGCGTCTTCGGACATGCGTTCCGGGGTCCAGCCCGGCTCCCAAACCAGTTTGACTTCCACCTCGCCGGTGCCTTCCGCTTTGGCCACCGCATCGGCGACCCACTGCGGCAGATCACCGGCCACCGGGCAGCCAGGCGCGGTCAGGCTCATCTCCGCCTTGACCCGGCCGGCGTCGTCGATGGTGAAACCGTAAATCAGGCCCAGGTCATAGATGTTGACCGGAATTTCCGGATCGAACACGTTTTTCATGGCTTCGATCACGGCGTCTTCGCCTGCAACGGCAACGCCTTCGGCCAGCGGCTCGCCCGCCGTGGCTATAAAATCCTCGCCTTCGACCGGGGCGGAACCGGGACCGGGGGTAATGGCGTTTTCAAAACTCATGATCGTTGATCCTATTCCGTAGACGTTTCTTCGTCGCCGCTGACGGCGGCCTGCATGGTATGCCAGGCCAGCGTCGCGCACTTGACGCGGATCGGGAATTCCTTGACGCCCGACAACATGACCAGACGGTCGATGGCATCTTCGTCGCAGTCGCTGAGCTGGCTGATATCGAAATCATCCCTGGTGCACATATTGTGGAAACCTTCGAACAGGCGCTTGGCTTCGGTTGCAGTCTTGCCCTTGAGGATGTCCGTCATCATGGATGCCGACGCCACCGAAATGGCGCAGCCCTGGCCTTGAAAGGCCGCGTCTTGGATGCGTTCGTCACTGTCAAGGGTCAGATAAATGACTAGGGTATCGCCGCACACGGGATTGTTGCCGTGCGCGAGACAGGTGGCGTCTTCGGGCCGGCGGAAATTACGCGGGTTCTTGCCGTGGTCCAGGATGACCTCCTGGTACAGGTCGCGGAGTTCGTCAAACATCAGCCAAAAAATTTCCTTGTTTCTTCCAGGGCATCCACCAGCGCATCCACTTCGCCCCGGGTGTTATACAAACCGAACGACGCCCGCGCCGTCGCGGCGACGCCGAATCGGTCCATGACTGGCTGGGCGCAATGATGGCCGACCCTGACGGCGACCCCGGCCCGGTCGACGAAGGTGCCGAGATCATGCGGATGGACGCCGTCCAGATCGAAGGAAATGATCGCCGCCTTTTCCTTCGCCGTACCGATAATCTTCAGGCCCTCGATGGTCAACAGCCGTTCGGTGGCGTATTGCAGCACCCCGTGCTCATGGGCGGCGATATTGTCCAGGCCGATCGCCTGCACGTAATCGATGGCAACGCCCAGGCCGATGGCTTCGGCAATGGCCGGGGTGCCCGCCTCGAACCGGTGCGGGGCTTTTTTAAAGGTCGTCTTCTCGAACGTGACGGATGAGATCATTTCACCGCCGGTCTGGTACGGCGTCATGGAATTGAGCAAATCCTCACGCCCCCACAACACGCCGATACCTGTCGGCCCGTACAGCTTGTGGCCGGAAAACACGTAGAAATCCACGTCTAGGTCCTGCACATCGACCGCCGCATGGGGCACCGCCTGACAACCGTCCAGCAGCACCAACGCGCCCTGGGCGTGAGCCTTTTCGATAACGTCTTTCACCGGCACGACGCTGCCCAGCGCATTGGAGACATGTGTCACGGCGACCAGTTTGGTTTTCGGCGACAGCAGGTTTTCGTATTCGTCGAACATGAAATTGCCGTCGTCGTCGATGGGAACGACTTTGAGGTCGATGCCCAGCTCCTGGCGCAGCATCTGCCACGGCACGATATTGGCGTGGTGTTCCATGTGCGAGATGATGACTTCATCCCCGGCCTTGAGGAACGTGCGGCCCCAGGAATGAGCCACCAGATTGATGGATTCCGTCGCCCCCCGGGTGAAGATGATCTCGTTTTCACTGGGCGCGTTGAGGAACTTCGCAACCTTCGACCGACCGCCCTCGAAGGCGGTGGTGGATTGCTGCGATGTCCAGTGTACGCCCCGGTGGACGTTGGAATAGTACTGCTCGAACACCTCGCTTATCGCGTCGATGACTTGGCGGGGTTTCTGGGCGCTGGCGCCGTTGTCGAGATAGACCAGCGGCTTGCCGTAGACTTCCCGGCTCAGGATCGGGAAGTCGGCGCGGATTTTTTCGATATCGTAGGCGGCGGTGGAATTATCACCCAAATTCGTTTCCGGTGTCATTTCCACGACGTTGGACGGCTTGTTCATGCATCCCTCCATTCTTCGGAGAGAAAGCACGCCGCCGGCAGCCAGTGCAAGACCTTGTTGGTGAAAGCCTCGCGAATATTTTCATCGGCGATTTCCTCGAGCGCCTCGCCAAGGAAAGACTGCACCAGAAGGTTCCGCGCCAGGGCTTCGGGAATACCGCGCGAGCGCAGATAAAACAGCGCCGTTTCGTCGATCTGGCCGGTTGTCGCGCCGTGGCTGCACTTCACGTCATCGGCATAGATTTCCAGTTCCGGCTTGGCGTCGATTTCCGCGCCTGTGGACAGCAACAACGTCTTGCACAATTGATGGCCGTCTGTGCCCTGGGCTTCCCGATTGACGACGATGCGGCCCTGGAACACGGCGCGGGACTGGTCATCCAGCACGCCCTTGAAAATTTCCCGGCACGATGTGTTCGGCGCCAGGTGTTCTATCCGGGTCGTGTTGTCGCAATGCTCGGAACCGCGCATCAGGTACGCTCCGTTGACACCGGCATGTGCGCCCTGCCCTTCCAGCCGGACCGACACCTCGTTGCGCGACAGGCGTCCGCCGATGGAGAGCGTGAAGCTGTCATAGGTAGCGTCTTTAGCGACCCGGACATTAACGGCGCCAAGGTGGGTTGCGTCGCGGGATTCGGCCTGAACCTCGTAATGGTTGAGCCGGGCGCCTTGGGCAATGTCGATTTCCGTCACCGCATTTGCGAAATACGCGCCGACCCCCATACCCACATGATGCTTGACCACCGTCGCCTGTGCGCCTTCGCCCAACACGATCAGGTTGCGCGGGAAATAGGCCACCGGCCGATCCGTCAGTCCGCCGATGTAAACCACCTCAATCGGGGTCTCCACGATGACGCCGGGGTCGACGCGGAGCGCGAAACCGGTGTCCATCATCGCGGTGTTCAACTGCACCAGCGCCGCCGCATCCTCACCGGTGAGGCTACCGATGTAGCTTTCCGCCCAGTCCGGCGCACGCAGCAGAACGTCCCGCAGGCAATCCAGATGGACACCGTCCGGCAGATCACCTTCGATCCAAAAATTGGGGCGCATACGCCCGTTGACGAAGACCAGCCGGGGCCGGCCGCCGGGATCCGGAAGCAGCGAAGGCACATGGTCGAGGGCCGCCATGCCGTCTTCATCGGTGACGGGCTGGAAGCTTGTGTCCTCAAGCGGCTTGAGACGGGTGTATTTCCAGGCTTCCAGTTTAGGGGTCGGCATGCCAAGCCCCTTGAACCGCTCTATCCCGTCCCGGCGCAACGTTTTCAGCCACGGAAGATCAATGCCGGGCAGACCGGTGCGCTCGTCGTCGAAGCTGTCAACAAAAGCCAGAGGAGAAGTCGTTTTGGTCATATTTTATTATCCTGCGGTTATCCAGGGGACGGCTCAGGCCGCCGCCTCGTCGAATTCCGCGTAGCCTTTTTCTTCCAGTTCGAGCGCCAGTTCCTTACCGCCGGTGCGCTGGATCTTGCCATGTGCCAGGACGTGCACCTTATCGGGGATGATGTAGTCCAGAAGCCTTTGGTAATGGGTGATGACCAGCATGGAGCGGTCCGGCGAGCGCAGTTTGTTGACCCCTTCGGCGACGATTTTGAGGGCATCGATATCGAGGCCGCTGTCGGTTTCATCCAAAATCGCCAGCGACGGGTTCAGAACCGCCATTTGCAGGATTTCGTTGCGCTTTTTCTCGCCACCGGAAAAGCCGACGTTGACGGCGCGTTTCAGCATGTCGTCGGAAATGTTCAGCTCCTCGGTCTTCTTGCGCATCATCTTGACGAACTGCATGGCGTCCAGCTCGTCCTCGCCACGGTAGCGGCGGATCGAATTCAGGGCTTCCTTCAGGAAGGTCGTGTTGGCGACGCCGGGAATTTCCACCGGGTACTGAAAAGCCAGGAAGATGCCCTTGGCGGCGCGTTCCTCCGGTTCCATGCCGGTCAGGGCTTCCCCCTGGAAGATGATCCGCCCGCCGGTGATTTCGTAACCGTCGCGCCCGGCAATGACATGGCTGAGCGTACTTTTGCCCGACCCGTTGGGGCCCATGATGGCGTGAATTTCGCCGGGATCGACGGTGAGGTCGAGGCCTTTAAGAATTTCACTGCCTTCGACGCTGACGTGGAGATTTTTGATTTCTAACATTACTTTTTCTTTCTTATTTGAGCGTGCGGCCTTAGCCGACGCTGCCTTCCAAACTGATGCCGACAAGCTTCTGGGCTTCGACGGCGAATTCCATGGGCAACTGCTGCAACACTTCACGGCAGAACCCGTTGACCACCAGGGCGACGGCCGCTTCCACCGGGATACCGCGCTGGCGTAGGTAGAACAACTGGTCCTCGCTGATGGTGGACGTGGTCGCCTCGTGCTCGACGATGGCGCTTTTGTTCTTACTTTCGATGTAGGGCACCGTGTGGGCGCCGCACTGGTCCCCGATCAGCAGGGAATCACATTGGGTGAAATTGCGTGCGCCATCGGCCTTGGGCGACATCTTCACCAGTCCGCGATAGGTCTGATCGGCATGACCGGCGGAAATGCCCTTGGAAATAATCTTCGACGACGTGTTGCGCCCCAAGTGAATCATCTTGGTGCCGGTGTCGGCCTGCTGGCGGTTGTTGGTGATGGCGATGGAATAGAATTCGCCGACCGAATTGTCGCCCTGCAGGATGCAGCTCGGGTATTTCCAGGTGATGGCCGATCCGGTTTCCACCTGGGTCCAGGAAATCTTGGAATTGCGGCCCCTACACGCGCCCCGCTTGGTGACGAAGTTGTAGATGCCACCCTTGCCGTTTTCATCGCCGGGATACCAGTTCTGCACCGTCGAATACTTGATTTCAGCGTCATCGAGCGCGATCAGTTCGACGACGGCGGCATGCAACTGGTTTTCGTCGCGCATGGGCGCGGTGCAGCCTTCCAGGTAGGACACGTAGGACTCCTTGTCGGCGATAATCAGAGTACGCTCGAACTGGCCGGTGTTCTTGGCATTGATGCGGAAATAGGTGCTGAGTTCCATGGGGCAGCGTACACCGGGCGGGATGTAGACGAAGGAGCCTTCGGTAAATACCGCCGAATTCAAGGTCGCGTGCTTGTTATCGGTGTAGGGCACTACGGTGCCGAGGTATTTCTTCACCAGGTCCGGGCATTTTTCCAGGGCTTCCGTCAGCGGACAGAAGATCACGCCGACCTCTTCCAGCTTGGACTTGAACGTCGTGGCGACGGAGACGCTGTCGAACACCGCGTCCACGGCGACGCCGGCCAGCATTTCCTGTTCTTTCAGGGGAATGCCCAGTTTCTCATAGGTTGCCAAAAGTTCGGGGTCGATTTCATCCAGGCTTTGCGGCCCGTCGCCGACGGCCTTGGGCGCGGAATAATAGTACGAATCCTGGTAATCGATGGCCGGGAACCCGACCTTGGCCCAGTTCGGCTCTGGCATCGTCAGCCAATGGCGGTACGCCTTCAGACGCCATTCCAGCAGCCATTCGGGTTCGTTCTTCTTGGCCGAAATAAAACGCACGATATCTTCGCTCAAGCCCTTGGGCGCGTTCTCGGAATCGATGTCGGTGACAAAGCCGTACTTGTACTTGTCATCAGCCATTTCCTGGACCTGTGCGAGCGTTTCCGTCGTGGCAGCCATTATTTGTTCTTCCTTATCTTTTTCATTTCTTGTTCCGGGTCGCCGTTACGCTGCGGGGGCTCTTTGGCCGAGGTTGGCGCGCTGGCGTTCGACTTCGGCGGCAATGGCCTCGGCGGCAAAATCAATGTCGTGTTCCGTGGTGAAACGGCCAAGCCCGACGCGGATCGATGCGACCGCCAGATCGTCGCTCAATCCCAGCGCCTTCAACACATAAGACGGTTCCACCGCTTCCGACGAACAGGCCGACCCGCTGGACAGCGCCAGGTCCTTCAGCCCCGCCATCAGGGTATCGGAACGGATGCCGGGAAAGCTGAGGTTTAGGTTGCCGGGGATGCGCTGTTTCATATCGCCGTTGACGACGATGTCTTCGACGCGGGGCAAAAGTTTTTCCAGGAAACGGTCGCGCAGTTTGGTTAAACGGGCGGCTTCGTCGTTCATCTCACGCTTGGCGATGTCTGCGGTTTCGCCCAGGCCCACGCACAGCGGCGCCGGCAGGGTGCCGGGGCGGATGCCCTGTTCCTGCCCGCCGCCGGAAATCAGGGGGTCCAGACGCACCCGGGGCCGGCGGCGTACGTACAGCACACCGATGCCCATTGGGCCGCAGAATTTGTGTCCGGTGATGCTCATCAGGTCGATGGCCATATCTTCCACGTCGAGCGGAATCTTGCCCGCCGCCTGAGCCGCGTCGGTATGGAAAAAGACATTCTTCTCCCGGCACAGGGCGCCGATTTCGGCCAGTGGCTGGATAACGCCGATTTCATTGTTCACGGCCATGATGGTTACAAGGATGGTCTTGTCGGTGATGGCGTCCCGCAACCGGTCCATATCGATCAGGCCGTTTTCGGACACTGGCAGATACGTAGTCGTAATCCCCTCGGATTCAAGAGCGGCACAGGATTCCAGGACGCATTTGTGTTCGGTGGCGCAGGTGACGATGGTGTTCCTTTCGCTTCCCGGCGCATCGGATTGGTGCAAACGGGCCGCCCCCTTGATCGCCAGATTATTGGATTCCGTGGCGCCCGAGGTGAAAATGATTTCCTTTGCCGAAGCTCCGATCAGGGCAGCGATTTTGGCGCGTGCGGTTTCGACGGCTTCCTCCGCTTCCCAGCCGTAGAAATGGCTTTGCGAATGGGGGTTTCCGAACTTGTCCGTAAAAAACGGCATCATCGCGTCCATGACCCTGGGGTCGAGCGGCGTTGTCGCCTGGTTGTCCAGGTAAACAGGGCGGCCCTTGTTGGCGAAACCGTTGAAATTATCCTCAGCCATTATGCTGCCTCCACATCTTTGCCAGTGGTTCCTGCGCGCCCATAGATATCGGCCCAAGCAGCAAGAAAGGCGTCGATGTCCTGTTCCGTCGTGGTCCAACCGAGGCTGATGCGGATGGCCGTCGCGGCTTCATCCATCTCAACGCCCATCGCGGCCAGAACGTGGCTCGGCTCGACCTTGCCGGACGAACACGCAGACCCTGCGCTGAGGGCGACGCCTGCCAGATCGAAGGCAATGATCTGGCGCTCCGCCGCAACACCGGGCATGGTCAGGCAACTGGTGTTGGCCAGCCGGGGGGCACCGGCGCCGAAAACGTGCACGCCCGTATGGCGGCCAAGCTCTTCTTCGATGCGATCACGCCAGACAGCCAGGCGGGCGGTATCGGACAGGGCATTCAAGGCCTCTTCGGCGGCAACGCCGAAACCAGCAATACCCGGCAGATTCTCGGTTCCGGCGCGACGGCTGCGTTCCTGCCCGCCGCCCAGAAGCATCGGCGAAAGGGCCGCACCGTCCGGCGAAAGCACCAACGCGCCCACACCCTGGGGGCCACCGATCTTGTGCGCCGACAAGCTCAGCATATGCACGCCCAGGTCTGCCATGGAGACGGAAATCTTCCCCGCCGCCTGGATCGCATCGCAATGCACCTGGGCGCCGTGTTTTTCGGCAAGGGCGGAGACTTCGGCGATGGGTTGAATAACGCCGGTTTCGTTATTGGCCAGCATCACCGACACCAGCACTGGAGCCATCCCTATTGAGGTGTCCGCCAACATGCCATCAAGGGCTTGCAGATCGACAATCCCATTACCATCGACGGGAATAATCTCGATATCGGGCCGGACCTTGAGCACCGAAGCATGTTCCACCGCGGACACCAGCACCCGCTTCCAGCCATTAAGCACAAGATTGTTGGCTTCCGTGCCGCCACTGGTGAACACCACGTCTTGGGCGTGTGCGCCAGCAAGTGCTCCAACCCGGTCACGGGCGTCCTCGATCAGCTTGCGCGCAGCACGCCCGGGCCCGTGCACCGACGAGGCATTACCCGTCAGATCCAGGGCGTGCGCGACCGCTTGGCCGACGGCGGGCCGAACCGCCGTCGTCGCGTTGTGATCCATGTAGACAGGGTGTTCCATGCCCAGGTTCCGCCCGTTCGATGTCATCCGGTGGTGCCTCTAACGAGACGCAATGCCCTTATTGAGCTACTGCGACAGGTTCATCCGCATCACGCCGATGCAATTCGCCGCTGGAACCCAGCACCCGGTCGCTGATCACGTCATCCAGGGAAACCGAGTTCAGATACAGATAAATCTTGTTGCCCAGCTCCTGCCACAGGTCATGGGTCAGGCAGCGGCTTTTGTTGCTCTTGCAGCCGGAGGGCGACCCCGGTGTACAACGGGTCGTGGAAATCGGCTCATCGACGGACATGATGATATCCGAGATCCTTGTGTCGCTTGCGGTCCGTGCCAGAAGGTATCCGCCGCCGGGGCCGCGAACACTTTTGACCAGCCCGCCACGACGGAGTTTTCCAAACAACTGCTCCAGATAGGACAGGGAAATTTCCTGGCGTTCCGCGACATCGGCCAACGCAATGGGTTTGCCTTCGGTGTGGGCCGCGATATCGACCATGGCCATAACGGCGTATCGTCCTTTAGTGCTCAGTTTCACAATTCTCTCCTTCTTTATTTCAAGGCCCGCCAGCGGCGCGCCGGGATGCTTCCTCAAAAAGTCTTATCCGGCTTTGCTGTCCCGTTTCTCCGAGGGGATTTCGCCGGTGTCTTCAAGTTGCGTTTCCAGTTCCTCGACCCGTTCCATCAGGGTCGATACCTGACCGCGCAGGCTTTCGATGGTCTGCAATACAGGGTCCGGGCAACCGTCTGACGGCGTGCCGTAGGGCTGGAATTCCTTCGCCTTGGTTTTGTCCCGGGGCATAATGACCTGAGCCGGAATGCCCACCGCGGTTACCGACGGCGGAACGTCCTTGGTGACGACTGAGTTGGCCCCCACACGGGCGCCTTCGCCGATGGTGATGGGGCCCAGTATAGCCGCCCCGGATCCGATGATGGCGCCGTCTTTGACCGTAGGGTGGCGTTTTAGGCCGACCTGATTATGGGAATCGACAGCCGGAGACGTACCGCCAAGGGTCACGGAATGGTAGATCGTCACGTCATCGCCGATGGTGGACGTTTCGCCGATCACCACGCCGGTGCCATGGTCGATGACGAAGCGCCGCCCGATTTCCGCTCCGGGGTGAATTTCGATGGCGGTGATGATCCGTCCCAAATACGAGATGAACCGGGCCAACAGGCAAAAGCCTGCATTCCACAGTGCGTGGGACAGGCGATGCACCGCCAGGGCGTGGAATCCGGGATAGCAAAGCACGATTTCAATCGCATTTCGCGCCGCCGGATCACGCTGCCGGAAAGCGGCAATATCCTCACGTAGACCGTCAAAAATCATGGTGTCACCAAGTGCTTCTAAAGGTTTAAAAAAAAATGTTTGAGCGAAGGCTGTGTTTTGGCTTTGCAGGAATGCCGTCAGACGTGTTAAAAAGCGCGCCAGAAACATGCCCTCACATTCTTAGGGGAATATAGGAAGCCCGACTAAAACAATCAAGTTTTATGGGTTAAAGTGTTTCTAAGTCGCAACATGAAGCGTGATTTACCCAAGCCGACCAGTGGGATTAAGTGCGCACCAAGCGAAAAAGGGTTCCCAAACCATCATGCCGGAAGTAATTTTCAATGGCCCCGAAGGCCGCCTGGAAGGCCGTTATTACCCCTCCAAAAAACCGAATGCACCGCTAGCCTTGTTGTTGCATCCCCACCCCCAGCATGGCGGGACCATGAACAACAAGATCGTCTACAACATGTATCAGATCTTTACCAAGCGCGGTTTTTCCACGCTCAGGTTCAATTTTCGCGGTGTCGGGCGATCCCAAGGACGGTTTGATAGCGGCCAGGGGGAATTGAGCGACGCGGCGTCGGCGCTCGACTGGATGCAGTCCCAGAATGCCAATACCTCCGGCTGCTGGATCGCCGGATTTTCCTTCGGCGCCTGGATCGCCATGCAACTGATGATGCGCCGGCCGGAGATCGAAGGCTTCATTTCCATTGCTCCGCCCGCCAGCATGCATGATTTTTCGTTTTTGGCGCCCTGCCCCGCGTCCGGCATGATCATTCACGGCGACAAGGATGAGGTGATCCCGCAAGCCTCCGTGGACAAGCTGGCGCAGAAACTCCAGAAGCAGAAAAACATCACTATCGATTACCGCACCATCAGCGGCTCGGATCATTTTTTCAGCAAACACCTGAATACATTAAGCGGTCACATCGAGGACTACCTGGAAAAGGCGATGAAAGCCAAAGCCGCCTGAGGCCCATCACGAGATAAAGTCACGGCGGGGCGGTTCAGCGTTTATCAGTCCCCCACCCCTTCCGGGTGATGCAGAACCCCGCCTGTGACCGGCTCGGATACGCCGGTCGTTGACGGCAGGCTCAAAGGCAGCCCCTTGAGCGAGCGCACGGCCAAAAACGCAAAGGCCTGGGCTTCCAGTGCATCGCCCTGCCAGCCCGCCATTTCCGCCGGCTCCACCGGTTGCAGCAATATCTTGCGAAGCGCCGCCATCATCGCCGGGTTGTGCCGCCCGCCACCGCACACCAGCCATCGGTTGGGCAGCGCCGGGAACAGATGCACGGCCTTGTCCACCGCCGCCGCGCTAAACGCCGTCAGCGTCGCCGCCCCGTCGGCAACCGACAGGTGGGAAACGGGATCGAGACTGAATTCATCCCGGTCGAGGGATTTTGGATAGGGCCGGGCGAAATAAGGGTTATCCAGCAACGTTTCCAGGACGTTTTCATCGACCTGTCCGGCATGGGCCAGATGCCCGTCCAAATCCATCTCCCCATCTCCGTTTCTGCGCACCCAATCGTCAATCAGGGCGTTGCCGGGACCGGTGTCGAAAGCGACGAGACCACCGTCGGGGCTGATCCAAGTGACGTTGGCGACGCCGCCGATGTTCAGCACGCCCAACGGCTTTTCATAATTCCACGACAAGGCCGCATGGTAGAGCGGTGCAAAGGGCGCGCCCTGCCCGCCGTGGGCGACGTCGTTGGTGCGGAAGTCGGAAACGACGGGAATGCCGGTTTCCCCGGCCAGCCGTTCGCCGTTGCCGATCTGGCGGGTGACGCCGTGTTCGGGATCATGAAAGATCGTGTGCCCGTGAAACCCGATGACGTCGATGGTCGCCGCATCAAGGCCATTATCCGAAATCAGGCGGCGAACCGCTTCGACATGATAGCCGGTCAAATCTTCCGCCACCCCGCCCACTTCGGTGTCGGACCCGGAAGTATCCGCCGGGTCGCGCCCGACAACGGCGCGCAGGCGATTTCGGAACATCGGCTCATAAGCAACGCAAAGCGACGGACCGAAACCGGCGATGCGTTCGCCGTCGGTCTGCAACAGGGCGGCATCGATACCGTCCATGGAGGTTCCGCTCATCAAACCGATCGCCGTCAGGGTTTCCTCCGCCATCTCCGTCGTCCCTTTAATTCCTGTGATTATCCCTGTTGCGTGAACTGTAGCGATAGCATAAACCCATTGCCATGAAATCGGACTTTTTAAACCACGCCACAGAGCGCGAATTCCTGCATCAGTGCACCGACACCAAGGCGCTGGACGCGCTTTGCGCCTCCGGCAAGCCGGTTACCGCCTATATCGGCTTCGACTGCACCGCACCCAGCCTGCACGCCGGGTCTTTGGTCTCGATCATGCTGCTCCGGCTGTTTCAGAAGACCGGACACAAGCCCATTGTTCTGATGGGCGGCGGCACCACCAAGGTCGGCGACCCGTCCGGCAAGGACGAAGCCCGGAAATACCTGAGCGACGACGACATCGCCGCCAACATGGCCGGCATCAAGGATGTGTTCGCCAAGTTCCTCACCTTCGGAGACGGCCCGACGGACGCCGTCATGGTCAACAACGCCGACTGGCTGGACGAGCTGAACTACATCACGTTCCTGCGCGATTACGGGCGGCTTTTTTCCGTCAACCGGATGCTGGCCTATGAAAGCGTCAAGCAACGCCTCGACCGGGAACAGCCCTTGAGCTTCCTGGAATTCAACTATTCGATTTTGCAGGCTTATGACTTTCTGGAATTGGCCAGGCGGAACAATTGCGTCCTGCAGATGGGCGGCTCGGACCAGTGGGGCAACATCACCGGTGGCGTCGATCTGGGCCGCCGTGTCGAAGGGGTTTCGCTCTATGGCCTGACGACGCCGCTGCTGACCACCGCATCAGGCGCGAAAATGGGCAAGACCGCCGACGGCGCCGTGTGGCTGAACGAAAATAAGTTGTCGGCCTATGATTACTGGCAATACTGGCGCAACACCGAAGACGCTGATGTCGGAAAGTTCCTGCGCCTGTTCACGGAACTGCCGATGGACGAAATCAACCGCCTGGAGGCGCTGCAAGGAAACGAGATCAACGAAGCCAAGAAAGTGCTGGCCGATCAGGTGACAGCGCTTTGCCATGGCGAGGACGCCGCCAAGGCAGCCGCGGAAACGGCACGCAAGACCTTCGAGGAAGGCACCCTCGGTGAAGGGTTGCCTACCGTGGAGATGGCCAAAGAAGCATTGGATGCAGGCATCCCCGCTTTTGAGCTGTTCAAGGCGGCCGGACTTGCGTCTTCCAACGGCGAAGCCCGGCGCTTGATCAAGGGCGGCGGCGGACGCCTCAATGACGCGGCCATCGCCGATGAAACCCAGCCGATCACATCCGAAGACCTCAACGCCGACGGTGTCATCAAACTGTCCGCCGGCAAGAAGCGCCACGCCCTGGTTAAAATCTCATAGAATTTTCGAGGTTTATTGGAGTCCGCCTTGCGGCCCCTATTGGATTCCGCCCTGCGGCTGGGGGCCGGTTTTGTTTGCGGCCTGTCCGAAAATATCGAAGACGTTGCGGAAAATACCGGGGGTCAGGGCGGATAGAGGATTGATCGTGACCTCGGGTTTGTCTGTCGGGCCGCTCATCGAATAATTAACGGCGAAGACGCCGCTGCCTTTTTTGCCGCCGGTGAAAATCTCACCCAGCACCGGAATATACCCCAGCGCACTGTTGAGGGCGTAGGCCGGAACCACCGTGCCGGTAATATCCATGATATCGGCGTAAGTATAAATGGTCCCCGAAGCGGTAAAGCCTATGGACGTTCCGGTGGCGCTGGCCTCCTTGACCTCCAGAATGCCACTGGACTGCCTAAAGGGAATTTCCAGGTTGCCGAACTTGAGGCCCCCGCCCTGCAATTCATCCAGGATTCCGGTCAGCGACATGACGCTCAAAATCCGGGTCAGGACCGGCGCGTTGGCAATCTTGTAATCGGTGATGAGCATTTTTCCTTCCAGCGGATGACCCGGGTCCTTGTCGTTATAACGACCGGTAATCTCCAGCTTGCCGCCCTTCAAGTTGTCATAAAAATCCATGGTCCGGAGCGCCTGTCCGGCATCCGAGGAGGTCATGACAAATTTCCGGTTGCCATCTTTTTCCGGTCGGATCGTAAGTTCGAAGGATTTCCCCTCTCCAACATTTCCTTTCAAAAGGACCGTACTCCACAGGTCGCCCTTGTGCTCGAAAGTCCCGGATATGTTGTTCAGAACCCTGTCCGAAGCGATCCAGACACGTTCCAGTTCCACCGCCATGGTGAGGTATGGCAGCTTGAAGTCTTCCTCGGTTCCGTCGGTTCCGTATTCGGTTTTTTTGCTGAAAATCTCGTTCCAGATCGGCGTCATTTCAAAACTGGCACCGTGGAAGCCGGCGTCCCAGCCGCCTTCCTTGCGTGCGATCAGGGCGCCTTTAACATCGGTCCGGCCATAAGACACTTGATCAAAATCGACCCGTTTAAGCCCCTTGCCTCCTTTTGCGTACACCGCCTTGCCCCGAAGCTTGAGATCATCCGCGGTGACGGAAAAGGCGGGAACGTCACTGATGGCGTCGCCCTCGAAATCCACCGTGATAGACGCCTGACCGGGAACACCCGAAATTTTGCTCCAGCCGAACGCCGGTGCGGATAATTCGGCGTTTGCAATGTCGGCCTTGATTTCAAGGCGGCGATCGACGTCGTCAAAAATGGTGTAGCGAACATCCGCCTTAAGCCCCCCGTGGATGTATTTGTCCATAAACGGCGCAACATCCAAGCCCAGTTCCCCAATCTGCTTGGTATCGGCGATATTGGCCTTAACCTCATAACGCCGCTTGAACTTCGGTTTCTTGCCGAAGTTTTCGCGCCAGGACAGCTTAGCCGGGATGGTGCCGATCTTGACCGAGCCGGCCAGGTCCATACCCTTTTTATCGACATCAATTGTTATCTCGCCGCCGGTGATATCACGGCCCAGAATGGCTTTGGCGGCGGTAACGCCTGTGACTTTCGAGGCTGCCGAGACCTCTATATCGTCCAGGGTCAGGGCGTTTTCGACGATGAACTTCAGTTTTAAATTCGTTTCCGCCGTGCCCTTGGCGGTTTTCGGATCTATGCCGATGGCCGAGGCGTACCTTAAGGGCTTGTTGTCAAGATACGCCAGCTTGTCCGAAAACGACCCGTCGATATCGACATTGATGTTGGCAATCTGATCATATTCGTCGAGGCCGGAAATCAGGACCGAAGCATCTTTGACCTTGAGCGATTCGGATTTCCCCTCGGAAATGAAAATATTGAAATTCCGTTCGTCGAATTTCATATAGGCCGTGGTATCTCGTACCGGCGGCATGGGCGGCAGGTAATCGATACTGACTCCGCTGCTTTCCATATCGCCATCCAGGGACACCACCTCAAAAGCCTTGCCATCCAGCCACAGGCTCATTTCGGCGCGGGCCTGGTGGATCATGCCGCCGGACAAATGCTTGACACTCCAGCTCTGCGTGTCGGAACCCAAGGCTTCCGGCCAGTAGCGCGCAAGCTGATCAACCGGCATGTCCTGAAGGCTTCCCTTGAGATCGATGGAAACCTTGTCGGTCCCCAGTTTGGCCAAGCCGCTAAACCCGTCGGCCACCGCCGTGAGGCTCGCTAACGGCCCTTGCAGATCTGCGTCCAGGGCGTTGATTTCCAGACGCTGGGTTTTTCCAAAATACCGCCCCTTGACCTTAAGGGATGCCAGCGGCATACGATGGTTGAGCGGCGCCGGAAGCAAAACCGATCCTTTCGACCCAAGAACCAGGGACAATTCGTCCACATCCAGGACTTCTTCCGCGCCTTCGTAGCGGCCTTTCAGGGACACCTTTTCCACCGCCAGCTGTTCCAGGGTACCAGGAACATTCAGCACCCCCCGGCCGCCAGTCAGATCAAAGCTGGCGGCTTCAAACACCCCGTCAAGCGACATACCGGCGGATACAGTTCCCCTCAACGGAAGCGCAAACGCACGGAGCGGACCCAGTTCGTAATACATGGAGGAAAATACGGCTGGCGAGACATCGGAAAACTGAACCGTCAGGTCGACCCGTCTGCCCGCGCTTTGGTATCCGACGGCGGTGGAAATTTCCGTCCGTTGGCCATTGACGTCCAGCGCCAGGCGCACATCACCGACCAGCCCTACGGCATCGCGTCGCAAACGCACGTTGGCCGATTGTGTAACCCACGATTTTCCCAGCAACTGGTCATCCAGGGTAATTTCCCCGCTGATGATTTCCAGCCGCGTCAGATAGCTCATCGGGTTGTCGGGATCGGGCTCGGCCAGAAGCAGGGCAAGAAGCCGTTGGGTCAGGTCACGCGATTGCGAGTCCGTATCCGTGAAGTCGATGCCGATCCCGCTCAAACCCCGGCTGATGCGGAGCCTTGGACCGAACAATTCAATGCTCTGGGGCGCCAACAGGCCGCCCACCAACGCCCGCCCGCTAAGCGAAAAGGATACCTCCGGCACGCTGCCGACGAGCGAGCCGTCCTGGCGCAACACCTTGACCCCCAAAACCCGGATATCCAGGGTTCGGTCCCAGCCCGCCCAGGTCAGGATGGTGTCGTCCATGGCCAGCTTGAATGACCGCTGCCCGGAATTAATCGCCTTTTCGATATATGGGGACAAAAAGCCCAAGGAAATTGGCCCGGAAGACAGCTGCCAGGCGGCGAGCATAAGCATGATCGCCAACCCCGCGCCGAGCCCCCCAACCAACTGGACCAAACCCCGGAACGTACGCCTAATCAAAGGACTTCCTCTGGTATTTCAAAAGCTGATATTTCTAAACTGGCCGACCTTGACCGATCCCCATGAGTGCCGCAGTCTGCGGCTATTCGGAGGCGGCTATTATGCATGATTTCGGGTTTCTAAACAGTAAATGCGCGCTTCCCGAGGCGGCAAACCCGGAAATGGCCGAATTGGGCCTGGAACGCTGGCTGGAAACTGTCCGCGACGCTGAACAAGCGGGAGAGTCCGGCCTTGCCGACTTCGCCGAAGGTATGGCCGAAGATTCCCTTGGGCGCAAGCTTCTCGATGCCGTTTTCGGAAACAGCCCCTTTCTCACGTCCGTGATCCTGAAAGAGCCCGCCTTCACCCGCCGCCTGGTCGAACACGGCCCGGATGCCGCGCTCGGCAGTATTCTGGCCGGCCTTGAGCAATGCCGCCCGGGCAAGCCCGACGATGAAGCGCTGGCGCGGTTCCTGCGCATCGCCAAACGCCAGACCGCGCTCGCGGTGGCTCTGGCCGATATCACCGGCGTCTGGCCGCTGGAAAAAGTAACCGGGGCCTTGTCCGATTTCGCCGACGCGGCGCTCCGTCTGGCAGCGGGGCATCTTCTCCGGCAGGCCAACGAACAGGGAACCCTTCCGCTGAAATGGCCCGACGATCCGGAACGGGACTCCGGCCTGATCGTCCTCGCCCTTGGTAAACTGGGATCGCGCGAACTGAACTATTCCAGCGACATCGACCTGATTGTCCTGTTCGACCCGGAGCGCATAGACACCGATGATCCCGCCGCCCTGCAAAACCGTTTCGTGCGGCTGACCCAGAAACTGGTGCGCCTGATGGAAGAACGCACCATCGACGGCTATGTCTTCCGCACCGACCTCCGGCTCAGGCCCGACCCCGGCGTTACCCCGATAGCCCTCTCGGTCGCTGGGGCGGAAACCTATTACGAAAGCCTGGGCCAGAACTGGGAGCGCGCCGCCATGATCAAGGCGCGCGCCTGCGCCGGCGATATCGAGGCCGGCAAAGCCTTTCTTAAACGCCTCGAGCCTTTCGTCTGGCGCAAAAACCTGGATTTCGCCGCCATCCAGGACATCCAGTCCATCAAGCGGCAAATCCACGCCCACCGGGGCGGCACGAAAATCGCCGTCGGCGGTCACAACATCAAGCTGGGCCGTGGCGGCATCCGGGAAATTGAATTTTTCGCCCAGACCCAGCAACTGATCTGGGGCGGACGCCAGACGGAGGTTCGCTCGTCCGTGACCTGCGAGACCCTGCGGGCCCTGGTCGAAGTCGGACACTGTTCCGAAGATATCGCCAATGAGATGGTCCGGGCTTATGAATTCCTCCGTACCCTGGAACACCGCCTGCAGATGATCAACGACGAACAGACTCAAACTTTGCCTCAGGATACCGACGGTATAACAAAGCTCGGGGTCTTTATGGGCTATGCCGGGTTGGAGGATTTTTCCGAAGACCTGATCCGCCATCTGTCCACCGTCCAGGGGCATTACGGCGATTTATACGATGAAGCGCCGAGCTTGTCTGGGGAGGCCGGGGCCGGCGAAGACGGCGGCGAAGGGCCGGCCAACCTTGTCTTTACCGGCGGCGACCCCGACCCGGAAACCATGGCCACCTTACGCGCCATGGGCTTCGAGGATCCGGAGATCGTCGATGACGCGGTGCGCGGCTGGCACCACGGCCGGGTGCGCGCCACACGCAGCAAGCGGGCGCGGGAAATTCTCACCGAGCTGATGCCGGTGGTGTTGAAGGAGATCGCCCATACGCCATCGCCCGACGTGGCCTTCCTGCGCTTCGACGGGTTTTTGTCGCGCCTGCCCGCCGGGGTGCAGCTGTTTTCCATGTTCCACGCCAACCCCCAACTGCTTGGCCTGGTCGCCGAAATCATGGGCAAGGCGCCGCGCCTGGCCGATCATTTGAGCAGCCGCCCGGCGATCCTGGACAGTGTGCTGACGCCTGACTTTTTCGACACGCCGCCACCGAAGCAGGCCCTGCTGGAGGAGCTGCAGGGGTTGCTGGGCCGCAGTGACATTTTGGAACAAAAACTCGACCTCAGCCGCCGCTGGAACGCCGACCGGCGGTTTCAGATCGGCGTACAATGCCTGCGGGGGGCCATCCAGCCGGGCGACGCGGGACAGGCGTTTTCCGATATCGCCGAGGCGGGGCTGGCCGCCCTGTTCCCCGACATCGAAGACGAATTCGCCCTCCAGCACGGACGCATCCCGGGCAAAGGAAGCGGCCTCGCGGTGCTGGCGCTGGGCAAGCTGGGCAGCCGGGAGATGACGGCGTCGTCCGACCTGGACCTGGTCTTCGTCTACACCACGCCCGGAGACGAAGCGCCCAATGCGGTAATGTCCGACGGCGACAAGCCGCTGGACGCGGTCACCTATTTCGCCAGGCTCAGCCAGCGGCTGATCAACGGGCTGACGGCGCTGACATCGGAAGGCCTGATGTACGAAGTCGACATGCGCCTGCGCCCGTCCGGCGCCAAGGGTCCCATCGCCACGTCGCTGGAAGGTTTCCTCCAATATCACGACGGCCAGGCCTGGACGTGGGAGCACATGGCGATGACCCGCGCGCGGACGGTGTACGGCCCGACGGAACTGTGCGAGCGGCTGTCCGGCGCCATCCAGGACATCCTGACCCGGACCCGCGACGGCAACGCCCTGCTCCGGGACGTCGCCAACATGCGCGCCCGGCTCGACAAAGAGCGCCATACGGAATGCCTGTGGGCACTGAAAAACCTGCGCGGCGGCCTGGTCGATATCGAATTCATCGTCCAGTACCTGACCCTGAAGCACGCTCCGGAGCATCCGGAGCTGCTCGGCCTTGGAACACGGGCGACGCTGGTCGGACTGATCGAGGCCGCCCTGCTGCCCCTGGACGCCGGGCAGACCCTGACCGACGCCCTGGATTTATGGCAGGGCCTGCAAGGGCTTCTGGCACTGACCATCAAGGGTGAAGTGACGCAGGAACGCGAAGATGAAATTTCCCGGGCGCTTGAGCAAGACCTGGTCCGCGTTGCGGGCGGCGTCCCTGGAAAGACCGCCGATTACGAGCAGCTAAAGAAAACCATCCGCGAGCGGGCCGACAAGGTTTACGCCCTGTTCCGGGAATTGATAGAGAGTCCCGCGGCCGAGTTGCCGCCAGAAACCGATAACAAAGAAAACAAACCCAAAAAGGAGACCCATCCGTGACTCTGAAAATCGGCGACAAAGCCCCCGCCTTTAACCTGCCCACCGACGGCGGCGGAAGCCTCAAGCTCAGCGACCTCAAGGGCAGGAAAGTCGTGCTGTATTTTTATCCGAAGGATTCGACGCCCGGCTGCACGACGGAAGCGCAGGACTTCCGCGACCGCATCAAAGAATTCGAAAAAGCCGGCGCTGCCGTCATCGGTGCGTCGAAGGACAGCGTCAAACGCCACGACAACTTCAAGGCCAAGCAGTCGATCCCCTTCCCCCTGCTGTCCGACGAGGAAGGAACGCTGTGCAACGATTACGGAGTCTGGGTTCAGAAGAAACTCTACGGCCGCGAATACATGGGCATTGAGCGGGCCACCTTCCTGATCGATGAAAAAGGCGTCATTCGCGAAATCTGGCACAAGGTGAAGGTCAAGGGCCACGCCGACGCCGTACTGGACGCGGTTAAGGCGCTCTAGGCCTTCTCCGTGACGGCCCTTCCCGAAAGCCTGAGTGAAGCCGCCCGCGCCGTTATCAGCGAACCGGAACCGGTGGCCAAGGTGGCGCTGACCCGGCGTTTCGCCGACGCCTGGGACAACGGAAATATAGCCGTCACCGGCCATACTCCGATGCCTGACCGCCCGGCGCGGCCGGCGGCCCCCGAGCTGCGCCCGCCCCGCGACATGCCGAAACGCAACCCCCGTGGCGAGGCCGGTCGCATCGCCTTCCTGCACGCCATCGCCCACATCGAACTGAATGCCATCGACCTCGCCTGGGACATCCTCGGCCGCTTCACGGTTGAAGAAATGCCGAAGGCTTTTTTCGACGACTGGGTCGCCGTGGCGCTCGACGAAGCCGAACACTTCGACCTGTTGGCCCGGCGTCTCGAAGCCCTGGGCGCGGCTTACGGCGATCACCCCGCCCATGATGGTCTGTGGGAAGCCGCCGAAATCACCGCCGACGATCTGGCCGCGCGCCTGGCCCTGGTGCCGATGGTGCTGGAAGCGCGCGGGCTCGACACCACGCCGAAAGCGGTCCGCCAACTGCGAGACTCCGGCGACGGCGCCAGCGCCGATGTTCTGGAAACCATCGCCACGGAAGAAATCCCCCATGTCGCGGCGGGTGTGCGCTGGTTCGAATTCCTTTGTGATAAGCGCGGGCTGGAACCGGTCGCCGAATTCCACCGTCTTGTCGGCGAGCGGTTCCGTGGCAGCCTGAAGGCGCCGTTCAACGAAGCGGCGCGCGCCGAGGCCGGGTTTTCGCACCACTATTACCGGCCCCTGGCAAGCTCTCATTCCGGGAAATCTTGACTGCCATCAAGGCGTCGGGGGCGGAACTTGCATCTAATAGTATGTCGTTGTTTAACTGCTGCGGGAGGTTGGTTGTGCTCAACCCCAGCTTGATGGACCGGCACGACGGTAGCTTGGGCGGTGTCCGTGTCATCCTCCACGACACCAACCGGGAATGGTTGCGCATCTTGACCTCCGAGTTGAAAACCATGGGCCTGATGAAAGTCGACGCGGCGCGGACGCCCAAGGACGTGCTGGTGGCACTGAAGACCGGTGAATATGACGTCGTCATCACCCACTGGGACAAAAAACTGATTTCCTTCATCCGCCGGAACCCGGCCAGCCCCAAACCGGAAATCCCCATCATCCTGGTCACCTCCGGCATCGAGATGCAGATGATCCTGGGGGCGCGGGATCTCGGCTGCAACGAGATCGTCGCCAAACCGGCCTCGACGGAACAGGTCTACAAACACATCAAGACCGTCGTCACCAAGGACCGGGAATTTATCCGCGCCGAAAAATTCATCGGACCCGACCGGCGCAGACATTCCGAAAAAAGTCCCGGTGGGGTCGAACGCCGCCAACGCCGGTCCTCTTAGAGGCTTCCCGGCCTTCCCCGTCTGCGCTACCCTGCCATCACGCGAATGAAATACCCGAGTGCAAAACCGGGGGGAAATGGAGACGGCGATGAGCGAAGAACCCGACGAAGCGGAGGTTGACGAAGAGGCTGCCGAAAGCGCAGAAGCCGGGGAAGATGCTGAGGGTGAGGTATTCGGCGAAGACGACGAAGACGGCGAAGACTCCGGGCAGGCGCCGAAAAAAGGCGGCAAAAAGAAACTCGTTCTGATTATCGCCGCCGCTGTTGTCGTGCTGGCCGGCGTGGGTGGCGGGGCCGCCTGGTATTTCGGCCTGCTGGATTCCATGCTCGGCGGAAAAAGCCCCACGAAAAAGGCCGTACTCGAACTCAGTGCCCCGGTGCGCCACGAACTGCCGATGATCAAGGCCGACCTGAAGACCGGCAAATGCCGCTCACCCCTGGTGCGCACCGTGATCGTGATCGAGATCGAGGCCAAGGACGTGGCCCTCATTCAGGCCATGCAACTCAGGATCACGGACGCCCTCACGACCTATTTCCGGGACAAGGAGCGCCACGAACTTGTCGGCAAGGCGGGCTCGGACAAGTTCCGCTACGACGCCACCCGCATCCTCAACAACCTGATCGCGCCGTCGCGCGTCCACTCGCTTCTCTTCAAGGAATTTATTATTCAGTAGGGAATAAGGGGAGTCGTCGGAAACTCGTCGGAAACTCGTCGGAAACTCGTCGGAAACTCGTCCGAAACTCGTCCGGAACTCATCATTTTCGGACTCTCAAAATCCACTAACCTATTGATTTAACACATTTTGCGTCTCATAGAACGGCGAAAAACTCATCATTTATCATCATTTTGATTCCAACCGACTGAAAAACAGCCATTTTTTGCGCCGGTTTCCGCAACCACCGGCAAACGCCGACGGCCGTGCCCCAAAAAAGCGTTGATGGCATCCTTATTCACAATGTCCAAGAGCATGGGATAAAGAGCGATGGAAAAAACTAGAACAAACATAGAACATATAAAGAAAAAAATCAAGGAGAATTAGAGGTTTCTCTCTACTTTTCCATGTCTGCTTTCGGGGGCAAAGCAGACATGTTTCAGGGTGTGGCAAAGAGTCCGCTAATAGCCAAAAGCGGACGTTCCGCTTCGTGTCCCAGCGCCTATGCCCGCTTCCGACGTCGCCGTTTGCTGGCAGCCAGATTGAGGACCTCGACCGTGATCGAAAAGGCGATGGCGAAGTAGAGAAAACCCCTTGGGATGTGGAAATGCAGTCCGTCAGCAACCAACGCCGCGCCGATAAGCAGCAGGAAGCTGAGTGCCAGCATTTTTGTCGTCGGGTGCTTCTGGATAAAGTCGCTGACCGGCCCAGAAGCAACCATCATGATAATCACGGCGATGACGATCGCGGTGATCATTACCGGCAAAAATTGGGTCAATCCGACGGCGGTAACAATCGAATCCATGGAAAAAATAATGTCGAGGACCATGATTTGCAGGATCGCGGCATGGAAGGATAGTGTCTTGCCAGCCGCCCCGGCGTCATCGTCGTGGCCTTCCATAGTGTCATGAATTTCCCACGTTCCCTTGTAGAGAAGGAACAAGCCGCCGCAGAAAAGAATGATATCCCGCCAAGAAATCTCGAAGTTCCAGAAAACGGCGATGGGCTCGGTCAACCCGATAATCCACACCAGGCTTGCCAGTAGAAGGACCCGGAAACCCAGAGCCCCAGCCAGCCCGATATACCGCGCCCGGGCCTGTGTTTCCCTTGGCAGGCGCGCCACGACGATTGAAATAAAAATAATGTTGTCGATGCCGAGAACTATCTCTAGCGCCGTCAGCGTCAACAAACTCGCCCAAATTTGCGGGTCAGTGATATCCATGGATTTACTCCCCCTTTTCGTTCGCCATCATTATGCTCGTTGGACAGTTTGAAAAAAAGTTGGTGAGGGACCTCATGTCCGCTTTTGGGGGTAAAGCAGACATTTTTCACCACTCAGCAAAGAGTCCGTTAATAGCCAAATTCAGACATCTTTTTGATAGAATCAGCTTGAAAAAAAACTTCTTTTGACTGGAAAACCTGGCGTCATAATTTTTTTTGGGATTTACTGAACTGGTATTGCACAAGGAAAGAAAAATGGTTTCTGAAAACTACGAAGATTCAAAGATGCCTGAAACTATGGCGACGTTCGTTGATCTCGTTTCAGCGGATATGAGTGAGGGCGTTCTGGATTTCAGCAAACTGCAAGGGGAACGCTATATAGATTTTTGGAAATACTTGTGCATTGCAGAAGAGATTAATGAGGAAAAGGAATTTCAGGTAACTTTTTGGGGTACGGGATTAGTTGAAAATTGCGGAAAGGAAATGACGGGAAAGGCAGTCAATGCAGAGGATTTTGGAGTTGAATTTGGTGGTTGGGCGAAAAATAAATGCTTTTCCCGTCGCTGCACTGATTGCAAAACGATAATAGACAGGCGTGTGTCATATTTCAACGGAACGGTTGATTGGGAAAATAGAAATTACGTTAAATGGCACCAGTTTTTTGGCCCTTTAATAAAGAATAATAAAAAGGGTTGGTTCTCGTTGATGTGTTTTAACTAGCAACAGATTCTCAGAGCATAATTCATCTTAGGGGCGGCAACGGGTGTGATTAGTCGCCCGATGTCCGCTAAGGGTCTTGGTCGTGTGAAAACGTTTTTGCGATGCGCGATTTTCCATCGTTGGGACGGAGTAGCGCATCCCGAGCAGTTTCGCCGTTGATTCCCGGATTTTAAGCGTGGTTGCTCGATATTCCCTCCTGAGAGGGCTTAGGCGGCGTTTTGGCCGGCGTGTCGCGGATAAGGACGGGCCTATCAGGCCCGCACCGCCTTCATCAGAGGCCCCGTTCCCAGGATGTTGATGGCCC
>JACNJX010000075.1 GCA_014382345.1 Alphaproteobacteria bacterium
AAAACCGCTGTGGGGCTGGGGCATGGATGCGTCCCGGGCGATCCCCCAGGATGATCGCCGTCTGGCACCGAATATGGAAATCATGCCGCTTCATCCCCATAACGCCTTTCTGCAAATTCGTCTGGAGCTAGGGGTTCCCGGGGTCATCATCACCGCCACCCTGGTTTATTTGTTTTTTTCCGGACTCGGTGTCGTCGGGGATAGGTTTTCCGCTGCTGTCATGACCGGCGCGGGGGGGGCCTATCTGACGGTGGCCAGTGTCTCCTATGGGATATGGCAGAACTGGTGGCTGGCATTCGCCTGGTCTTTGGCGGCGATGATGGTGATGGCCCTTGCCCCACCAGCATTCGAGGAAGGGGACTAACTAACGCCCCGCTCCAGTCTCGGGTAAACGGCGCCCAACGTCAGCGCCCGGGTCACCATGAAGATGCAGAACGCCAGCCACAGCCCATGGTTACCCAAATCCGGCACCAACAGATAAAGTGCCCCCCCGAAAACGGCCAACGATAGCGCCATGCCGTTTCGCATTTCCGCGGTCCAGGTCGAACCGATGAAAATGCCGTCCAGCTGGAAGCTCCACACAGAAAGCATCGGTAAAATCACCACCCAGGGCAGGTAAACTCGGGCCGCCCGGCGGACCTCTTCGACACTGGTCAGGGTGTCGATCAACAAGGGGCCGGCGAAAAAGAAAAAGGCCGTAAAGCCGACGGAAAAAATCAACGCCCACAGGCTCGATGCCTTGACCGCCCGGCGGAACCGGTCGCGGTTGCGCGCGCCGACGGCTTCGCCGGTCAGGGCTTCGGCAGCGTTGGCGAAACCATCCATGGCATAGGCCGAAAATATCTGAAAATTCAGCAGGACGGCGTTGGCCGCCAATGTCAGGTCGCCCATGCGCGCACCGATGGCGGTGATCAGGACGAACGCCGTCTGCAAACACATGGAACGGATCAGGATATCGCCGTTGACTTTGATCATGCGGGCCAACCCTGCGCTTTCGAGGATGCTGGCGGGATGCAGGTGCCCGCCGATGCGCTTAAGGTTGCGGGAGACCAGCCACAGCCCAAGCGCCACGGCGCTGACTTCGGAAATCAACGTCGCCCAGGCGACACCCTCGACGCCCCAGCCCAATCCCAACACGAACCACAGATCGAGCACGATATTGACCCCGTTCATGAAGATTTGCGTGGCCAGGGCCGCGCGGGTGTTCTGGATGCCGAAAAACCAGCCCAACATGGCGAAATTCAACAACGCCATCGGCGCGCCCCAGATGCGGATGGAAACATAGGCGTCCGTCAGTGGGGCGACCTGCGGGCTGGGGTTGACGATCTCAAGCGAGGCCCAGATCACCGGCACCTGTATGACAATCAGAAAAACGCCGACAACCACGGCCAGGAGTCCGGCCCGGGCCAGCCATCCGCGCACTTCATCCGGGTCGTTTGCGCCAAGCGATTGCGCCGTCAGACCCGTCGTTCCCATGCGAAGGAAGTTGCAACCCTGATAGACGACGCTGAAAATCAGCGCGCCGACGGCGACCGCGCCCAGGTAATGGGGCCCCGGCAAATGCCCGACCACGGCCGTATCGACGGCGCCCAGCAACGGCACCGAGACGTTGGACAATATTACCGGCCCGGCCAGCGTCCAGGTTTTCCGGTTCCAGTTTTCCGCCGTCATGGCCTTGGGTGCTCTCTTTATCACTTAATCCGGCAAAACCATGTCACGCTGGGGCTCCGGAATAAACTATAATAAAGACCCCCCTAATTCCTTATGAGGATGATGTTATGTCCATGCGTTTTTGGCTATCGATCCTTGTAATTTCCACGATATCCGCTGTGTTTCCCGCTGTTGCGGAAGACCCCGTGGACATCCGGTTTTCACGCCAGGAACTGGAACAAAAATGGCGCGCCCGCATCCAGTCGTTTCTCGACAAGGGCGTGATCCCTATCGTCGATCTGGAATCCAGCCTCAGGCGAGGCGATGGCGAGAATTATCTGGACGACACGATCAAGGTGATGGACGGCTTGGGCGTGGCGCTGATCGCGTTTGACGGATATCAGGCGCCCAAGAGCAAAAAAAAGAAGAAAAAAGGCTACCGCTGGGGCTATTACATCCACGAAATCGTTAACGCCCATCCGGGCCGTTTCATTCTGGCGACCAATGGTGGCACTAATAAAAACTGGATGAAGGGTAAGGACAGCTTCGTCAGTCAGACCGAAGAGCATGTCCGAGGCGGCCAATACCCGATCATGGGGGAATTCGACTTCCGCCATTACATGTCGAGCCATCAGTGCAAGGATTTCCGCACCGACCGCAATACGGACATTCCCCTCGACGGCGACAACGGCCGGCGGATATTCGAGTTGTCCGCCGAAACCGGCGTGCCGTTCGTCATTCATCACGAACCCGAGGACCTCGCCCTCGATGCCCTCGAAAAAATGCTGCAAGCCTACCCCAAGGCCAAAGTCATCGTCGCCCATTTCGGCCAGATCCGGCACCCGGAAAAGGAAACCCGCTTCGGACCGGAGTTGGCGCGCCGCTTGTTGAAAACCTATCCCAATCTTTTTTACGATCTATCCACGGGGTACCCTGGGCGATACTACCAATGTCAGGGCAGTATGACACTGGACACGGTCATCTGGCAGCGTGACGGCGGAAGCCAGAAATCTACGCTGGTTCCCGCCTGCAAGGACATTTTGACGGAATTCAGCGGCCGCTTCGTGTCCGGCACGGATTATGGTGGCGGTCGCCGCCCCTTGCCCGAATTTCTCACCGGCAAGGTGAAGAACCTACGTCTCATCATGCGGGACCTGCCCGACGAGGCTAAACACGACATCGGCTACCGCAATGCCTGGAAACTGCTGACCGGAAAAACGTGGGACGGGACAAAATAAGACTCGTTGTTAGTCTTGAAGGGCGGCTGAGTGGACCGGCCCGCCTGTCATCCCAGGTCCGCCCGGTGATGTCTTTATGGCGGGGCGAATCCCCGATTGACTCGCATAAAAAATTTGTGCATATACACACATAATGCCAAATAAAAATAAAATTGCCATGGATATGCTGGAAGATACAGCGGGCTGCGCGTGCCTGAATTTGCGTGGCGCGGCCCGTGCGGTGACGCAGTATTACGACGAAATCCTCAAACCTAGCGGCCTCAAGGCGACGCAATTTTCCGTCCTTGCGGCGGTGGCCGAAGAAGGCCCCGCCAGCATGACGGTTATCTCCAACGCTTTGGTCATGGACCGGACAACCCTGACCCGAAACCTTAAACCCCTGATGGACAAAGGGCTGGTCAAGGAAAGCAAAAGCAAGGAAGACCTCCGCCAGCGCCATATCTCCCTGACGGGGCAGGGTAAGGCTGCGCTGACCAAGGCCCTGCCGTTATGGAACCAAGCGCAGAACCAGGTTATCCGCGGCATCGGTCACGCCCGCTGGCAGGGCATGCTCCGTTTGCTGGATGAGGCCGTCTGCCTTTCCAAAACATCATAAAGTTCAGAATTTCTATAGAAATGACTATGGTTTAGCATCTTTCGATTGTGATAGTATGCAATGATCGCTGGGGGAGCGGTAACATCTTTCGCCCCGGCTTTTTTTTGTCTTTTTTCTTCCATGTTAGGCACCAGCCCTTTCGGCATTTGAAAACCAAAGTGTACTTTAGATATTTCATATTTCTGGCGGGGGCCTTGTTGCTGGCCGCAGGTGGCGTTGGGGCCAAGGAGGCGGATAAGGAAAAAGAGTCCGGCGCTTCCAAAGAGGCCAAAGCCAAGCCTCCCATATCCCTCGAAGGGTATATTCCGGTTCAACTCCGGCCCTTTTCTGTTCCGGTCCGGTCCTTAGACGGCGGGCTGGGGCGGGGCAGCATCACCATGTTCCTGACCGTTCGCGGGAAGAAGAACGTGGAATCCTTTTGCCGCTATCTCCCCCGTGTACGCGAGGCCATCACGCTGACCGTCGACCGCAGCCCCATTCCCGTTGAGGAAAGCGGATACCGGCTGGACGCTATCGGCCGGCAGCTGCACCAGTCGATCAACCGGACTCTGCCCGAACCTCTGGTTGTCAAACTGCATGTCCTGCCCGTTCCCTGGCCGATCGGCAAGGGTGCGGTGGACTTGGAGTTGCCGGGGACCGGTCCTCACTGCATGGCCATTCAGGAACTTCCGGAAGACGTTCTAAAAATGCTCAAGGCGCAAAATAACAAAGAAAAAAAGCTATCAACCTATCGGCCCAAATCGCAGCCCGACATACCCGCAACCTCTATACCCGCTTTGCCAAAGCCGGTTTCCAGGCCCGCCCGCCCCAGTTATTTGCCGCCATCGGTCATGGTGCAGGCAAAAAAAACCGATCTCCCTGTGGGGGAAACGCCCACTTCCGGCAACTGCCAAAACCTGAAGGACCTTTGGCGGCCCGGATACCATCAGGTTTCGGGACGGCAATACTGGCTGGAAAAGGCATTTACGCTCGATAACGATAATGACGAAGTCGTCGATAACGTGGGCTTCGTTTTGAAGTCCGGTGAACGGCCCGATTTGTACATCTACTATTTCCCCGGACAGGGGCGCCAATCGGTGATTACCGCGCCGAGCCTCAGGCTCGCCGACGACCGGAATGTCCGAATGACATGCCCCGGTCAATTGGAATATATGGAATCAGAAGCCGCTGCCGAAGCCTCCAAAGGAAAGTCGAAACCGGGGGGCGGATTTTTTAATGGCCCAGGCATGATTTTCGCCACTGCCACCGGCGCCGGTCTGGTGCTGATCGGCCTTGCGGGTGTGTGTTATATCCGAGCTAGACGCAAGAAGGAGCGCCGCCGCGAGGAACGCCGCCGGCAGAAGGATCGCCGCCAGCGCAATACCCCGCGTGAAGGCGAAGACCGCCGCACAGCCTCCGACAGGCGCAATGAGGGGGCACAGCGTCTGGAACAGGCGAAAAAATCCATAACAGCCTCGCTAACAGAGCGTAAGCAGAGCGGTCCGGATTCCTCCTGACCTCAAAGGGTTTACAGGATCAGGAATTGTTGCCGTTTTCTGTCTTCACCAGCGCACGATGGGCGCGGATGGAGAACGGGATGGTCGCGATGTAGGCGACCCCGATCACGGACAGACTGATCCAGGGGGCGTTGAGCATGGAAACGGCGACGCCGCCGGTAATCAGCATGGTCGGCAGAATCCACTTGCGGCTGATCTTGACGCCTTTGAAGGAATACGTCGGCACCGTGCTGACCATCGCGGCTGCCAGCGCCAACAGAAATACCCCGGCGATCCAGGGCTGGCGGAAAAACTCCTCTCCGACCTGAAAGGAAAAAACCATCGGCAGCAGAACCAGCCCACCGCCCATGGGGGCTGGAATACCGGTAAAGAAACGGTTCTTCCAGACCGGCGCATCCGGGTCTTCCAGCATGACGTTGAAGCGCGCCAGCCTCAGCCCACAGCAGATGGCAAACAGCATCACCAGCACCCAGCCCAATTTTCCGGCGTCGCGCATGGTCCATAAATACAAAACCAGGGCCGGCGAAACTCCAAAGCAGACAAAGTCAGATAGCGAATCCAATTCCGCACCGAATTTACTGGCGCCTTTGAGAAGCCGCGCGATCCGTCCGTCCAGGGCATCGAGAATACCGGCCGCGACAATCGCCAGGGTGGCGTGCTCCCATCGCCCGTCCAGGGCGAACCTGATCGCCGTCAATCCCGCGGTCAACGCCATCAGGGTCAGCATGTTGGGGATCATGCGGTTGAAGGACAGATTCTGAAATCGTTTCCGGCGCGGCATATTGGCGTTTTCTGTGTCGTTCATATCCCGAAATCCCGGAGGCTATCGAATTTCGCCGGAGCGGGCCGGCTCCTTGGCGTTAGTATCCGCGATCACGGTTTCCCCGGCAACAGAGGTCTGCCCGACCGAGACCAGGGGCTCAACACCCTCCGGCAGGTACACGTCCACCCGGCTGCCGAAACGGATCAGCCCGAACCGTTCACCGGTTTTCATAACCTGACCTTCCCGGACTTCGCACAATATCCGTCGCGCCACCAGTCCGGCGATCTGCACAAAGGCGATGTCCCGGCCGTCCCCGAAGTCCAGGGACAGGCTCTGGCGCTCGTTGAATTCACTGGCCTTATCCAGGGACGCGTTGAGGAACTTTCCGGGGCGGTAGCTCAGCTTGCTGATGGTGCCGGAAATGGGAATCCGGTTCACATGCACGTTGAACACGTTCATGAAAACGCAAACCCGCCACCGCTTGGCGTCTCCCATCTCCAGTTCTTCCGGGGGAGCCGCCTGATCGATCAATTGCACGACGCCGTCCGCCGGGCTGATGACAAGCCCGTCCCGTGTTGGCGTCACCCGGTCCGGATTGCGAAAGAAGTAGATGCACCAAAGCGTAAGCACGATGCCAACCGCGCCCAGCGCGCCGGAGACCAAATTGAGCAAAAGGGCGCAGACGGCGAAAATCGCAATGAACGGCCATCCCGCCCGGTGAATGGGAACTAACAAGGTTTTCAAGGAAGTAAGGCCCTTATAGTTTCAAACGGCAGCTTCAAACGGCAGCTTTGACCGGCGGCGGCATTCTAGACTTTCCAGCCGCTCCCCCCAAGGACGGAAAAGGCAGCTCGGTCAATTGGTGGCGGGAAGCGCGAAAACCTGTCCGGGGTAGATCAGGTCCGGATTCTTGATCTGCTTCTTGTTGGCCTGAAAGATCGTCGTGTAGCGGGTTCCTTCGCCATAGGTCCGGCGCGCCAGCCGCCACAGCGAATTGCCCGGCTGGACGATGACGAAGGGCTCCGGGCGGGCGTCCTTGATGGGATCGGCGCGCGAGAAAGGCATCGAGACCCGCGCCATGACCTTACCTTTGGCGTCGACCTGATCGGCGCGAAGTGTATAGAGGCCGGACTTAACCGGTTTTTCCGGGCTCAATCGCCAAAGACCGCTTTCGTCCGCCGTGGCCCGTCCGATGTAGATGTTGTCCAGGTAGACATTGACCTGGGCCTTTGCGTCGGCGCGCCCGGAAATCACCAACCGTCCGGCATCGTCGTAGTCCAGGGTTTCGATCCGGAGCCCCTTGGCTGGTGCGCCGCCGGGGCTTTGCATGAGGGTGCTGGCGCCGCCCGCGCGTGAGGTCTTGAGGGCCAACGCGCCGGAAGGCATTTTCGAATCGCGCCCGGCGATGTCCTTGTCCCGTTCGGGAACCACCAGCACAACCACGTCGTCAGAAACCACCGTTTCGCCGCCGGGAACGGTCATCTTCAGGCTCAATTGACGGCTTCCGGGGGACAGGGGTTTGTCGGGGACGAACACCCATTCGCCGCGTCCATCGGCGATGGCTTGGCCGATGGGTTTTCCGTTGTCGAGGATCACCACGGTACTGCCCGGCACCGCGCGCCCGGCGATGACGGTATCCCCGTTTGGCCCGACACGGACGACATCGAAGGCCGGAAGCGATTTGCTTTTGGCTTTGGCGTCTTTTGCGGTTTCGCCGGGCGCCTTATCGGAAGCCGCTGTTGGTGTGGGCGCGGGGGATTTCGTGGCCTCGTCCTGCCATAGAAATACGTTAACGCCGATTGCGCCGGCGATGGCGGCGGCGCCGGCGGCGGCAACAATCATCAGAGGTTTGGTTGGCAAGAGATATCTCCTGTAGTGCGACTCGCGCATTATACCAGCAAATAGGAATGGGTTATTTCTTCTTTTTGATTTTCGCCGGGCTCTTCTTTTTTGCTTCGATGCGGTTGTCCACCGCCGGCAGGGAGCGCAGGTACTCCACCATGGCCTTGCGGTCCGCTTTACTCAGGCGGCTGGTGGACTGATCGATGACGTCGCCCATGTCACTGCCTGCAAAATCACCATCGGGCAGCATGCCGGAGTCGAGAAAATCTTCCAGTTCGTCCGCTGACCAGCGCCCGATCCCGGTTTTCCGGTCGGGGGTAATGTTGGGAACGGTTCCGCCGTCCGGACCATCCGCGGTTCCGGCCATGTCCATGTCGGTTTTTTTCGCGCCCAGCAGGTTTCTTGGCGTATGGCATTCCGCGCAATGGCCGACGGCACGCACCAGATAGGCGCCCCGGTTCCATTGTGCGCTTTTGGCCGGGTCGGGCTGAAGCGGGCCGGGGGTGAAGTGCAGCGCCTTCCACGGTCCGACAAACAGGCGGGTGCCGAAGGGCGGCAGCGTCCGGTGGGGTTTATTCACCGTTTTGTGCGGCGGTGTGGTGAAGATGTAGGCCTTGATGTCGAGCATGTCCTTGTCGGTCATCCCCGTATAGGACGGATAGGGAAAAACCGGGAAGTAATGGCTTCCGTTAGGCGCTACGCCATTGCGAAGCGCGCGGATGAAATCTGCATCCGACCACTTACCGATTCCACTGTCCGCGTCGGGCGTGATATTGGGACTGTAATAGGCGCCGAACGGTGTCTTCAGTTCGCGGCCTCCGGCCAACGGGTTACCCTTGTTCTTGATGTCCGTATGGCAGCCCAGGCAGCCGGCGGCATCGAACAGGTACTTGCCGCGCGCCGCATCGCCGGCCGCCGTGGACGGTTGCGCCCAGGCGGCGGCAATCAGCGCCGTCAAAGCCGATATCAGGCCGACCCGGAAAATCCGGGCAAAAAGGCTATTTCTTCTTTTCGCGGAATGGCTTATGGCAGGCTCCACAGGCGTTTTTCCCCATCGCCTTGAATTGCGCGTTGAAGGCGTTGATATCGCTGGTTTTGGCGACCTTGGCCAGCTTTTCGGACTCGGTGATAAAGGCCTGCACGACCTTGGCGAATTCCTTCGGCTTTGCCCAAATGTCCTCTTTCGCCCGCGTTTCGCCGAAGTCCGATCCTTCGGGGAAAATTCGGGCGGCGATCTTCGCCAGTTCGGCCATGGCGCTGGCGTGGACGCCCAAGTCTTTGGTGAACGGGACCTGTTTTTTCAAAATCGCGGACATGGCGCCCATATGGCCGCCGACTGCTTTCATCACCGCCTGGCGGTGTTTGATGGCGCCATCTTCCGTGGCTAGAGCCGGAAAGGCGGCGAAGGTCACAAGGACGGCGGCGAAAGCCCCTGTTCTCAGTAAAGAAATCATCATTGTCGTCTCCCTGTTATAAGCGAACCTGTCGGCATTTCACCCGAGTGACCGGGGTGCCTATTAATAACTTCGGGACCAATTTGCCCTACTGCTATATATAAACACCCTTGAGACGATTTTAATCCATAACCTCGCAAAAAATTGATCGGACCGATGACGAAAATTTCCTCTCTTTGTGTCTTTTGCGGCTCGAAAAACGGCGAAGATCCGGCCCACAAGGCCGCCGCTGGGCGTTTGGGACAACATATGGCGGAGCGCGGCATCACGCTGGTCTACGGCGGCGGGTGCATCGGCCTGATGGGGGTGCTGTCCGACGCCGTCCTGGCCGGTGGCGGCCATGTCATCGGCATTATTCCGGAATTTCTCAAAGACATGGAAGTTGGCAACCATGCGGTTTCCGAACTGATCATCACCAATTCCATGCACGAGCGCAAAACCCGCATGTTCGAGCTGTCCGATGGTTTCGTGGTGCTGCCGGGCGGTCTTGGGACGCTGGACGAGACGCTCGAAATCGTTACCTGGAAGCAATTACGCCTCCATTCCAAGCCGATCGTGATGCTGAACACCGGTGGCTACTGGTCGGCGTTGCAGGACCTTGTCCGGCGCACCATTGACGGCGGCTTCGCCCACCCGGCGGTGGAGGAGCTATTTACCATGGTCGATGGCGCCGACGACGTTTTTCCGGCCCTTGAAGCACAGCCCGAACCCAAGGACGAGGTGTTGACGAGTCATCTGTAGGTGGCGGTAAGCCTTCATCAAATTCACGACGCCAAGGCCGCGGATAAGCTGAAGCGTAGGACTCGAGGCGCCGACGGTCTTAAGTATTCGCCTCACGTGTTGTTTGAATATTGGTGAGAAAAACTTACCCCACAATTCCATTCAACGTCTCACTCGGTCGCATCACGGCGGCGACCGTATCGGCTTCGGGACGGTAGTAGCCGCCGATGTCGACGGCGTTGCCCTGGGCCGACATAAGTTCGTCCACGATCTTTTCCTCGTTGGCGGCCAACGCTTCGGCAATCGGCGCGAAGTGGGCCTTCAGGTCGGCGTCGTCATCCTGCGCGGCGAGGGCCTGCGCCCAGTACATCGCCAGATAGAAGTGGCTGCCGCGGTTGTCGATTTCGTTGACCTTGCGGCTGGGCGTCTTATTGGTATCGAGTAGTTTCTCAATGCCCTTGTCGAGCGCCGCCGCCAACACCCGCGCCTTAGTGTTGTCTTTGCTGTCGGCGAGGTGCTCCAGCGACGCGCCCAAGGCGCAGAATTCACCCAGAGAATCCCAGCGCAGGTGGCCTTCCTCGAGCAATTGCTGTACGTGCTTGGGCGCGGAACCGCCAGCGCCGGTTTCGAATAACCCCCCACCGTTCAACAGCGGCACGATGGAGAGCATCTTGGCGCTGGTGCCGACCTCGAGGATGGGGAAGAGGTCGGTCAGGTAGTCCCTGAGTACGTTGCCGGTGACCGACACCGTGTCCAGCCCATTTTTGACGCGCTCGAGGGAAAACCGCGCTGCCTCCACGGGCGGCATGATACGGATGTCGAGGCCATCGGTGTCGTGTTCGGGCAGATATTCGTTAATTCTCTCGATCAATTGCGCGTCATGGCCGCGGTCTGAATTCAACCAGAATATCGCCGGCGTGCCGGTTGCCCGCGCCCGATCGACACCGAGCTTGACCCAGTTCCGGATCGGTTCATTCTTGGTCTGGCACATGCGCCAGATGTCACCCTCTTCCACGTCGTTCTCAAGCAGCGTCGTCCCGGCCTGATCGACGACCCTAATCTTGCCGTCGGCAGGCGCCTTGAAGGTCTGCGGGTGTGAGCCGTATTCCTCCGCCTTTTTGGCCATCAGGCCGACGTTTGACACACTGCCCATTTCGCTCGGGTTGAAGGCGCCGTGTTCCTTGCAGAATTCGATGGTCGCGTCGTAGACGCCGGCGTAGCTGCTGTCGGGGATCACGCACTTGGTGTCGTGTTCCTTGCCGTCAGGGCCCCAGGCCTTGCCGCCGGCACGGATGAGGGCGGGCAGGGAGGCGTCGATGATAACGTCGCTCGGCACGTGCAGGTTGGTGAGGCCGCGGTCGGAATTGACCATATAGAGATCGGGTTGGTCGGCGATGCAGGCGTCGATGTCCGCCTTGACGGCGGCCTTTTGGTCATCCGATAGGTCCTCAATCTTGGCATAAAGATCGCCCAGACCGTTGTCCGGATCGACGCCCACGCCGGCGAACGCCTCGCCATGCTTTTCGAAGACGGGCTTGAGGTAGACCGACACGGCATGGCCGAAGATGATCGGATCGGAAATCTTCATCATCGTCGCCTTGACGTGAAGCGAGAACAGCACGCCTTGAGCCTTGGCGTCGGCGAACTGTTCCTCCAGAAAGGAGCAGAGCGCTTTCGAGCTCATGAAGGTCGAATCGATGACGTCGCCCAACTCCAAAGGATGATCTGCTTTCAAAACCATCTCCTGGCCGTCCTTGCCCTCGAAGACGATGTTGCCATCGCCGACGGAGGCTTCGCCGAGGGTCGTCGAAATTTCGTTGGAGCGGAAGTCATTCACGCCCATGGTGGCGACGTGGGTCTTGGAGTCCTTGCTCCACGCGCCCATGGTGTGCGGGTTCTTCTTGGCAAATTCCTTGACCGCGTTGGGCGCCCGGCGGTCGGAGTTGCCTTCGCGCAGCACCGGGTTGACGGCACTGCCGAGCACCCGGCTGTAGGTGGCCTGGATCGCCTTTTCCGCATCGTTGGCGGGGTTCTCGGGATAGTCGGGCACGCCGTAGTTTTTTTCCTGCAGTTCGGCGATGGCGGCGTTCAATTGTGGGATGGAGGCGCTGATGTTGGGCAGCTTGATCACGTTGGCGCCCGGCGTGGTCACCAGGTCGCCCAGTTCGGCAAGGTCATCGGATTGGCGCTGTTGGTCCGTCAGGCATTCCGGAAATTGAGCCAGAATGCGACCCGCGAGCGAAATGTCCTTTGTGCCGATGGTGATTCCCGCCGGTTTGGTGAAGGCCTGGATGATCGGCAGGAAGGATCCGCTGGCGAGTTCAGGGGCCTCGTCGACCTTGGTGTAGATGATGTCGGGCGTATTGTGGTCGGTCATGTTCCTCAACTCCTTCGCTTTTCCGCCCAAAGGGAGGGCTTATGCTTGCTTAATTTTCGAAATGTCCGGCATCCGCCGGCTGCTTTGTGCAAAGCCTCGGACACTTTTTATGCGTAAGTGCCGGGGGAGGCAACCTCGTTGGCGGAAGATGGGAAGAAATCTTCTCTACCTCGGCGGACGCTCGCTTCAAAATCGGTTAAAGTATATTTCCCCAAACCTACGGGAGTGCTTGTCATGGCGAAAATCAAGGTCCAAAAACCCATTGTCGAACTCGACGGCGACGAAATGACCCGCATTATCTGGGCTTTCATCAAGGACAAGCTGATCCTGCCGTACCTGGACGTGGACCTGAAATATTACGACCTGTCGGTGCAGAAGCGCGACGAAACCGACGACCAGATCACCATCGACGCCGCCAACGCCATCAAGGAATTCGGTGTCGGCGTCAAGTGCGCGACGATCACCCCCGACGAGGCCCGGGTCGAGGAATTCGGACTCAAGGAAATGTGGCGTTCGCCCAACGGCACGCTGCGCAACATCATCGGCGGCACCATTTTCCGCCAGCCGATCATCTGCAAGAACGTGCCGCGCCTGGTGCCCGGCTGGACCCGGCCTATCGTCATCGGCCGTCATGCCTATGGCGATCAGTACCGCGCGACGGATTTTCTGGTGCCCGGCAAGGGCAAGCTGACCATGCGCTTCGAGCCCGATGACGGCGGCGAGGCGATCGAGCGCGAGGTCTTTCATTTCCCCGAGCCCGGCGTCGCCATGGGTATGTACAACCTCGATGAATCCATAAAAGGTTTCGCCCGCTCGTGCTTTAACTACGGCCTCGACCTCGGCTGGCCGGTGTATCTTTCGACCAAAAACACCATCCTCAAGGTCTATGACGGGCGGTTTAAGGATATCTTCCAGGATATCTTCGACGCCGAATTCAAAGAAAAGTTCGCGGCCGCCGGCATCATTTACGAACACCGCCTGATCGACGACATGGTCGCCGCGGCCATGAAATGGGAAGGCGGGTTTATCTGGGCGTGTAAGAACTATGACGGCGACGTGCAGTCCGACACCGTGGCGCAGGGCTTCGGTTCCTTGGGCCTGATGACGTCGGTGCTGATGACGCCGGACGGCAAGACCATCGAGTCAGAAGCCGCGCACGGCACCGTGACGCGCCATTACCGCCAGCACCAGGAAGGCAAGGAAACCTCGACCAACCCGATGGCGTCGATCTTCGCCTGGACCCAGGGTTTGAGCTATCGCGGAAAGTTCGACAATACGCCCGACGTGGAAAACTTCGCCGAAACGTTGGAAAAAGTCTGCATCGACACCGTCGAGGCCGGCTTTATGACCAAGGACCTGGCGCTGCTCATCGGCCCCGACCAGACCTGGATGAACACCCAGGCGTTTCTCGATAAGCTGGACGAGAATTTGAAAGCGGCGATGAGCTAGGGAGGAGCCCTGCGAAGGGGTTGCGTAACTCGCCGTTCTCGGGGGCTGTTCTTCCGCAAAAATCCGGGAATAGGTGAATTCTAATTCTTTTTGGCCATCCAGCGCTTGTGGATGGCCCAGGTGCCGCCTTTGGGGTGGGCTTTGATCGTTGCAATAACCTGATGGTGATGATGGTCGGCGGCGCCCAGCAGTTGATCATAGGTCCGCCCGGCCCGCGCGCGCCAAAACACCACGATTAGGATGGCTAAGAGAAGGTAGAGAACGTAGCCGGACATTCGTTTTATTCCTTTTAAAATACCGGTGAAATTATACCTTTTTAATACCCGAGCGCGATGCCGTCCTTGCGCGGGTCGGATCCGCCTTCCAGCGTTCCGTTGTCCCAGTCGATTTTGATCGCCTGGCCGCCGCCGTGGGGCGGGTCGATGGAACCGCAGGTGTGGCCGAGCTTTTCCAGTCCGGCCTTGGTGTCCTCGGGCACGCCTTCTTCCAGTTGATAGACGCCTTCGAACCAGAACGAGCGGGGCAGGTCGATGGCTTCCTGTGCGTCCATGGCATAATCGACGACGTTGGTGACGACCTGGGTCTGGCCGACCGGTTGGTACTGGCCGCCCATGACGCCGTAGGACATCACCGCGCGCCCATCCTTCGACAGCATGCCCGGCGTGATGGTGTGCAGTGGGCGTTTGCCCGGCTGGATGCAGTTGGGGTGGCCGGGTTTCAGGTGGAAGCCGGCGCCCCGGTTCTGCAGAACGACACCGGTGTTGGGCGTCACCAGCCCGGAACCGAAGGAATAGAACACCGAATTGATGAACGACATGGTGTTGCGGTCCTTGTCGACGACGGTGAGATAAACCGTATCAGGATGCGCCGGCGGCGAGATGTAAGGCATGTCCATGGCGGCATCCAGGCTGATCTTCGCACGCGCTTCCTCGGCCCATTGCTTGGAAATCAGGCGTTCCACATCGACCTCGACGAAGGCCGGGTCGCCAACCGCTTCCTCGCGCGCGTTATAGGCGAGGCGCGTCGCCTCCGCCATCAGGTGCAGGCGTTCGACGCTGTTGGGTCCATAGGATGCCAGATCAAAGCCTTCCAGGATATTCAGGATCATCAGCGTCGTCAGGCCGGGGTTGCTGGGCGGCACCGTGGAGATCTCATAGCCGCGATAGCTGGACGAAATGGGTTTAAGGAATTCCGAATCCTGGGCCGCGAAATCATCCAGGGTGTGCACTCCGCCGATGGAATTGAGGTAAGTCACGATGTCTTCGGCGACGGGGCCGGCATAAAAGCCGTCGCGGCCATTCTCGGCGATGGCGCGAAGGGTGTCGGCCAGCCACGGGTTCTTCATTACTTCGCCTGGGTTTGGCGCCCGGCCATCGATCAGCATCTTTTCCGTGGCGCTTTCGGTCAGCAATAGCTTGTCGACATGATCGGCCCAGTCCTTGTGGATGCGGGGTGCGACCACGTAGCCGTCCTCGGCATAGCCAATTGCCGAGGCAAAAACCGTCTTCAGATCAAGCGTGCCGTGCTCCGCCAGCACCCTGGTCCAGGCATCGATCGCGCCGGGCACGCTGACGGCATGCGCCGTGGTCAGGCCGATATGCTCCAGTCCCTGGTCCTGAAAGAATTCAACGCTGGCTTTCCCCGGCGCTTTGCCGGACCCGTTGACGGCGACGGCGTTGGCCATATCGCCCTTTGGTGCATAGACGCAGAAGCAATCGCCGCCGATGCCGGTGGATTGCGGCTCGACCACGGCGAGCACGGCGGCGGCGGCTATGGCGGCGTCTACGGCGTTACCACCGGCGCGCAGGATGTCGATGGCGGCAAGGCTGGCAGCCGGGTGGGAGGTCGCCGCCATGCCATTGGCGCCGTGCGCTGTGGAACGGCCTGGAAAATGAAAATCACGCATGGTTGAAAGCCTGTTGGTTGGGGGTAGTGAAACGGCGTGCAGTATGCACATCCGGGCATGTGAAGGCAAAGTCCGATCAGGGGTTAAAGGCGGCGTTTATCTTTAAGTATATTGAGGAAATTTCCGGCGAAAATGACCATAGCGCCGACCAGCACCCAGATATCCAGGGCCTCGCCGTAAACCAGCAGCCCGATCACGGCGATCAGCGGCAGACGCAGGAAATCCATCGGCACGACGACGATGGCGTCGGCATGCAGAAACGCCCGCACCATGCAGAAGTGCGCGCTCAGCGCCGCGACGCCGACAACGGTCAGCCACGGAACATGGGCCAGGTTCGGGGTGGTCCAGTCAAACAGAGACGGCACCAGGCCTAAGGGCAATTGCACGACTGTCATGTAGAACAGGATAGAGAGTGGGGAATCCGTTGCCGTGAGTTTTTTCGTCAGGGTGTGGGATGTGGCGTAGCCAAAAGCCGCGATCAGCACGGCCATGGTTGCGAAGTCGATTGGTACCATGCCCGGGCGCAGGATAATCAGGGCGCCGGCAAAACCGATGGCGATGACCGCGATGCGGGTTCCGCTCAGGTGTTCCTTCAGCAGGATCGGGGCCAGAATGGCAGTCCAGATCGGCAGGGTAAATTCCAGGGCGAACACCTGCGCCAGGGGTAGCAGGCCAATGCCGTAGAACCAACCGTATTGGCCGATGTAATGGGCGAAATTCCGGGCAACATGTAGCCCGCCCATTTCGGTTTTGATTTGTGACCAGCCGCTCCGCGTGAGCAGGGCTGCGATAACGAAAAGCCCGATCAGGCTGCGAAAAAACAGGATTTCGAAGGTGGAGAGATCGGGCGACAGCTCCCGCCCGCCCAGGGCCATGGCGATGAACGACGCCAGCGTACCGGTCATCCAGAACGCGGCCCTGAGGGTCGGGGACATGAACAGGCTGCTCTAAAAATCCAGAGTCAGGTCGTGCGGATTGGATTTGCAGGCGGCAACTTCCTTCGCCTGTTCTTCGGGCAGGCGGGATTGCAGCCGGAGCCCGATAGTGATGCGGATGGCGGCTTCATATCGATCCAGCCCCGGTTTAACGTCTTGTGCGGCCTTTTTGCGCCATTCGAGTTCCCCGGCGAAAGCGGCTTGAGCCTTCACCAATTTCAGCAAGGCCTTTTCTTCACCGTTCTTCTTCCTGAGTATACGCCGTGCGTCGGAAAGTTCCTTGGCAATGGCGTTGGTGCCGGGAACCCTGCGGACGAGACCGGTAAGCTCCTTGAGGATGGCTTGGGCGTCCTCGATGGATTTGCCTGCGATGGCGGCTTCGATTTTTGCGAAGCGGCCTTCCAAGGCTATCAGATCTCCGGCCGAGCCGATGATCGTGGTCGTTTCCCTGAGGGTTTCATAGGCGTCATCGACATTGCGGCGGTAAATCCTGCGCGCCAAGGTGTCTGCCTTTTTCACTTTCACGAAGGCTTTGCGTTCGCTGGCCCATTTTGAAGGTGTGGTCTGCGCGAGATGCTTGGTTTCCGCAGCAAGGTCCTCAAGTTTTTTCTTGATTCTGTCCCGTTTGGCGTCCTGGGTCGGGTCCTTGGACATGAGGCGCAGGTTCGTTTGCAGCTCTTTTTGTTCAACCTTGATACGGGCCTGGGCTTTCTGAATATTCCGAACCTCGACATGCAGGGGGCGGTAGGCCACGGAATATTCATCCAGCGCCTTCTCCGCCGTATCGATTGCTTTGATCAAACTGAAGGTCTTTTCCGCCTTGTCGAAGGCGCCTGTCAGGTCCGAGCGCATGTTGGCTGGCAGGGTGCTCAGGTCCAGTGCGCGAGCGGCGTTAATGGCGTTGCGGATTTTGTCACCATTACGGTCCAATTCTGAAAATACGAATTTTTCGACACAGTATTGCAACCCGGGATTTCTGGGCGGCGGCGCGGTTTGGGACAGTAACGACATCCTGTTGGGCAGGTAGTTCACAAGTTGCGGGACGTAGCCGACGATTACGAGGGCTAAAAGCTGCAACAGGATGAACGGTATCACGCCTTTGTACATGGAAATGGTCTTAACCGAAGACGGCGCAACGCCGCGCAGGTAAAACAGCGCGAACCCGAAGGGCGGCGTCAGGAAGGACGTTTGAATGTTCAGCCCGATCATCACGCCCAGCCACACGGCGGTGACATTTGCAGCCGGGTCGAGCAGCAGGATCGGGGCGACAATGGGCACGACGACGACGGCGATCTCAATGAAATCAAGAAAGAACCCAAGGACGAAAATCACAGCCATGACGATGAAGAACTGGGCCCAGAATCCACCCGGCATACTAGTCAGGAAGTCGCGGACCAGATCTTCGCCGCCGAAAGCGCGGAATGCCGCCGTCAACATGGCCGCACCCAGAAGAATGATAAACACCAAAGACGTGGTTTTGGCCGTCTCAACCATTACGCCCTTGAGCGTGTCTTCGATCTTCAGGGTACGCCAGCCGCTCCAGGTAAGCCCCGCAAGAAAAACGGCGACCGACACGATGGCCAGCACAAGGACGATGACGTCCTGGGTGGTTTCGACTTTTTTGATGTTAATGTGAAAAATAGTGGTGAGGGCGGCAAGGGAAAACAAGGCGCCAAGAGCCATGATGGCAGGCGTATAGGCCCCTGAATGACCTTCCCGCAGCCTGTAGCCGCCCATAATCAGGGCGCCAGCGGCGCCGATGGCGCCAGCCTGGTTGACTGTGGCGACGCCGGTGATGATCGAACCCAGGACCAGGAAGATCAGGGTCAGCGGCGGCACCAGAGTGACCGCCACCTTGATAAAGAATTTTTGGTCGAATTTCCCGAGATAACGTACGGACGGCGCAGCATCGGGCCGGAAGATCGCCAAGACCATGATGTAGGCCATATATAGGACAACCAGGGTCAGCCCCGGTACGAAAGCGCCCAGGAACATTTCACCGGCGCTGGTCGACCCGACATCAAAAGCCGACGGCATGGAAAACTCGCCGGTGGCAAACTTATAGAGACCTTTGCGCGCGGTGCTGGCCTGATCGACGGCGCTGGCCAACTGGTCGGCGAGAATAATCAGCACGATCGACGGCGGGATGATTTGGCCCAGCGTTCCCGAGGCCGCGATCGTTCCCGTGGACAGTGCATCGGAATACTTGTTGCGCATCATCACGGGCAGGGAAATCAGCCCCATGGCGACCACGGTGGCCCCGACGATACCTGTCGTCGCGGCCAGAAGGGCGCCCACAAACACGACCGAGATGCCTAAGCCCCCCGGGATCGGACCGAACAGTTGCGCCATGGTGACCAGCAGGTCTTCCGCCAGCTTCGAGCGCTGCAGCATGATGCCCATGAAAATGAACAACGGGATGGCAATCAGCGTGTCGCGTTCAACCTCCCAATAAACACCGCGGAAATTGGTGACACCGGCGCTCAGCCATTGCCAAGCGCTGCCTTGCGCGAAATAGGCGTCGATATTTCCTTCAAACACATAGCCACAAAAGGCGGCCGTGCCGATGGAGATGATGGCTGATCCGGGGAGGGCGAACGCGACCGGGTACCCCGAGCCCAGAGCATAGGCCATCAGTGCGATCAAAAGAGCGAGGAAAAGGAGTTCCATGAATAAAGGGTCTTCTTTCTAGGTCACTGAATGGCGTGAACGTCGTGATCGCGGCCGCCGGGCTCTTGGCGGATATCGGCGACCGCGTCCAGCAGGTAACTGACGAATTGAATCATCATTGAAATGGCGAAAAGGGCCAGGAATCCGGCCATCAAGTATTTGACGTACATGCCGAAACCGGTCTGGGTCGTTTCGAAAGCCAGAATCGGGCTGTTGATGACCGCCGATTTGGTACTCGTGCCGACGAACAGGATGACCCAGCACAATGAGACACCGAGGAAAAGCGAACCGGCGGCGTTGACCATCCCCTTCTTCCTTGCATTGAACGTCGTATAAAAGACATCGACCCGGACATGGCCTTCTTCAAGCAATGTATAGGCGCTGGCAAAAAGGAATAGGGCCGCATACCAGAAGCGCACCAAGTCGCCCATAAAGGCCTGTTCGTAGGAAAATATGAAGCGGGTTATGACAATCATAAGTTCGGCCACGATGACCAGCAAAGCCAGCCAGGTGAAGCCGAGTGTGCGCGAAAACACGGCGGTGATGATCGCGAGTCCAATTAACGGCATATGCACGACCGGCCCACGGAAAAGGGATTTTCCTAAATTCAGGGCCAATTCATTGCCGAACACTACGGGCAAAAACCCCTCAACCCGCATGAAGGAAATAATCGCATCGGCTATGCCGACGTAAAGAACGGCGAAAAAAGCCGCCCGGATTATAAAGGTATTAATGTTCGAAATGCGTTTGCTGTCTTCGCGCAGGCATAGGTCTTCGGTGCGCAGGACGGAAAAAACCGCCAGGGCAACGCCAACCGGATAAGCCGCCAGTTGCATCCACGCCATGGTCATGGACGTTCCTTTGACCCCGCTGCCGAAACCAAGGGGGGCTCCCTCGCCGGGCAAGCCGTGCCAGAAGGTAAGGTAGTTGTTTATCAGGAAAACGGTCAGCGACGCCAATATGGCCCAGCCGAACATGCGAACCAAAAGCGTCGTTCTGTGGTTCAATTCAGGAGTCGAAAAATCTGCTGAAATGCCGGAATCACCGGTCAAGGGGCTTGCTTCGGCCGTCATCTAATAAGCTTCCCTCAGAATAATAAGACTGATGGGACGAGGCAAAGAGCCCCGTCCCATCATTGCTTATCGTTCGGTTACGATTAGGCTTTGATGCCAAGCACGCGGTTGCGCTGGTTGATGTAGCCCGCATCCGAGAGCAGCATCCACCGGCCGACATCCGCACGCGTCGCCGCAAAGCTTTTGTGAATCTTCGCCGCCAGCGGGCTGTGCGCCTGCACTTCCGCGAAGACTTCCGTAGCGGCTTTGCCGAAGCTGTCATAGATATCGTCGTTGAAGGCACGTACCTTGACGCCGTGGTCTTTGACCAAGCGGTTGAGGTAGGTACCGTTGTTGTAGTTGGTTTCGGCCATCTGGCGGGTATTTTCTTCATTACACCCGGCTTCGATAGCGGCCTGGTCGGTTTTCGACAGGCTCGACCACCACTTCTTGTTCATGCCCAAGGTCAACTGCGAAGCCGGCTCGTGCATGCCAGGATAGTAGTAGTACTTGGCGGCTTCATAGAACTTCATGAAGTAATCGTTCCAGGGGCCGACCCATTCGGTGGCGTCAACGGCGCCGGAAACCAGGTTTTCGTAAATCTGGCTGCCCGGAAGCGAAACCGGGGACGCGCCCAACTTGGCGAGAACGTCGCCGCCGAGGCCCGGAATACGCATTTTCAGGCCTTTGAAATCAGACGCAGAGTTCATTTCCTTGTTGAACCAGCCGCCCATCTGCACGCCGGTGTTGCCGCAGGGGAAGCCCTTGACGCCGAAACCGTCGCCCAGTTCATCATGCAGCTGCTGTCCGCCGCCGAATTTCATCCAGGCTTCCATTTCGGAGAAGACAAGGCCGAACGGAACGGCGGTGAAGTATGCCCAGCCGGGGTGCTTGCCTTTCCAGTAGTAGTCGGCCGCGATGTAGGCTTGGCTGTTGCCGGAAGCGACTTCGTCGAAGGAGTCGAAGGCGCCGACACGTTCGCCGGAGGCGAAGTATTTAACCTGAATCCGGCCTTCAGTCAGTTCCGGAATGCGCGCCGCCAGCCGTTGGGCGCTGGTGCCGAGGCCCGGGAAATCACGACCCCAGGTCGAAACGATAATCATTTCCTTGCGGCCCGCGGCAATCGCGGGGGCCGCCAGGGTTGAAGCGGCGACACCGGCTGCGCCGGCGACGGCGGTGGTTTTCAGAAATTCACGTCTTTTCATTGGATAAGCCTCTCCTTGTTGGGTCCTCAAATTTGTTATCATGTTGGTTCCAGGGCGCTTAGGGAGCCCCGAAAACAAGACAGCCGACCTGCTATGTTCCTAACCTATTCAAGGGACAAGGCAACGAGAAGAAATAAAATTCCCAGGTCATTCGTCGACATCCAAAAAGCCATACCGGAGCCGGTTTTGCAACCCGTTCCTTAGGTTTTATAGGGCTAAATATTGGGCATTGTTTGGGGAAATAGCAGGCAGCCGCCCAACCGTGGTTCCGGGTATGGGGTTTCAGGCGGAGAGGGTCATCGCATGGGTGGTTTCTTCGGCCAGGAAATTCTTCGTCAAAAGGGCCATTTGCGCAAAGAACGGCAATTGCGCCTCGGCTTCGATCTTGTCGCAGAATTCGGGCAGCCACTTGCCCAGATGGGTTATAAGAAATTCGTTTTCGATGCGGTGAAGCTCCAAAACCCCGTCGTCGTTCCCGTTCTCACGGGCCTGCGCCAGACGGGATGTGATTTCCTGCATGAATTCCAGTTCCACGGAAACATGATCGGGCAGGTCGTGGAAGTCGGGTTTGTAGTCGAACCCGGCTTCTTCGATAAACCCTTTGACCCAGGACGTAACAGGCCCCCAAAGGGACGCCCCCATGTCACCGAAATAAAGGGTGGCATAGGGGGCGATGTGATGGCCAGGCCCGATAAACAGCCGCGCGTATTCCACGGCCAGTTCGCTTATCAACTCACCATCGGGTTTTCCTCCGAAAATACTTTCCATATCCACCCCGGCGGCTTTCAAGGCGGCTTTGAAATCCGGCTTTCTGATTTCACGCAGCAAATCCAGCGTCGGTTCGGAACGGAAAACGGCCGCCAGAAAACCGTAAAGCTGACTTCGCTCCATGGCTCCAGCGGCCGGGTCTTCGATTTCGATCAGGTCGGTTTTCCGAGAGGTTTCCATTCAAGCTCCGACCGACTTGCGGACCGTCACCACCGTATCCATCCAGCGTTGCTGTCCGCTGATGGGGTCCGGGTCATTGGGGATGATCCAGTTGGGATGTTCGCCGTGGCTCTTCCACCACATATGGTCATTCGTATCCTGTTTGGCCATTGGCGCCTTCTTGCCGGAAGCAAACCGGCCGTATTCCCAATGCCCGCAGTGCATGGAAATGGCAATCACGCCCGGCGCCACCGCCGGCGTCACACGCGCCGTCGTCTTGATGTTTCCGATCTTAGAGGCGACCTGGATGTCATCGCCATCGTTAATCCCGCGGGCCTTTGCCGTTGCCGGATTAATCCAGGCCGGATTGTCGTGGTAGATCTCTGTCAGCCACTTGCAGTTCTGGGTGCGCGAGTGGGTCTGGACGTTGACCTTGAAGGTGGTCAGGATCAATTCATCCGGCTTCATGACGGCATGTTCGGGGATTGCCTTGTAGGTTGGCAACGGATCGAATCCATTTTCCTTCATGATGTCGGAATACACCTCGAGATACCCGGACTTGTTGACCTTATCGGGCTTGAACCCCTTGTAGACCGTATCACCGATTTTCTGTCCGACGTAACCCTTGTAGGATTTCTTGGTGTGGGCATAGCCCTTGGCCTTGGCGTCTTCCAGGCTCTTGACCTTGGCTTTCTTCCAGTTCCAAAAGACTCCGGTGGCTTCGTCCAGGGTCACGCCGTCCTTGGCCAGATCCTCCGCTTTGACCTCTTTCCGGTAGCCGTAATATTTTGGCTTGGCCTTGGGGTCATGCCAGACGCCGTTTTCCTTCATATATTCGAAACCGCCGACGTCCTTAACGCCTGGTGTTTTCTCGCAGGACTTCTCGACGAATTCTTCCATCGAGGAAACGCCCAGCGGGAAGCCCATCCGGTCGGCCAGTTCACAGACAACGTCGCCGAAGTTCCGGACTTCGCCCAAAGGTTTGATCAGGGGCTGGCGGATATAGTGTTCGGGAATCTGGTTAGGGGATACCATGTCTTCCCAATCCCACCGTTCCAGATAGGTGGTGTCTGGCAGGATGATATCGGCCAGCGCCGTTGATTCGTCATAGAACGGATTGACCGCTACGGTGAAGGGAATCAGGCTTTCATCCTTCAACACCTCGGCGTTGGCCTTGCAGTCGCCGTTGGAATAAACCGGCGCATAGCAATACCACATATAAACCTCGGGTCGTCCGTGGCTGCCGTCCTTGATCATGTTGAAGACCTGATGGTTGATGTGATGGGTCGGCAATTTGGCCTGTCCCTTGAATCCATCGACGATCTTTAGTTTCTTGGCCTTAGGTTTATCCTTCGGTCCTTTCGGGTATTTCCACTTGGCGCCGACGGCCTGGCAGCGTACGCCGGGATTGTCGATATTGCCGGTGATCGCGGCCAGCATCTGTGCCGCCCGTTCGCCTTCGGGACCGTAGTAATGGGCCACGAGTCCGCGATAGGTGACCAGAACCGCAGGTTTGGTCGTCGCAAATTCACGGGCAATGGTCCGGATTTTTTCAGCCGGCACACCGCTGATTCCTTCGGCCCATTCCGGCGTGTAGCCTGCCAAATGCGCTTTCAGGGCGGCCACCTTTTCTTCGGTGGTGGCGTTCCCATCCGGCGTCGCCTTGACGAATTTAAGGAACGCTTCGCCTTCGCCGCGATAGAGGTCTTCGTTCATGACCACGTTGCTCATGGCCAGAAGCACGGCGATATCGGTTCCCGGTTTCACCGGCACCCATTCGGTTGATGTGGCCGCCGTGTTGGACAGACGGACATCGAACGTCACCATCTTGATCCGCCTGTCGGCGATGGCCTTGATCAGGCGTTGCGCTTCGGACGTGTGATTGGTGTGGGCCTCCATAAGGTTGGAGCCAAGGTTAAGCACATAGCGGGTGTTGTCGAAGTCCCAGTTGTCGTAGTGCTTGCCCCAGGTCAGTTCCTGGGCCGTCCACTTGCCGCCTTCGCAAATCGACGTGTGATTGCCGATGGTACCGGTTCCGTAATTGGCCAGGAACAGGCTTTTGATCAGCTTCGATGAACTAGCCTTCATGCGTCCGTAGTGGAACATGAATTTCTCAGGGTGCCCTTCATCGCGAAGTTTCTTGAGACGGCCAGCGACCTCCGTCAGGGCCTCGTCCCAGGAAATCCGTTTCCATTTCCCTTCGCCACGTTTTCCGGCGCGTTTCATGGGATACAGAATGCGGTCGGGATCATAGACCTGATTGGGTCCGGCTTGCGCCTTGGCGCAGATCTTGCCATCGGTGCGGATGGAGTTGGGCTGGCCTTCGACTTTGACCAGACGCCCGTCTTCCACATATCCGATGATGGGGCAGCGGCTGACACATTGCCAGCAGGCGCTTGAAATAGCCTGGCGGGCTTTGCCGGTTAATGGTGAATAGTCCCGGCCACCACGGATGCGGGGTTCTTTCGCATTCGTCAAGGCGCCGGTCCCGGTGAAGGTTGCCGTGGCAGTTGCCGCTACGGCGCCCAATTTCAGGAAATGACGGCGTGATACCATGGTGTCCTCCTCAAATTCCTATGGGACCGGTGATCTGACCAGCCATCACAACAACGTAGCGAAGCATGAATCCGCCTATCAGCACCGCGATGGGAACGACGATTTCAATGATTAAGGGAGCATCGAAGGGCTGATGATTGAGGAGCTTCGGTATGACGTAATAGAGTTCGATCAAGGCTGGCGCCAACAAGCCAACAATGACGACGCCGAACCAGAACAACACAGACATTTCTCCGCCGAAAAGAATCACCGAAATCGATCCCTTGACGGCGCCGACGCTCAGGTGTGCGTACATGATGAACAGGAAGATCACCAACATCTCAAACCCGACCAGCATTAAATCCGACGCGGTCAGCAGATAGGCGCTCTGGTCACGTTTCTGGAAATATTCCGCCACCATCGGCTTATGAGGCTCCTCAGCCTTCCGAGGGGGAAAAATAGCCCTGAACAACAGGATCACGGCGACACCCGTAGACAAGGCGGACACCAGGAACAGCATCGCCAGAACGGGGGAATTCCAGAACGGCCGGGCCGGCATGGCGCCCAAAAGAACGCCCGTGTAGACGGCTGTGGAAATTCCTAAGGGAACGCTGACCCATGCCAGCAACCTTCTCAGTTGGTCTTTGTTTTTTCCCAGTCCCGGGGTCTTGGGCAGGAAGGTGTAGGCGTAAAGTATGCTGATGCCGATAAACCCTGTCAGCAACCAGGTGCCGATGGACATCGGCGACAGATTGATGGTTTTGTACAGGTTGATCCATTTGAACCAGTGTCCGGCTTCGAAAGAACCCAACTCCAAAATCAGAAGCAGACATCCGACCACCAGGGGCAAAGGCGCCAGGAACGCGCCATAGCGGGCAATTTCGAAATGCTGTCCGGCAAATCCGCCACCGCCGCCGCGAAGAAGAACGGAAGCGCTAACGGTCAACGCGCCGGCTCCGACACCGGCTAGAAACAGGTATCCGATAACGGGTAATCCCCAAAGAATTTCTTCGGCCATGACTACCTCCTTTCCTGCTGGCGGCGATGGGTGTCGACCCGGACATACCGCCCCCGGGATTTGGCAATATTTTCGTCAGAATGATCGGCCGCGATGTAATAGACATTCGGTTCCGTTCCCTGTTCCTGACGAAGGACGGACACAGGTTCGTGGGCGATCCGTTTCGAAATTTCGCTGCTCGGATCGTTAATGTCACCGAAGATTCTCGCGCCTCCCATGCAGGCATTGACGCAGGACGGCTCCAATCCTTTTATGGTCCGGTGCAGGCAGAAGTCGCACTTATCCGCGGCCCCGGTCACGGGGTTGATAAATCGTGCATCATAAGGGCACGCCTGCAGACAGTATTTGCAGCCGATGCAAATATCGGGATCAACGACCACGACCCCGTCAGCCTTGCGCTTCCAGGTCGCGTCGGTGGGGCAGACATCGACACAGCTGGGTTCGCTGCAGTGGTTGCACAACCGTGGCAAAAAACTTCGGCTGACATTGGGATAATCGCCTTTTTCAATGTACTCCACCCAGGAACGCGTCGCGCCCAGGGGGACATCGAATTCGGCTTTGCATGACACGCTACAGGCATGACACCCGATGCATCGGCGCAAATCGATAAGCATTCCGAATTGGGGTTTGGCGGTTGTTACCGCTGCGCTGGCCGGTTTGGATAAAATGGCCGCGCCAGCCCCCACCGTCGCCGTAAGTCCTATGGTTTTGAGAATATCTCTGCGAGCAACGGGGGTGCTCGTTTTTACATCATTCACGATGGCCTCCTCTGTCAAGGACGCTGGCTCGGGTGAATCGAACCATCAACGAATTGGGGCATGAAACTAACAACGGGGATTAGACAACGCTTGACCGGTTGGAACATTGACCGGCGTCAATTCAACCAGGTTTAGCTATGTGAAAAAAACGCTCCTGATATTCCCAAGATGCATGGGAGGGGGCTGAATTATGTCAGCAGGAATTTTATTCCAGCGGCGATCAGGACCAATGACAAAAGCCTGACCAGGGTTTTTGTTGCCAGTAAATTCGCCCCCATCCTGGAACCGATAAAGCCCCCGGCCAGGGCGGCGCCGGCCCACAGAGGAAGAACGATAGGCAGGTTTTGAACGCTGAGGACGTTTCCGGCCAGCCCGGCGGTAGAATTAAAAAGGATAAAGCAGGCGGCAATGGCCGATGTCCGGCGCACGCCGGTCCAACCAAGAACCAGCAAGGATGGGCTCAGCAATACGCCGCCGCCGATGCCTGTCAGCCCGGATAACAAACCGATACCACCGCCCAGCCCAAAGGCGCCGGTGCGCGGAATACGAGGTTTTCCCCGGGAGAATTTTTCCGAATTTCCCGCCGAACTCCAAAGCAAATAGGCTGCGGATATCAGAAGCAGTGTTCCCAATACGGGGCGATATATATCCGGTGGCAGCGACAGGGAACCGCCGAGAAAGGCCAGGGGAACGGAAAACAAGACCACGGGCCAGATATCACTCCAGGATAGATGCCCCGATTTGTGGAAGCGGAAAACCGTCAGACTGGCGACCAGAATATTCAGGCTCAACGCCACCGGCCGCATAAGGTCCGCCGGGATTCCGAATAATGCCATAACGGCCAGATATCCAGACGCTCCCGCGTGACCGACCGACGAATACAGAAGGGCCAGCGCGAAAAATATCAAGGCGATCAGAGGGACGAAACCGGGATCAACAAAAGGTTCTGCACCGGACATCTTGGAACTCCGTGCGTCGCGCAACAAAATCCGCGGCATTCTATAACGAGGCGAATCCACCGTCTTTGATAAGGATCAATATTTTCCGACGATAGTTTTCAGGGCGGCGAGGACGGCCGGCGCTTCTGCGCCACGAGAAATGGATGCCGTCTCCACTTCCGCCAGGAATCGTTTGAAGGTGGCCAAAGTTTCTTCCAGTGGCACGGGGCTTTCTTCACTTTCATCGACGATGACGGCGGCGATGTCGATGGCCCGTTCCCTGAGCGTGGCCACGGTGGTCAGGGTGTGGCTGAGGGTGCCCAGGTAGGAGCCGGCAACGACCAAGGCAGGCGCGCCAAGGGCCTGAATCCAGTCGAGAACCGTGTGGCTGTCGTCCAGCGGCACCATGGCGCCACCGACGCCTTCGATCAGAAGAACATCTTCATCCCCCGCCTCTGCGGTGCGGCAGAAATCAACCAGGGTGTCGAAATCTATTGCACGGCCTTCACGCCGGGCCGCCATGTCGGGCGACAGGGGGTCGGCAAAACGCCACGGCGAGCAGGCCTCGAGGGTTTCGTCCGTGAGGGAAAGCCCAAGGCTTTTCAGAAGGACGGCGGTATCGCTGTCGTCCGGTTTGCTTTCGTCGAAGCCGCTGATGATGGGCTTAAGTATCCGGACAGACCGTCCCTGTTGCGATAAAGCCGATGCCAGTCCGGCGGTGACGTAGGTCTTTCCGACGCCGGTGCCGGTGGCGGTGACGAACAGGGTTTTCACGGTTTCTCCAATATTCGGGTTTTGACGATATCGGCCAACCGCGCGATATCCGCATCCTCATGGGCCGCGGTGAAGGTAAAGCGCAGGCGCGCCGTGCCGTCCGGCACGGTGGGCGGGCGGATGGCGACGACGAGAAAGCCTTCGTCTTGCAACAGACTGGAGGCTTCCAGGGTTTCTTTCGTCCCGCCCAGCACGACCGGGACGATGGGGCTTTGCGCCTCCGCCAAGCCGAGGGCTTCCGTAAATACCCTGGCCTTGGCCAGCGGCAGGGCTGCGTAGCCGGGATCGCTGCGGATCAGGTCGATGGCGGCGCTGGCCGCGGCGACGACGCCGGGCGGCAGGCCGGTGGAATAAATCAGTGTCCGGCTGCGGGTGCGGATCAGATCAATCACCGGTTTGCTGGCGCAGAGGTACCCGCCGTAGCCGCCGATGGCCTTCGACAGCGTGCCCATCTGCAGGGGAACGTTGGCTTTTGCGCCGGACCCGGTAAATCCGGAGCCTCGTCCACCGCCGACGACGCCGATGCCGTGCGCGTCGTCGGTCATCAGCCAGGAATCGAATTCCTCGGCGATTTGCCCAAGTTCCTCCATCGGAGCAAGGTCGCCGTCCATGGAAAAGACTCCGTCGGTGACGATCAGGGCGCGGGGATAGCTGGTCCGGTGCTCTTCAAGAATTTTGCGCAAATGGTCCGTGTCGTTGTGGCGGAACACATGCACCGCGCCGTTGGTCAAGCTGGCGCCGGCAAAAATGCAGGCATGGGACAATTCATCCACGGCGACCATGTCCTCTTTTCCGGTCAGTGCCGGGATAATGCCGGTATTGGCCAGGTAGCCGGAGCCGAACACGCAGGCATCTTCGGTGCCCTTCAGGTCCGCCAGCTTGCTTTCCAGTTCGCCATAGAGCGGATGGTTTCCTGTGACCAGCCGCGACGCTCCGGAGCCTGCGCCGTATTGCTCCGTCGCCCGGATGGCGGCTGCCTTGATATCCGGATGCTGGGACAGGTTCAGGTAATCGTTGCACGAAAAGGAAACCAGCCGACGACCGTCCCGCACCACTTCGATAGGGCCGACCCGTTCGGTCTCGCTTAACCATCGCAGCAGGGACCGCTGTTTCAGGGCAGTGAGTTTCTGTGAAGCGTATGCGTCCAGAGAGTTGGAAATGTCACGCCTCCCCGATGACCCGGACCACCGCGTCCGTGAGCGCAGTCAGGTCATCCGTGCCGATGGTGAACGCTGGCATCAGGTAAACGATGTTTCCGAACGGGCGAATCCAGCAGCCTTCCTTGAGGAACCGCGCCCGAAGCCCGTTCATGTCGCCGATAGATTCTATTTCGACCACGCCGATAGCGCCCCTGACGCGCACATCCAGGACGTTGCCCCATATTCCTTCTTTGCCCCGGCAGGGTTCCAGGGCCGAAACCATGTGCGCTTCGATGCCGCGGACTTGCTCAAGACGCGGCTCCCTCTCGAACAGGTCCAGCGACGCGTTGGCGGCGGCGCAGGCGAGCGCGTTGCCGGTAAAGGTGGGCCCGTGCATCAAGGCCTTGTCGAGGTCATCATCCAGAAATGCCTCGTACACCCGATCATTGGCGATGGTCGCCGCCAAGGGCAGGGTGCCACCGGTGAGCGACTTCGACAGCGTCATGATATCCGGTACGATGCCCGCCTGTTCGCAGGCGAACATGGTGCCCAGCCGCCCCAGCCCGGTCATGATCTCGTCTGCGATCAGCAACAGACCATGGCGGTCGCAGACGTCCCTGACGGTGCGCAGGGTTTCCGCATCATGGAAAATCATGCCGCCCGCCCCCTGCACCAGGGGTTCCAAAATTACGGCGGCGATGGTATCGGCGTGCTCCGCAACGAAGCTCTCGAAGGCGTCGCGCGTCTCTTCGGTGCGGGGCAGGGGAATCCGGTGCTGGGCCGGCGTTAGCCCGTGGAAACGGCCGTGAATGCCGTCTTCCGGGTCGCCCACCGACATGGCGGCGATGGTGTCCCCGTGATAGGCGCCGTCAAAGCAAATAAATGTCCCGCGTCCATTTTCGCCTTGGTTCAGCCAGTATTGGGCCGCCATTTTCATGGCAATTTCCACCGCAACGGAACCGGATTCGGAAAAGAAAACCCGGTTCAGGTCGCCGGGCGTCATCTCCGCCAGGCGCACCGCCAGGGTAAAGGCCGGCTCGTTCGCCAGCCCTGCCAGCATGACGTGAGGCAGCCGCTGGGCTTGCCGGGTTATGGCATCGACAATGTGCGGGTGATTGTATCCGTGGCACGCCGACCACCACGATGACACCCCGTCGATCAGTTGGCGTCCATCGTCCAGGGTGATGCGGGAGCCTTCGGTCGCAACGGCGGCTTGCGGCAGAGGCGCCGTCTGCATCTGGGTATAGGGCATCCAGATGTGCTCATAGCCTTCCTGCAACCAGGCCGCAGAGGGGGAGACGGGTAGGGGGCGGGTCCGGGCGGACATCACGCGGCGCCGGCAGAGCCTTCCGCCGGGGCCTGCCGAATGCCAAGGCGCTCGAACAGGGAAACGTCCTTGTTCTTTTCCGGGTTATCCGTGGTCAACAGTTTGTCGCCGACGAAAATAGACCCCGCGCCGGCCAGGAAGCAGAGCGCCTGGGTTTCGTCGCTCATCTGCTCACGCCCTGCGGACAGGCGGATGACGGAGGCCGGCATCATAATCTTGGCCGCGGCGATGGTGCGTACGAATTCCAAAGAATCCAGGTCTTCGACGCCGTCCAAAGGCGTGCCTTCGACCTGAACCAGCATGTTGACGGGGACGCTTTCCGGGTGCGGGTCCAGGCTCGCCAGGTTGACCAGCATGGCGGCCCGGTCGTCCTGGGTTTCACCTAAGCCGACAATGCCGCCACAGCACACCTTGATCCCGGTCTGGCGGATGTTGTCCAGGGTGTCCAGGCGGTCCTGATAGGTCCGCGTGGTGATGATCTGGCCGTAAAATTCCTCGGACGTGTCCAGGTTGTGGTTGTAATAGTCCAGTCCGGACCGTTTCAGCCGTTCCGCCTGGGGGGCGGTCAACATGCCCAGCGTCGCACAGCTTTCCAGACCCAGCGCACGGACGCCTTCGATCATGGCGCAGACGGCTTCAAGGTCGGAGTCCTTCGGGTTGCGCCACGCCGCCCCCATACAATAGCGGGTCGCGCCGCCGTCCTTGGCCTGGCGGGCCGCCGCCAGGACATCGTCTACCGCCATCAGTTTTTCAGCCTTAAGGCCGGTGTCGTGGCTGGAGGACTGCGGGCAATAGCCACAATCTTCGGGGCAGCCGCCGGTCTTTACCGACAGAAGCTGCGACATTTGAACCTGATTTGCGTCGAAATACCGGCGGTGGGCGTTCTGGGCACGGTAGATCAGGTCGTTGAACGGCATCCGGAAAAGGGAAAGAGCGTCTTCCTTTGTCCAGTCGTGGCGGACGCCGGTGTCGTTATCCAAGGGCATGAGCGTGAACCAGTACGTGTCATCGAAAGCAGGAAAGCAAAGTCTAGGGGAGGGCGCGCGAAGGAACAAGGTCTCCAGGCCCAGGAGAAGGCGTCATGTTATCCTTGACTGTTGGCGGAGCGTAGCCTAATAAACCGCCTTTCCGGGCCGCTTGTTCGGCCCTGCTTTTTTTAACGCCTTCAAGGATGGATCGGATGTCCAGACGTTGTCAGCTAACGGGCCGCGGTGTGCAGACGGGAAATAACGTCAGCCACGCCCACAACAAGACCCGCCGCAGGTTTTTGCCGAATCTGCAGAAAACCTCCCTGTTCAGTGAGACTTTGGGGCAGTCGGTGCGTCTCAAGGTGTCTTCTCACGCCATTCGCACGGTGGAACAGAAAGGCGGACTGGATGCCTTTTTACTGGATACCCGGGACGCCGATTTGGAACCCGATATCCTGCGTTTGAAGAAAAAAATCAAAAAAACTCAGGCGCAAACCGCCGCCTGAAGAAATTCTTCAATAACTTCCATATATCTAAGGCCCGCTCTGCGGGCCTTTTTTATTACCGGCGTTGGGATGCCTTTAGGGAATCGGCAATTTTTCGCTTAAGGAAACCGTATTTTTCGCTGTATTCTGGAAACAATCAATAAATACGCCTTTAAAGAAAAGCAAAATTCCGGGGGATTCCGAATGACAGGCGCGGGTAATCGCCGTCAAAAGCATTTGCGCAAGACCAAGGCCCAGCTCGTTGACGAACTGGAAAGCCTTGAGCGTGAACTTGCCCGGTCAAAAGGCCCCGATGGGAAAAAGCCCGGTGGGAAAAAACAGGCCTTGGCGGGGACTTCGCCTGTTTTTGAAAAATCTCTCCAGACGTTCTTTGATTATTTACCGGAGGCCATATTCCTGCGTGACCCGGAAGGCCGGTTCCAATTCGTCAATAGGGCGTATGAGGATTGGTACGGTGTGCAACGCGAGAAGATCATCGGAAAAACACCCCAGGCTGTTTTCAAGCGAAAAACGGCCAATGAAATCCTGGCCCTGCACCGTGAGGTTTTGAAAACCGCCAAACAAATCGAAACGGAAATCGAGGTGACTTTGCTCGATGGTTCCACGATCTCTGAGCGGTTGAGTCTTTTTCCATTCCTGGACCCGAACGGGAAGCCGGTTGCTGTTTGCGGGGTGTTGAGAAACTTAAGCGAGCAAATGCGTGTGCAAGAAGCCTTGAAACAGAGCGAAGGCCGCCTGAATGAAGCCATCCAGAGTTTTCAGCAGGCCTTTGCCCTTTATGACGCGGATGACCGTCTGATTGTCTATAACGATGAATATGCCCGGATAAGGCCAGGCGTCAGGGAGGTTCAGGAAAAAGGCGGAACCTTTGAAGACATTGTTCGTCACAATGTTGAAAATGGAATGATTCCCCAAGCTGCCGGCAATGAAGAGGCGTTCATCCGGGAGCGAGTCAAGAGGCACCTCAATCCGCAGGGTACCATCATTCGAAAATTTGATGACGGCACCTGGAGCCGGGTCGAGGAAGTTAAAACACCGTCCGGCGGAGTCGCGCTTTCCTTCCTCGACATTACCGAACTCAAGCAGGCCGAAGAGGCGCTTGCCAAAAGCGAGGCGCTGTTCCGCGCCGTGGTCAACAATTCGCCTACCAAGATTCATCTCAAGGATGCGGAAGGCCGTTACATCCTTATCAACAAGGAGGCGGAAAAACTGTTTGGCATTTCCGAAGAAGCGGCCCGGGGCAAGACGTCTTATGACCTGTTTCAAAAGGATAAGGCCGATTCCTACACGGCCCATGACAATGCGGTTATGGATTCCGGGGACTCTGTTGAGAACGAGGAAGTGTTCGTGCTGGATGGAGAACCGCGAACCTATCTGACGGTCAAATTCCCCATTTTCCACCTGGACGGCTTAGCCGGCGTCGGCGCCATCGGAACCGATATTTCAGAACGTAAGCAGGCGGAAGAAATCAACACGCGCCAGGCCAGGATTCTCGAGGAATCGCTGAACGAAATTTTTATGTTCGACATCAAAACCTTGGCCTTTATCCAGGTCAATCCGGGAGCGCTTGAGAACCTCGGCTATACGATGGAAGAAATGCAGGGGATGACCCCCGTCGATATCAAGCCGGAATTTACACTTGGTCAATTTAAGAAAATGATCAAACCCCTGGTGGACGGAAGCCGGGACCGCCTGGCCTTTGAGACCATCCATCAGCGCAAGGACGGCTCGACCTACAATGCCGAGGTCCACCTGCAATTGATGCGCGATGAAAAACGTCCGTTCTTTTTCGCCATCATCCAGGATATTTCGGAACGTAAACAGGCGGAACTGGCGCTCCGGATCAGCGAGGCGCGCTTCAAGGACTTCGCCGAGGTGGCATCGGACTGGTTCTGGGAAATGGATGAAAACCTGTGCTTTACCTATTTCTCTGGCCGAAACTATGAAGTTACCGGCCATCCCACGGAAAAATTGATAGGAAAAAGCCGCCAGGAAATTACCGGTGAGAAAATGTCTGAACCGAAATGGCAACGGCATCTTGCCGACCTGGAAGCGCATCGCCCGTTTAATGATTTTTGTTATGAATTAACCAAGCCCGATGGGGATGCCGTCCATATTTCCATCAACGGAGCTCCGGTTGTTGATGACACAGGCGCGTTCAAGGGATACCGGGGAACCGGATCTGATATCACCAAACGCCAGCAGGCGGAAACCGAAATCATTGCGGCCAAGGAGCAGGCCGAATTTGCGAACAGGGCCAAGACGGAATTTTTAGCAAATATGAGTCATGAATTGCGCACCCCGCTCAATTCCATTCTTGGATTTTCCGAAGTCCTGATGCGGGAAACACTGGGCTCGCATGAAATTCCGAAATACCGGGAATATGCCCAGGACATACATTATTCCGGTACTCATCTGCTCAGCCTGATCGGCGAAGTCCTGGACCTGTCGAAGCTGGAAGTCGGCGAATTGGGCATCCATGAAAGTGATGTCGACGTCGCCGAGACGGTCAAGACCTGTCTCAAAATGATTGATGGCCGTTCCGACGGGAAGCGGACCTGCCTCAGCACCCTTGTTCCCTCAAGTCTGCCTTTGTTGCGGGCCGATGAACTGCGGTTAAAACAGATTTTGATCAATCTGCTGGGCAATGCCGTTAAGTTTACCCCGCCTACCGGAGAGGTCGCCGTTTCCGCCCATTTGACCAAAATGAAGGAAATCGTGATTGAAGTCACAGACACCGGCGTCGGAATTTCCAAAACCGACATCCCGAAGGTTCTGGAACCTTTCGGCCAGGTGCATGACGTGATGACCCGGAATCATGAAGGTTCGGGTTTAGGCTTACACTTGGCGAAGTCGTTTACGGAACTTCACGGCGGCATCCTGAAGATCGAAAGCACCCTTGGCGAGGGCACCTCGGTCATCCTGACCTTCCCGAAGGAACGGACGGTTCCGCCGGAACAGGTGAAGTCGGCCTGACACCTCGGCTAGCCTTGTAAAGGCAAAGGCCCTAATCCCTTTTCAAATACAAAATCCGATCATTGTAGGTGTCGGCCACCCAGAGGCGCCTGTCTTTAACCACTATGCCTTCCGGCTGGTTTAGCAACCCCTTGAGGGCTCCGTTCTTGCCTCCGAACTCGGCAACCGGTCGGTCCGAAGTATCCAGAACGACTATCCGGTTGTTGTACTCATCGGCGATGTAAACCCGCCCGTCCCGGTCGTGGGTTACGTATTTCGGCTCGTTGAAATTGTAAGGCGGACCTTGCCAGGATTTCAGAAACCGCAGATTTCGGTCCAAAACCTGTATCCGGTTGTTGCCGGGGTCGGTAACGATGACCCGCCTTTTTCCGTCCACATGGATATCGTGAGGGCGTTTCAGCCCTCCCGTTTCAGAACCATACGTCCCGGCCTTGGCCACGACACGTCCGTTTTCCAAGGCGAGGATGGTGTGTAGACCCGCGTTGGCGACATAAACCCGGCCATCGGGAGCGGCGGCGACGCCCTCCGGGCTTCCCATGTCCGTTTCCCAGAAAAACAGGAGTTCTCCGCGGACCAGGCTTTTCCGGCCGGAGGCGATAAAATCATAGACGGCGATGCGGTCGTTGCCCGTATCGGCGACCAGCAAACGTCCTTCGGTGTCGAATGCCACGTCATGCGGGGCGGCGAGGTCTTCCCGGCCGATTTCGCCGACGACCTTCAGGCTTTCCGGGTCGAGAACCCGAACTACATCATTGCCATTGTCGGCAACGACAAGGAACCTGCCGTCAGGAGACAGAACCAAATCATGGGGGCGGGAAAATTTTTTTTCGGAGGCTTTCTGCAGCGTGAAACGGAAGCCGTCTTCGGCATTGGCCGGAAAAGCCAACAAGAGAATTAAAAAGGCGGCGGTATGGAAAAACAAATTTTGCATAAGCCGGCCTCCTATTTCCCCTCCGTTCCCCGGTTTTGGCTAGGCGTCCGCTATTTTTTCCAGCATTTTTTCAGCCCCGGTCAGTTCCGCGCTTGGCGGGTCTTCGGTTTCGATATCCTTGACCACACCGTTATCGACGATCATGGAAAAACGCATGCATCGCATGCCGAGGCCGCGCTCTGTGAGGTCCAATTCCAGGCCCGTGGCGAGGGCGAACGCGGCGCTGCCATCCGCCACCATGCGGACCTTGTCGCCGACGTTTTGATCAATCCCCCAGGCCGTCATGACGAAGGCGTCATTGACCGATACGCAGATAATATCATCGATGCCCTTTTCCCTGAGGGCATCGGCGTGCTGCACGTAGCCGGGCAGGTGGCTGGCCGAACAGGTCGGCGTAAAGGCGCCAGGCAGGCCGAACAGGGCGACGAGCTTGCCCTTAAATAAATCGTCGGTGCTGATCGCCTGAGGGCCGCCATCCTCTCCCATAACATGAAGGGTTGCGTTCGGAATAGTGTCGCCGATCTTGATGGTCATGCTTTTCTCCCTGGTCCTGTTTGTTTGATTTGATGGGAAGTATATGGGGGCGAAACGGAAATCCTCAAGGAATAGTCTTTATCCCGGACAAATTCAGGCGACCCGCCTTTTCGTCCTGGCGTCGTCTTCGTCGAATAGTTCGGTCAGGTTGCGCATCATGGTGCCGCCCAGCTCTTCGGCGTCAATCAGCGTCACCGCGCGACGGTAATAGCGGGTGACGTCGTGGCCGATGCCGATAGCGGTCAGTTCCACGTCGGATCGGGTTTCGATCCAGTGAATGACCTCGCGTAAATGGCGCTCCAGGTAGTTCCCGGGATTGGCGCTGAGCGTGGCGTCGTCGACCGGGGCGCCGTCGGAGATCACCATCAGGATGCGGCGTTGTTCGGGCCGGGCGAGCAGGCGCTGGTGGGCCCACAACAGAGCCTCACCGTCGATGTTTTCCTTCAACAATCCTTCGCGCAGCATTAAGCCTAAATTCTTGCGCGCGCGGCGCCAGGGCGTATCGGCGGCTTTGTAGACGATGTGGCGCAGATCGTTGATGCGTCCGGGGTTTTTCGGTTTGTCGGCGTTGACCCATTGTTCCCGTGATTGGCCGCCTTTCCAGGACCGGGTGGTAAAGCCGAGGATCTCTACCTTGACACCGCACCGCTCAAGGGTGCGGGCCAGGATATCGGCGCTCATGGCGGCGACCGTAATGGGGCGGCCGCGCATGGAACCGGAATTGTCGATCAGCAGGGTGACAACGGTGTCGCGAAATTCGGTTTCGGATTCCTGTTTGAAACTCAACGGATGGAGCGGATTGGCGATAATCCTGGCCAGCCGCCCGGCGTCGAGAATGCCTTCCTCCAGGTCGAAGTCCCAGTTCCGTGTCTGCAAGGCCATCAGGCGGCGCTGCAAACGGTTGGCGAGCCGGGAAACGACGCCTTGCAGATGGGATAGCTGTTGGTCGAGCTGATGGCGAAGGCGCGCCAGTTCATCCATTTCGCACAGGCTGTCGGCCTCCACGATCTCGTCATAGGCGGTGGTATAGGCCTTGTAGGCGCTTGAACCGGCGGGGTCGTTGATCATCCACGGCCGGTCCCACTGCGAAGGTCCGGCGGGCTCCTCGTCTCCATCGCCGGGCATGAAGTCGTCGCCGCCGTCGGAATGGGTTCCGTCGTCCATGGAATCTGTCTCGCCGCGTTCGCCGGCCATGCCGCCGTCGGCTTCGGACGCGGAATCGTCACTGTCTTCCTGATCCTGGCTATCTTCTTCGGCGTTGTCGTCTTGTGCCTCGTCGTCGGGGTCCGTGGACTCGGCATGGTCGTCGAACAAATCCAGGTTATCGATCAGCTTCGCCAACTGGGTGGCGAAGGCGTCCTGGTCATCGGCGATGTCGGCCAATTTTCCGAGACCGCCTTTCAGGCGTTTGTCCAGCCATTGCCGCCACACGCCGGTCATGCCTTCGGCGGATTTTGGCGGGGCCTTGCCGGTCAACTGCTGGCGGGAGAGGATCGCAAGCGCGTCCGCCAGGTCGGCTTCCTTGCGTTCCGACACGCCGGCAAAACCCTTGGCGCGGCAGCGTTCTTCCAGCAGCGCGTCCAGATTGTCGGAAACGCCGGCCATGCGCCGGGCGCCCAGGCTTTCACAACGGACTTGTTCTACGGCGTCATAAATCGCGCGCGCTTCCGCGCCATTGGGCTGGTGGCGTTTGTGTACGGTTTCGTCGTGGTATTGCCGGCGTAGCGCCAATGCGTCCGAAATGCCGCGCAATTTGATCAGGGTCTCTTTGTTTACCTGCGGCGGCGGGGTGGGCAGGCTGACCATGTCCCCGTTCAGAGACGCACCGCTGTGGCCGAACTGGACGCTGATCTCTGGTTTCCCCGTCAGCGCCTTGCAGGCAGCGGCGGTTACCCGTTTCAGAAGGTCGGAGGTGGCTTCGCTTGGAGGCACGAGTCTTAAGTCCTTATGGCCCTAGAGCATTTTCTCTTCACTCGCGTTCACCCAAAAGGCTCTATGTCTTTGTTTTAGACGCAAATCCGTCGTCGCGGATGAGTCCATCCGCTCGGGACTTGCTCTAGTTAACCTCTTGAATAACGGATTCCGGCAATTCTTCGCCCATGCAGCGCTGATAGTATTCCGCCACCACGGGCCTCTCTACCTCGTCGCACTTGTTGAGGAACGTCAGCCGGAAAGCAAAAGCCGTATCGCCGAAAATTTCCGTGTTCTCCGCCCAGGTCATCACCGTGCGGGGCGACATGACGGTGGAAATATCGCCATTCATGAAACCGGCGCGGGTCAGGTCGGCGACTTCGACCATGGCACTGGCTCTTTCGCGGCCTTCCTTGGAATTGTAGGACGGCACCTTGGACAGAACGATTTCCAGTTCATCGTCGTGGGGCAGGTAGTTCAGGGTGGCGACGATGTTCCAGCGATCCATCTGGCCCTGGTTGATCTGCTGGGTGCCGTGATACAGCCCCGTGGTGTCGCCCAGCCCGATCGTGTTGGTTGTCGAAAACAGGCGGAAATAAGGGTTCGGGCGCATCACCCGGTTCTGGTCCAGAAGCGTCAATTTTCCTTCCACTTCCAGCACACGCTGGATCACGAACATCACGTCGGGGCGGCCCGCGTCGTATTCGTCGAAGACAAGAGCGGCCGGGTTCTGCAACGCCCACGGCAGGATTCCTTCGCGGAATTCCGTTACCTGCTGGCCGTCGCGAAGCACGATGGCGTCCTTGCCGATCAGGTCGATGCGGCTGATATGGCTGTCCAGATTGACCCGCACGCACGGCCAGTTCAGCCGCGCCGCCACCTGTTCGATGTGGGTCGATTTTCCGGTGCCGTGGTAGCCCTGCACCATGACCCGGCGGTTATGAGCGAAGCCGGCCAGGATGGCGAGCGTCGTGTCATGGTCGAAGCGATAGGCGTCATCGGTCTCCGGAACGTGCTCTTCGGCTTCGCTGAAGGCGGGAACCTCCATGTCGCTTTCGATGCCGAACAGCTGGCGAACGGACACCATCATGTCCGGCTTTTGTCGGGCCAACTGGCTGGTCGTGTCTATGGTCGCGGTGTCGCTCATGGGTCAAAGTTCCGGAAAATAAAAAAGATAACGTTGGGTAATGAGTAATTTGGGAATAACGCTCCCGATACGCAAGGGCGTACGTCAAAGGGGCCGTTTCGTCAAGGGAACGGGGGCGTGAAACCCCGCTTAAAGGCCCTCTTACAGGCCGATCATGGCAAGGATAATCTGGTAGGCTTCGTTGATTTCCTTGATTTTCTCTTCCGCCGCCTTGTCGCCGCCGTTGGTGTCGGGATGGTGAAGCTTGACCAGTTCTTTATAGCGCGCCTTGACGGTATCGCCGGTAACCGGGGACGATAGATTAAAGACGGCGACGGCCCAGGCCTCCCGGGTGCCCGGTTTGGCGTTGCCGCCGGGCCGGTCGGGCGTATTACCGTCCTGCTCCCAGTCGGGCCCGAACGGCCCCATTTGGTTGATTGCGTCCTCGGCAGACAACTTGCTGCCCAAGGGCCAGCTCGGGCGCTCCCAAACCGTGTCGTGGCGGACATCGGCCTCGACTTCGGCGTCGCTCATGCCGTCGTAATAGTTCCAGCTCTTGTTGTACTGGCGGACATGACCCAGGCAAAACAGGTGGTAGTCCTTCAATTGGTCACGGGATTTCGGGGCCCGGTAGACGCCTTCGTCCCGGCACCCTGGCCAGTCGCAGCAGCGAACACTCGGTTCCTCGTCCCGGTAACCGTTCAGCGTTTGCAGGTTTAATGAGCTTCCCATAATCACAAAACTATGAGCCATCTCCCGAAACCTGACAAGCGGCGGAACAAAAATTTCAAACTTGACCCTTTTTATTTCAAAGGGTTAGAGGCTCTCGCCCGCCTCAAATCATTCAGGCTGACGGTCAATACGCCGGTGAGAATTAATACCAGGGCGGATATCGCACTAAAGGTCAGGACTTCGCCCAGTAAAAGGGTTGAAAAAAGAACACCGAGAACGGGCACACCCATGGAGCCGATCGCGGTGTTCATGGCCGGCAGCTCGCTGGAAACTGTCAGGTAGGCCCAGAAACAGAATCCCGAAGCGACAGGGCCGTTATAGGCCATAATCGCCAACATGGTTGGAGTCCACGGGATGTCCGGGGCGCCTTCGAAAACCAGGGCGGCGATGACAAGCAGAACTGACCCTATAAACAACTGCCACGGCACCAGCTGGATGAGTGGTGCAATGCCGGTATTGCGCCGCATGAGGATGATGGCGATGGCAAAACTGACGGACGCCACCAGCATGAAGCCATTGCCGATCATCAAATTCTGGTCGGTATAATCAAAGCCTGCCGGATTAAACAATATGGTGATGCCGACCAGACCAAGGCCCAAACCAGCCAGATTGACCAGGCTGAGCTTTTCGCCCAGGAAAAAAAACGCCAGGGGAGCGACCCATAGAGGCATGGAAAACACCATAATCGCCGAGTGCCCGGCACCGAGGAAAAGCAGGCCGGTGTGAATTAACGCCGTTGGAAGGGCGATCTGAAAAATCGCGATAGTGATGAGAATGGTCCAGTCCGCCCGGACCGGAAGGCGCAGCCGCCCCTGATGGGCCAAAATGCCGAACAGAAAAAGCGAGCCCAGAAACATGCGGATCGCAGCGAACCATAACGGGGATAATTGCTGAACCCCCAGTTTCATGATTGGCCAGTTTACGCCCCAGAAAACGATCACCAGGCACAGAAGAAAATACAGGCGGCCCTTGGTAAAGCCCCTGGGGCCGGAATGTGAGTTAATGTTAATAGCCAACTATACCCATCTGCCTACTTGCCATACGATTGTATTTTGTTGGAGTATCACCCTCTATAACAAGCCTCGCCATCCATAAAGGTTTGACTAACATACTGCTTTTTGAAGGATTAAAGAAATTCCTGCCAATTGTCTTGTATGGTTTGTCTATACTGGAAATTCCGGGATAAAAAATAAAGGGGGCTTGAATATTCCGCTGGCCACGCGACAATTACTAAGGATAAGGCCGCAGGGAATATCATGAAGGCAAAATTGATTAGTAAAAACGTAACAATAAACGGGCGGCGGACCTCGCTTCGGCTTGAGCAGGCCAGTTGGGAAGCGCTTGGCGATATTTGCCAGTGTGAAGGCCTGACCATTCATGAGCTGTGTTCGTTGATCGAAAATCGCCGCGATGGCGCCAGCCGGACGTCCGCTGTGCGGGCCTTTGTCGTTTCCTATTACCGGGCCGTGGCGGCGGAATACGGGGCCTTGCAGCGGGGCGTGGCATCCATGTTGCTGCCGGAACTTGCCTCCCGAAACTCTTAAATCCGCACCGCCTCTTTCCCGGGACTCAGGTTTCCTTATAAAAATCCGGCCAGATTTTTTTAACGATTTGGCTGTCGCGGGCATAGGCGTGGCAGGAATTTAACTGCGGCGGTTCTTTTCCCGGTTCGGCTGCCTTGCGTTTTTCCCTGGCGGTGAGAACGGTTTGATGGGCGGTGACCGCCATCGGCCCGACAACCAGATCCGTCAGGTGAACGCACCCCTTAACGCCGCCCATTCGCTTAACCACGTCGCGCCGCCAGCCTGGGGCTATGACGGCGCCTTCCAGTGAGGAAAAAACGGAGGTGATATCCCCACACAGGGAATAGGGCGACAAATTGGTTGAAGCCTCGGCCTTATGGACAACCAAATCGTCATCCACGGTCAGGCGGATTTCCATATCATGGATCGGCTCACCGCTGGCAACGCCGCCCCGGTCGAAATTTTCGAAGGAATAGGTTTTGGTATCGACGATTCGTCCTTCGATATCCCACAGGCCGTCGTCGCGTTGGTATCCCTTGCATTGAATGTCGCGCGTATGGAGGTGTTTGCGGGGCTGTGGTTTCGTCAACGCCATGGTGGAAATCCTGATAGTTGGTTGTCCTAAGGCCGCAAGCCATACCGCACAGGCCAATGACGGCCAAGGCGGAACAGGCTAACAGCGGACACCGTTATATCAGGCGCCGTAGCGGTCGCCAAAAACGAAAGCTTCCGTTTCCCGAATGTTTTCTTCCAGGGTCGACTTGGCTGCCATATACAAGTCGCGGATCGACACCATGCCGACGCATATGCCCCCATCCACCACCGACAGGTAACCGTAATTGCGCAACTGCATCAGTGCCAGGGCGTCAGCCGCAGGATCAGCGGGCACCAGGGTGTCGGGGTTCGCGGACGTGTTGTGACTAAGCAACGCTTCCCTGGGAGCCCGAGCCTGGGCGAGGGCGCGCCGGGTGAGGTGCCGCGCGGCAGAGACG
>JACNJX010000016.1 GCA_014382345.1 Alphaproteobacteria bacterium
TTCGGTCCCTGCGCCCCAGCCGCTCCAACACCCTGCAAAAGGCGGAACCCCGGCCAAGACCCCGCCATCAACTGCATCTCAAACGGCCCAGCCGGTTGGCCCCGGCAGCACCCATGCCCTGGGCCGTCTTTCGGTCCAGATGAACGAACTGGAAAGCGATCTGCGTGCCGTCACCGGATCAATGGAGGAGTTCAATTTCCAGATCGGCAATATTTCCCGCCGGCTGGATAAGCTGGTGGCCGATGTGGACTATCGTCTCGGCCTGTTGGAAGGCCGTGCACCCGGTTCGACGCCTGGTTCCAGCACGGGGGCACAAGCTGCGCCTTCCGGTCCGCCCAGGCTCACCCCTGCGCCGGCGCCACCATCGGTGCAGAAAATTATCCCCGGCCAACCGACACCCTTCGCCTCGAAGCCGGGCGTTTTGGGGACGGTTTCCAAATCGGCGGTCGATGCGCTTAGTCAAAAAAACGGTGAGAAGAAGGCCGGAAAACCCTCTCTGGCCTCGCCGGCCAGACCCGTTACAAGCCCGGGCACAAAACCGGTTGTTGCCGCGCCCCGTCCTGCCGCCCCCGCCCCGGGCATTTTGCCCAAAGGGTCGGTCAAGGAACAATATACCTTCGCCTTCGGTTTGCTGCGTCAGGCCAATTACGACAAGGCCGAAGTGGCCTTGCAGGAATTTGTCAAACGCCACCCCAAGGACAAGCTTGCCGCCAACGCGCGCTATTGGCTGGGGGAGACCTATTATGTCCGCGCCGCCTATGTGCAGGCGGCGGAGGTTTTCCTGGAAGGCTACCAGGCCGACCCGAAAGGCCAGAAGGCACCGGATTCCCTGCTCAAGCTCGGCATGTCGCTGTCCGGTCTCGACAAGAAGCGCGAGGCCTGCGCCGCCTTCGACAAGGTGAGCAAGGACTACCCGGACGCTTCGCCCGGAATCCGCAATACCGTGGCCCGGGAAAAGCAGAAAAACAGCTGCCCCTGATGATGCCCTCCCAAGACGCGTCCGGTCCGTTGACGCCTATTAATGACGCCACCTTCGAGGCTTTGATGGCGGGCCTCGGGCCTTTTGAAAAACAACCGCATGTGGCCGTCGCCGTATCGGGCGGCGCCGACAGCCTCTGTCTGGCGCTGATGGCGGGCCGTTGGGCAACGGCCCAAGGCGGGCGGGTGACGGCGCTGAGCGTCGATCATGGCTTGCGCCCGGAGTCCGCCGAAGAAGCCAACCGAGTCGGGGCGTGGCTGAAACCCAAAGGCTTCGGGCATCATGTCCTGTCCTGGCTGGGTGCGAAGCCGGCATCCGCCTTGCAGGCCGCGGCACGGGACGCCCGCTACCGGCTGATGGGCGACTGGTGCCGCAACGCAGGCGTTCTGCATTTGCTGGTCGCCCATACCCTGGACGATCAGGCGGAAACTTTTTTGCTGCGGCTGGGGAAGGGAAGCGGGGCAGAAGGACTTGCCGCGATGACGGCGATCCGGGAAACACCGGACGTCCGTTTGCTCAGGCCCCTGCTGGATGTTCCCGGAGACGTCTTGCGCGCAACCTTGAAGGCCGAAGGACAGGACTGGATCGAAGACCCATCAAACCGGAATTCGGCTTTCGAGCGTGTCCGGGTGCGCAAAGCGATGCGGGACGGCGAACTGGAGCCTGCCGCATTGGCGCTGTCTGCGCGGCGGTTTGGGCGTGCCCGCCAATCGCTGGAAGCTTCGGCGTCCAGGGTGCTGGCGCGGTCTGTTCAACTGCACCCGGCGGGGTTCGCGGTCCTGAACGGGTTAGAATTTTTTACCGCCCCCGACGAGATCGGCCTGGGCGCGCTGGGCCGGGTCGTCGCGGCGGTCGGCGGAAACCGCTATGCGCCGCGCCTGAATAAACTCGAACATCTGTATGAGGAATTGGCCTTGGTGTTTTCGAATGCATCTTCAAAGGGGGCCGAATTTTCCGGGCGGACGCTCGGCGGCTGCCGGGTGCTGTCGGGACGCGGACGCCATTCCAAAAATCTATTGATCTGCCGGGAGGTCCGGGGGCTGCCCGAACCGCTAACTGTCGAAGCCGGCGCACGGGTGGTTTGGGACCGGCGTTTTCAAATTCACTTTGAAGGGGACGAAAGGGTTGCGGAAACCCGGCGCCATCTGGCGCCCTTGGGCGAGCAGGGGTGGCGGGATATTCTGGGCCAGCGCCCGGAATTCAACAGTCCCCATATTCCCCATCCCGCACGGGTCGCCCTGCCGGCCTTATTTGATGAAAAGGGTGTCTTTTCGGCGCCCCATTTGGATTTCCGGCGTGATGGAGAGTTTCCCGGAGGCCCCGGAACCGATCTGGATTTCGCCAAAATCCGTTTTTTTCCGGCCAATTCCCTTTCAAGAGCAGGCTTTTTCTTGCGTAATGGGCCTGACATACTATCTCTCTAGGACAGAGAAGCCGGGCGCAATAATCTTCGTCCACAATAACCGTCGTTACACACGTCGTTCCCGAGGAGGAATAGGAACTTGAATTTCAGTCGAAATATGGCGCTTTGGGTTGTCATTGCGCTTTTAGTCTTTGCCATGTTCAACCTGTTCCAGGGCACGTCACAGCGCCAGCAGGCGATGATGGCGTTTTCCGATTTCCTGTCGGCAGTGGAGACCGGTGACATTCGCGACGTCACCATCCAGGGCCCCGGTATTACCGGCCATTACCGGGACGGCCGCACCTTTTCGACCTATGCGCCCGATGATCCCAATCTGGTTTCTACACTGACCAAAAAGGGTGTGCGCATCAGTGCGCTGCCCTATGTCGAAGATACGCCGACGCTATTCAGTATCCTGATTTCCTGGTTCCCGATGCTGCTGCTGATCGGGGTGTGGATATTCTTCATGCGCCAGATGCAGTCCGGCGGCGGCAAGGCCATGGGCTTCGGTAAATCCAAGGCGCGCCTTCTGACTGAAAAATCCGGCCGTGTCACCTTTGATGATGTCGCCGGGATCGACGAGGCCAAGCAGGAGCTGGAGGAAATCGTCGAGTTCCTGAAAGACCCGCACAAGTTCCAGCGTTTGGGTGGAAAAATCCCCAAGGGCTGCCTGCTGGTCGGCCCTCCGGGTACTGGTAAGACGTTGCTCGCCCGTGCCATTGCCGGCGAGGCCAACGTACCGTTCTTCACCATTTCCGGTTCCGACTTTGTTGAAATGTTCGTCGGCGTCGGTGCTTCGCGGGTGCGCGATATGTTTGAGCAGGGCAAGAAGAACGCGCCCTGCATCATCTTCATCGACGAAATCGACGCTGTCGGCCGCCATCGCGGCGCCGGTCTTGGTGGCGGCAATGACGAGCGCGAGCAGACCCTCAACCAGTTGCTGGTGGAAATGGACGGTTTCGAATCCAACGAAGGCGTGATCCTGATTGCCGCCACCAACCGGCCCGATGTGCTGGACCCGGCGTTGCTGCGTCCCGGCCGTTTCGACCGTCAGGTTACGGTGCCGAACCCGGATATTCTGGGCCGTGAGAAAATTCTTAAAGTTCATATGCGTAAAGTGCCGATTGCCCCCGATGTGGATGCCCGCGTCATTGCGCGTGGCACGCCCGGGTTCTCCGGTGCCGACTTGGCCAATCTGGTCAACGAGGCGGCGTTGCTGGCAGCGCGCATCGGCAAGCGCGTCGTCACCATGAGCGAGTTCGAGGAAGCCAAGGACAAGGTAATGATGGGCACCGAACGCCGGTCCATGGTGATGACAGAGGACGAAAAGAAACTGACCGCCTATCACGAAGCCGGTCATGCCCTGGTCGGTCTCAATGTCAAAAAACATGACCCGCTGCACAAGGTGACGATCATCCCGCGCGGCCGGGCGCTCGGCCTGACCTTGAGCCTGCCGGAACGCGACCGGTTGAATTATTCCAAGATGGAACTGGAATCCCTGTTGGCTGTGATGTTCGGCGGACGAATCGCGGAAGAGCTGATCTTCGGCGAGGAGAACATCACCACCGGTGCCGGTAACGACATCCAGCAGGCGACCAGCTGGGCCCGGCGCATGGTGACCGAGTTCGGTTTCTCCGACAAGCTGGGCCCGTTACGCTATGCCGACAACGAGGAAGAGGTCTTCCTCGGCCATTCCGTGGCGCGCCACAAGAACGTATCCGACGCCACGGCGGCGCTGATTGACGAAGAAGTCCGCCGCCTGATCGACGAAGCGGAAACGACGGCCCGCAAGATCCTGATCGACAAGGCCAAGGATCTCGAGACCATTGCTCAGGCGCTTCTGGAATACGAAACCCTGTCCGGCGACGAAGTGAACGCGCTTCTTCGCGGCGAAGGCATCGTGCGTCCGGAAGATTCCGATATTCCGCCGACCACCGGGCGCAAGGCTTCGGTGCCGTCCAGCGGCATTCCGAAGAAATCCCAAAAGCCCAAGGATGGCTCTCCTGGGATCGATCCGGAACCTCAGCCCGAGTCCTGAGCGGCATGACTGCCGGGGCTTTTGCCGGGCTGTCTCTCGACGTTCCCCGCATCGTCGGCATTATTAATGTCACGCCCGACAGTTTTTCCGACGGCGGCGAGGCGCTGGCCGTGGACGACGCCGTCCGGCGCGGTCGGGAATTGATCGAGGCCGGTGCCGATATTCTCGATATCGGCGGTGAATCCACCCGGCCCGGTGCAAAACCCGTCGGCGTTGGACAGGAGATTACCCGCGTTGAGCCGGTCGTCCGGGCGCTGGCGGATGAGGGTTACACCGTTTCCATTGATTCCCGCCGCGCCTCCGTGATGGCGGCCGCTATCGAGGCCGGCGCGAAGGTCATCAATGACATCACGGCGCTCACCGGCGATCCGGAGTCCCTGGCCCTCGCCGCCGAAAGCGATCTACCGGTGATCCTAATGCACATGCAGGGAGACCCCGGCACCATGCAGGGCAATCCGCAATATGATGACGCGGCGAAAGAGATATTCGAATACCTTCAGGGCCGCGTCGAGGCTTGCCGGGAGGCGGGTATCGGGCGGAGCCGGATCGCCGTCGATCCCGGCATAGGTTTCGGTAAGACCCTGGCGCACAACCTGGATATCCTGAACCGGCTGGACGTGTATAAAGACCTTGGCTGTCCGGTTCTGCTGGGCGCGTCGCGCAAAAGCTTCATCGGCCATATCAGCCGGGAGGAGGCGCCCAAGGACCGTGTCCCCGGATCGCTGGCGGCGGTACTGTCCGCCTATGCTCGTGGTGTCAGGTTGTTCCGTGTGCACGACGTAACCGAGACACGCCAGGCGCTGGCCGTCTGGCAGGCGATTGAAAAGAACTGAAATAAAACGTGACGCCCGGTACGGGCGCGAATGGTTTAAGAACAACACCGAACGAACCTCGCAAAGGGGCCAGAGATAATAAAATGACGGCGAAACTATTCGGCACCGACGGCATTCGCGGAACGTCCAACACCGAACCCATGACGGCGGAGACGGCGTTGCGGGTGGGCATGGCGTCGGCGGTGCAGTTCGTTCGCGGCGATCATCGCCATCAGGTGGTGATCGGTAAGGACACCCGGCTATCGGGGTATCTTCTGGAACCGGCCCTGACGGCAGGCTTCATTTCCATGGGCATGGACGTGGTTCTGGTCGGCCCGATGCCGACGCCGGGCGTTGCCATGCTGACCCGTTCGCTGCGCGCCGATCTGGGCGTGGTGATTTCGGCCTCTCACAATCCTTTCGAAGACAACGGCATCAAACTGTTCGGGCCAGACGGTTACAAGCTATCCGATGCAACGGAGGCCGAGATCGAGGCACGGGTGCACTCCGATATGAACGACCACATGGCCCATGCCGCCCATCTCGGCCGTGCCCGCAGGCTGGACGACGCGCGCGGGCGCTATAACGAATACGTCAAGCAGACCTTCCCCAAGGGATTGCGGCTCGACGGCCTTAAAGTGGCCATTGATTGCGCCAACGGGGCCGCCTACAAGGTCGGGCCTGAGGTGTTGTGGGAACTGGGCGCGGAGATCGTGCCCATCGGCGTCGATCCCGACGGCGTCAATATAAACAAGGGCTGCGGCTCCACGGATACGGACTGCCTCAGTTCCATGGTTTCGGCGCACGGCGCGGATATCGGCATCGCCCTCGATGGCGACGCCGACCGGGTTCTGATCGTCGATGAAAAGGGTGACCTGGTGGACGGCGATCAGATTCTCGGTCTGATCGCCGGGGACTGGGCCTCCAATGGCCGCCTCAATGGCGCCAGTGTGGTGTCCACGGTGATGTCCAATCTGGGGCTTGAGCATTTCCTCAACGGACAAAACCTGGAGCTGATCCGCACCCAGGTCGGCGACCGCTATGTCGTCGAATGTATGCGCGAAGGCGGCTACAACCTGGGCGGCGAGCAGTCCGGCCACATCGTGCTCAGCGATTATTCGACAACCGGCGACGGCCTGATCGCGGCGTTGCAGGTCCTGGCCGTCGTCGTCGCCAGTGGCAAACCGGCGAGCCAGGTTTGCCGGGTTTTCAATCCGCTGCCGCAGGTGTTGAAAAACGTCGAGTTCAACGGCGGCAAACCCCTGGAAGACAGCGCCGTGAAAAAGGCCATCGCCGAGGGGGAAGGCCGCCTGGGCACGAGCGGACGGCTGCTGATCCGCCCGTCGGGCACCGAGCCCGTGGTCCGCGTGATGGCGGAGGGCGAGGACGAAGCCCTGATCAACTCCGTGGTCGGCGATATCGCCGGCGTCATCGAACAAGCCGCAAAGTAAGGGTTTAACGAATGCAGGGCCGCGTTTTTGTCGTCGCCGGGTCCGATTCAGGCGGCGGCGCGGGTATCCAGGCGGACATCAAGACCATTACGGCATTGGGCGGCTTCGCCATGACGGCGGTAACGGCGCTGACGGCGCAAAACAGCTTGGCCGTCGCCAATGTCCATAAGGCCCCGCCCGAATTCGTCGCCGAGCAAATCCGCGTCACCCTGGAAGACTTAGGGTGCGACGCCGTCAAGACCGGCATGATGGCCGACGCTCCGATCATCGAGGCCGCCGCCGATGCGCTGGAGGAAATGGCCTCCGGTGTGCCCTGGGTCATCGACCCGGTGATGGTATCGACGGGCAGGGACCGGCTGCTGGACGAGGACGCGGCCAGTTCCCTGGCAACCCGGCTGGTGGCGCGCGCCACGTTGGTAACCCCCAACATGGCTGAAGCGGAAGTGTTGACGGGCCGCTCTGTCACAACGCCCGACGAAATGGCCGATGCCGGAAAGGCGTTGCTGGATATGGGTGCGGGCGCGGCGCTGGTGACGGGTGGGCATCTGGATGGCGATACGCTGAGCGATGTCCTGGTCAGGCCCGACGGCGTGGACCGGTATGACGGCCCGCGTCTCGATACGCGCCACACCCACGGCACCGGCTGCACGCTGGCGTCGGCCATTGCCACCGGGCTGGCGCAGGGCCTCGACCTGTCCGACGCCGTCGTTCGGGCGCGGGGGTACGTCGTCGAGGCTATTCGCTCGGCCCCCGGCTTCGGCGGCGGGCACGGGCCTTTGAACCACGCGCATACGGTTCGTCAGACGGATTCCTGAAAATATAAGTTTTAAACGATGGTCTGGGCGGGGCGAGAGGGCGTCTTTAGCGTTTCGGCGATAATGGAAAGCCCGTCTCTCAGGTGATCGAGGTTCAGGGCCGGGCCGATGCAGACGCGCACGGCATGGGGCGGGTGCCCGCGGCCGACGACAAAAGCTTCGGCCGGCAGGACGGCGACTTTGCGGGCCTGCAACTGGGCGACAAATTCCTCGGCCCGCCAGGGTTCCGGTAGCCTCAGCCAAATATGATAGCTGTTCGGATTGGTCTCGAAATCCGTGCCTTTCAAAATCTCCGCAGCCAGGGCCTGGCGGCGGACGACTTCCTGACATTGCCAGTCGCTCATGCTTTTGGCCTGGCCGCTCTCAATCCAGCGGGTTGCGATCTCGGCCATCAGGGGCGTTGCCATGCGGCAGTCTCCGCGCATGGCGAAACCCAGAGGGTCGATAAATTTCTCGGGCGCGTACAGGTATCCGACCCGGAGACCGGGGGCGATGCTCTTGGACAGGCTGGTGATGTAAATGGTGATGTCCAGCGCGATGGCGGCGATGGGGGGGAGGCGGTCTTTGGGCAGTAGTCCGTAGACGTCATCTTCGAGGATGGTCAGGCCGTGTTTTCGAGCAATGTCGACGATCTCTCGCCGCCGGTCCTCCGGCATAATCCTGGACGTGGGGTTTTGCAGGGTCGGAACGCAATACAGCGCCTTCGGGCGATGCGTGGCGCAGGCTTCTTCCAGGGCGTCGGGGCGGAGCCCGAATTCATCCATGTCTACGCCGACCAGCCGCAGGTTCAGCATGGCGGCGACTTCCTTGATGCCGGGGTAGGAAACGAATTCCGTCAGCACCGTATCGCCGGGCCGCGCCACGGCCGCAAAGGATACCAGCATTCCGTTTTGCGCGCCGTTGGTGACGGTAACCTGATCCGGCGTGACGTCGAGGCCGGTGAAAGCAAGCCAGTCGGCGCCGGCTGCGCGGTGGCGGTGCATGCCTCCGTCGGGTTGGTATTCCAGCAGGGATGAAAGATTACCGCCGCGCGACAACTCGCCCAGGGTGCCGGCCAGGGCCTGATCGGCCTGTCCCTTGGCCGGTAGGTTGAGGGTGAAATCATATAGGTCCGGCGAAATTTCGGATACGGGGAGATCAAGGAAGCTGTGGCCGGTCCTGTTGTTATCCCGGATATAGGTGCCGCGTCCGACTTCGCCCTCAATCAGGCCGCGCCGGTGGGCTTCCGCATAAGCGCGGCTGACCGTGCCGACGGTAATGCCGAGCCGGTAGGCAAGGTCGCGGTGGGTCGGAAGTCGGTCGCCGGGGGAGAGCTGTCCGGCGGAAAGATCGGCGGCCAGCGCATCGGCAATAGCCAGATAGCGGGGGCCCTGAAGGGAGGAAAGGTCGGGTGTCCAAATTGTCATGGTGACAATAAATACATTGACCGTGATATTGTGTCAATATTATACAATAAATCGTAACAATTCGTGGGTGTAATGTCATGATAAAGCAAGATTGTATTGATACAATGTATCGCCCGGAAAGCGTTTTCCCCTCCGGCCTTACGTGGCGGACTTGGCTGCGGGCCGGGATGGCGTTGGCGCGCGTACAGGCCCATCAGGGTAGGGCGGCATTGAAAGTCTGGAACTACCGTCACCGGCAGCGCCGGCAATTGTCCCAGTTGCCGGACCATGTCCTCAAGGATATCGGCATCAGTCGGATAGACGCCTTGCGCGAAGCCGACAAACCGTTCTGGCGTTCTTGAATGCCTGATATAGAAAAGGGTATGGAAACCGTCACCCTTTCGGATCTGGAAGCCGCCGCCGATATCGTCGCGGCCCATATGACGTCGACGCCGATGATCCGCTGGCCGCTGCTGGCGGCGCGCGCGGGCGCGGACGTTTGGGTCAAGCACGAGAACCACACCCCCATCGGGGCCTTCAACGTTCGCGGTGGGTGTAATTACATGACCCGGCTTAAACAGGACCTGCCCGATTGTCCCTGCTTCATTACGGCGACGCGCGGCAACCAGGCCCAGAGCATCGGCCTGCCGTCTGCCAAGGGGGGGCCGTCGGGAGCGGCGCTACCTCATGTCGCGAACGACCCGGCGAAACAACCGGAGATACGAGCGTACGCCGCGTCATTC
>JACNJX010000118.1 GCA_014382345.1 Alphaproteobacteria bacterium
CAGGGGTTCGTCGTCGCCTTGGGGCTGGAACCGCCGGAAGAAGAACCAAGGCACACCGTCTTCCCGCCTCCGACGCTGTCGGAAATGATGCATGGGTCGGTTCTCGACGCCTTCGGGCGGCCTATACATATCTAGGACGCCCCATGCCTATCATCATCCGTGACCTGACCGCCGCCGACGAGCCCCGCTGGCGGGAGTTGTGGCAGGGCTATCTGACGTTTTACGAAACAGACGTTTCCCCCGCCGTCACCGACGCGACCTGGAACAGATTGCTAGCCTCCAATGAAATGTTTTGCCTCGTCGCCGAAGGGGAAAACGGTACCATCCAGGGCATCGTAAACTGTGTATTGCACCTGAACACCTGGACCGAAAAGCCGGTGTGTTATCTGGAAGACCTGTTCGTCGACCCCGCCGCCCGCAATAATGGCGCAGGCCGGGCCTTGATCGAGGCCGTGCGCGAGCGGGGCCAAGCGGACAACTGGCACCGCATTTACTGGCGCACCCATAAGAACAACGCCACCGCACGCGCCCTTTACGATACACTGGCCGACGGCACCGATTGGTTCACCTACGAGATTTCCCTATGAGCGCACCTGAACGCATCCGCCATCCGGAAAAGGCCAGGAACCCGGAAAACCCGGTTCTGAAAAAGCCCGACTGGATCCGCGTCAAGGCACCGACGTCTGCGGCTTATGGCGAAACCAGGCGGCTGATGCGCGAACGCAATCTCAATACCGTGTGCGAAGAAGCCGCGTGCCCCAACATCGGTGAATGCTGGTCGCAAAAGCACGCCACGGTGATGATCCTGGGCGACATCTGCACGCGGGCCTGCGCCTTTTGCAACGTCGCCACCGGCAAGCCCGGCGCCGTCGATCCGGACGAGCCTGCAAACCTTGCTGCCTCGGTCGCCGAAATGGGCATGAAGCATCTGGTCATCACGTCGGTCGACCGCGACGATCTGATTGATGGCGGCGCCGCGCAATTCGTGCAGTGTATCGAACGCCTGCGCGAGACGTCTCCGGAAACCACCATCGAGATTTTGGTTCCGGATTTCCGTGGCAAAGAGGGCGCACTGGAAACCGTCGCCAGGGCCACCCCGGACGTCTTCAACCATAACCTTGAGACCGTACCCCGGCTGTATCCGTCGATCCGGCCCGGCGCGCGCTACGAGCATTCGCTGGACCTGTTGGCGCGGGCGAAAGAGATTTCTCCCGACATCTTCACCAAGTCCGGCATCATGGTGGGATTGGGCGAAACCATGGACGAAGTCCTGGGCGTGATGGACGATCTCAGACGCTCGAACGTGGATTTCCTGACCATCGGGCAGTACCTGTCGCCGACCCGCCGCCACGCGCCGGTCGAGCGCTTCGTCACGCCGGATGAATTCGACGCCCTCAGGCGCGCCGGGGAAGAGAAGGGGTATGCGCTGGTAGCGTCCTCGCCGCTGACCCGGTCATCGTATCATGCCGACAGGGATTTCGAAGCCCTGTCGCGGGCGCGCAAGGACCGCTAAACTCAGACCCATGCCGACCCACGCTGAAAAACGCCTGCTGCACCATACCCCGGAACAACTGTTCGATCTGGTGGCCGACGTCGGCAGGTATCCGGAATTCCTGCCCTGGTGCGCCGCTACCCGTATTCGCGAAACGGGCGAGGAAGACGGCGTCGACTTGCTGATCGCCGACATGGTCATCGGCTACAAGATGTTCCGCGAAAAATTCACCACGAAGGTCCTCTGCCAACGACCGGGGCGGATCGACGTCAGCTATTACGACGGGCCGTTCAAGTACCTCAACAACCACTGGATCTTCGAGGCGCAGGACAACGGCGAATGCATGATCGATTTCTATGTGGATTTCGAGTTCAAGTCCCGCTTCTTCCAGGCCGCCATCGGCGCCGTATTCAACGAAGCCGTTAAACGCATGATCCGGGCCTTCGAAAAACGCGCCGATGATCTGTACGGGAAATAACCGGAAAACGAATTAAGCTACGTCGCGCTTGAAACTGAACGAAATGAGCGTCGCTATCTGGCGCAGATAGGAAATATTGTCTTCGCTCCAGTCCCGTTGGGCGCCTGCGTTTTCACAGCAAATCACGCCGATCGGCTTAAAGTTTTCATGCAGGATAAAATCCAGCAGGGAATAGATATCAAAGGGCTTGAAATAAGACTCCGTCAACTCATCGGTCACCGGATGATTTCGCGCATCGGGGGCGATAATCACCTGTTCGCCCAGAATGGTCTGGAAGTATTTCGGGCAGTCCTGCTCTGTGAGCATCTGGCCGCTTGAGAAGGACGTCCCCTCCGCTTCATAAAAACAATCGCAGACAATCCGGCTGGCATTTTCCTCGAAACGCCAGATGCTGACCCGGTTGGCCTTCGTGTGTTCCGCGACATCTTTGCAAGCGGCCTGCAACACGGCATCAAAAGAAACCCAACCACCCTTGTGGCCGTCAATGACCTCTACGGTCCGTTTCACTTTCAGTCCCCAAATTCGTATTCCCAATGGAGTTATATAAGCAATCCATGCGGGACAAAAGAGGCTATGTGGCACTCGCCTTAACAAGGGTAAGGGCCGCCAGGACGGTCTGGGCGCGAACGGAGTCGCGATCCCCGCCGAAGACATGACGTTCATGCAGGGTTTCCGAACCTTCCCGGGCGCAGGCGATATGGACGAGCCCGACCGGTTTTTCGTCTGTCCCGCCGCCCGGCCCCGCTATACCGGTGACGGCGACGCTAACCCCGGCATCTGAACGGGCCAGCGCCCCTTCGGCCATCGCGCGGGCGACCTCTTCGCTGACCGCCCCGACCGTATCGAACAGTTCCGCCGCCACCCCCAACAGGTCGTTCTTGGCGGCGTTGGTGTAGGTGACAAAGCCGCGCTCTACAACATCAGACGATCCCGCTACCGCCGTCAGGCAGCCCGCAATCAGCCCACCGGTGCACGATTCCGCCGTCGCCAGCAACAGTCCCTGACTGCGGCAGGCGTTCAAAACATCGCGGGCGGCGGTCAGTTGTTCGTCGCTAAACATTTCAATTCCCCAACCAGGCGGTAACGCCATAAAGCACGATCATGGCATACCCGGCCGCCAGAACATCATCCAGCATGACGCCGAGGCCGCCTTTGACCGACTTGTCGGCCCACGATACGGGCCAGGGTTTGAAAATATCGAAGGCCCGAAACAACACGAAGCCCAGGGCATATTCCATTACGCCGGGCGGCACGGCCAGCAAGACCAGCCATTGCCCGGCGATTTCATCAATAACCACCTGTTTCGGATCGTCCGTTGCGGATTTTTCGATACAGACGTTCGCCGCCCAGATGCCGAGCGCGAACGCCAAAGCGGCGGCCACGGCCAATCCCGCCGTGCCCCAGAGCGGAACAATTCCCCACGCCAATCCGACCGCCAGAAGCGAACCCCAGGTACCGGGCGCGCGGGGAAGCAGTCCGGAGCCGAATCCGGTGGCGAGAAACACCGCCGGATGGGCTAGATTCCATGCCTTGGGGGACTCTTTGGGGGGGTCTGACGGTTGGCTGGTCTGATCTGACGACATCGCGGTATTCCATGTCTCCGGTGCAAAAGGTTTCGTTTTTCCGAACCGGTCCCGGCACTGGAGGGCTCGTCCGGTGGTGCGGAAAACCAGAGTCCTACAGGCTTAGGAGCAGGGAAAGAAAATTCCCAACGTCCCAATCCCGGTGCCATTCCTTCTCCGACCGGCGGACACTATGCATGAAAACGACGAAAAACCCTATACAGCCAATGATTAAGCCCTTGCATGGATTCCGCCTTCTCTTTACGTTCAATACCGTTAACAGGGCTGAGAAGGGCCTGTTAAAAGTAAAAGAAACCCGGAATCACTCCGCAATCAAAGAACGGGGCCGGGGTAGGTGTTTTTAGGGGAGCGCGATTTGGGATTTTGTTATGCAGCGTCTTAAGCAGCCGGCTAGCTTTAGCAGCCGAATACATGGCCTGTTAGACCGTCTTTTCCCGGAACGGCAAATCCATCTTCGGACCGAAGGCAAGGTTTCCTTCGTCCGCCTGAGCCAGCGCACCCAGATCGCTTTATCTCTGGTCTTTTTGGCCTGTCTTGGTTGGGCGACCTTTTCCTCACTAAGTTTTGTGCGTAACGAATCCGTCCTGGCCGCCAAGGACAGCGAAATCGGCAATTCCAAACAGGCCTACCGGAACTTGCTGGGTGAAGTGTCCGAGTACCAGAAGAAATTCACCAATTTGTCCTCAGACCTGGAAGACAGCCACGCCCTGATGGTCGGCCTGGTTGAAAAGAACGCCTCGCTCCGCCATAGCCTGTCCAAGGTTTCCAAGAAACTGGACCTTACCAAATCGGAACGTGAACAAATCGCCAGCGCGCGGGAAAGCCTGAAAAGCAAATTGTCGACCATCGAAAGCAAGATGCGGAATATTTCCAGCCAGAATTTCTCCCTCGCCGATAACCTGAGCACCGCGGAAGCCGACCTGCAAAACGCCCTGGCCGAGCGCAACAAGTCCCTTTACGAGGGCACCCGGATGCGCCGCCGGATCAAGAACCTGGAAGGCCGTCTCACGGACTTGCAGAAAACCGAGGAACAGGTCATCCAACGTCTGAGCGACAGCACCGCGACTTATATCGAGACCATGGAAAAGGTCGTCTCGGTAGCCGGGTTGAACTTGAATAAACTGCTCAAGGGTTTCGATCTGCAAAACATCGCCCAGGGCGGCCCCTTCATCGCCGCCGGACCGGAAGATCTTCCCGGCAAGGAAATGCGGGACAGCCTCGCCAACCTGGACGTCCACCTGAGCCGCTGGGAGGCCCTGCAAAGCCTGATGAGGCGGATTCCGTTAGCGCCGCCTTTGAACGCCTATTACATCACCAGCGGTTACGGCAAACGCCGCGACCCAATAAACCGGCGCTGGGCAGCCCATTACGGTCTGGATATGGGCGGACCGGTAAATTCTTCCGTATACGCGACGGCGCCAGGGGTGGTATCCTACGCCGGCAGGAAAGGGAAGTACGGAAAGCTGATCGAAATCGATCACGGAGCCGGACTGAAGACCCGTTTCGGGCATCTGAACAGGATTTCCGTCAAGAAAGGGCAAAAAGTTAAATTCCATCAGAAAATCGGCTTGCTGGGGAGCACCGGACGAAGCACAGGCGCGCACCTGCATTATGAAGTCGTTTTCAGAGGGAAAGCCATGAACCCAATGAAATTCATCAAGGCAGGCAGAAATGTTTTCCAAGAATAGCAAGGGTGCGGCCACGGGTGTGAACACCCAACCCACACCAAAACCGTCTCCGCCTTCCATCATCAGCGCCGATCTCAAGATCACCGGCGACCTGAGCAGCGATGGCGAGGTGCAGGTCGATGGCGCTATCGACGGCGATATCCGCACCAAAACCCTTTTGGTCGGCGAAACCGCCAATATCAAAGGGGAAATCGTCGCGGAAACCGTTCATATTCACGGCTCCGTCAACGGTCAGGTCAAGGCGCGGGACGTCAACCTTGCCAAATCCGCGCATGTCATCGGCGATATCCTGCACGAAAATCTTTCCATCGAGACCGGCGCCTTCCTGGAAGGCCATTGCAAACGTATGGTCGAAAAGAAGCCGGAAGCGGATGGCAAGGTCAATGTTTTCGGCTCCGACGACGCCAACCGCCGTCTCGCCAAGATCAAGGAAGGCGGCGCCAGCGAGCCGGAAGAGCCCCTGAAACCGCCGCCCAGCAATCAAAGCCCGAAGGCAGCCGCCACAAGCTAATCAACGGCTACCCCGTTAACCCATCGCCAGTGCTGATGGCCTCGGCAAAAACCTCTGCGTCCACATTGCCACCGGAACAGACCACCGCCACCGTTTTGCCTTGGGCGTCGTAAGCGCCGCTCAGAACAGCGGCCAGGGCAACCGCACCGCCGGGCTCCACGACAATTTTCAAATACCGGAACGCCGCCGCCATGGCGCGGCCGGTGTCGGCGTCGCTGACGGCAAAGCCACCCTGTAAAAGTTCCCGGTTGATGGTAAACGTCATCTCCCCTGGGGTGGGAAGCAGCAGGGCATCACAAAAGGATTGCGGGCTCCCTTCGATAGACTTTCTTTCACCCGCCTCAAGCGATCGTGCCGTATCATCGAAACCTTCGGGCTCGGCGGCGTAAATGTCCACGCCCGGACAGTCCAGGGACAGCGCCAGCGCCGTGCCGGAAATCAGCCCGCCGCCACCACATGGAGCGATCACCGCGTCCAGGTCCGCGCCGGCGTCCCGGGCCTGGCGGGCCAGTTCCAATCCGACCGTGCCCTGACCGGCGATAATATGGGGATCGTCATAGGACGGCACCAGAACCGCACCCCGTTCATCGGCCAGCCGCCGGCCGATTTCCTCGCGGTTCTCGCTCACCCGGTCGTACAAAACGATTTCCGCCCCGTAAGCCCGGGTATTTTCGATCTTCATGGCCGGCGCGTCGGTGGGCATGACGATCACCGCCGGTGCGCCCAGCATTTGCGCCGCCAGGGCGACACCTTGGGCATGATTGCCAGACGAAAAGGCAACGACGCCGGCTTTGCGCTCTTCCGGCGTCATCCGGGAAATCCTGTTGTAGGCCCCCCGGAACTTAAACGCCCCAGCCCGTTGCAGGCATTCCGCCTTGATCAGCAACCGCCCGCCGAGTTTGTCGTTCAGCAACGGGCTTTCCAGAAGCGGCGTCAGGACCGCATGACCGGCGATCTGTTCCGCCGCGTCCTGGACGTCGTCATAAGTGGGTGCGGCGTTAGCAGAATGCGCGGGCGAGGTGGGCATCGATGGCCTCCAAAACTTCGGGTTCGGACAATAGCGGCGGGTGGCCACGGTCTGCAACGGTGAGGCTGGTCATGTCGGGCATGGCGGCCTGCATCCGCTCCAGGGTTTCAGGCATAAGAATACCCGACAACGCGCCCCGCAACGTCAGCAGCGGAATAGAGCCAAGCGCCCGAAACATGGGCCACAAATCGAACTTCATGGTCAAAGCCCGCTCGAACTGCCGGACGATGCCCTGGTCGAAGGCATGCACGAAAACGCCGTCGGCGGTTTCCTTGTAGGTATTACGGGCGATGCGACGCCAGTCGTCTTCGGTGCCGTTCGGCAGGTTCCTCAAAAACGCCGTCCGCACATGCTCTTCGACGGCGCCCCAGCCGGGCAGGGGGGATTCGTCCTTCATGTAGTCGATAATGTCGCGCAGGTTTTCCAGGCCGACTTCCGGACCGATGTCGTTGAGAACAGCGCTGGCGAGCACGGTCGGCATACTGAGCGCCATGCCCATGGCGATGATTCCGCCCAGCGAAGTTCCAATAACGTGCGTATGCTCTACCCCCGTGGCGGCCAGGAGGTGCCGGACATCATTAACGTAGATCGGCAGGATATAGTTGTCCGGATCAGGGTCGTAGGCCGACAGCCCGCGGCCCCGAAGATCAGGACACAGCACCCGGTAGCGACGGGACAACCGCTCAGCCAGCTGTGCGAAGTCCTTCGAATTCCGGGACACGCCGGGCAGGCACAGAACGACCGTGCGCGGATGGGCGTCCCCAGGGGCATCCGGGGGGCCCGGGTAATCCCGGTAAAACAAGCGAAGGCCGTCCTGCGACGTGTACCAGCCTTCCTGATATCCGGATGCGGTCACGTCGTTCATTGGATCCCGGACGCCCTCAAAGACCCAGCAGCGAGGGCAGGGCCTCAAGGGTGGTGATTTCCTGCTCTGGCTGGCCCGGTATGCGTTCCTGCGGTTGCCCGAAGCGGTTGACCCAAACCACCCGGAAACCGAAGTTGGCCGCCGCTGCCGCATCCCAGGCATTGGATGACATGAAGCAGATACGCCCGGCGTCCACGTCCAGCCCATCGACAGCCATCTGGTAGACGCTGGGGTGGGGTTTATAGATGCCGATGGAATCGACGGAGAAGGAATCGTCCAGGACGCCGTCGATTCCCGCGTTTTGCACCGCCGCGTTGAGCATTTTCGGTGATCCGTTGGACAGAATTGCGGTCTTGAGTCCGCCGTTTTTCAGCGTCGTCAGAACCTCCTTCACCTCCGGATAGGCGTCGAGCACCATGTAGATATCCATCAGCCGTTCGCGCAATACATCATCCTCGATGCCAAGCGAGGCAAGCGCGTAATCAAGCCCGTCGCCGGTGACCTGCCAGAACTCCACGTATTCCTGCATCAGGCTTCTGAGCCAGGTGTATTCCAATTGGCGGGTACGCCACAGCGCCGCCAGCGGTTCCGCCTTGTCGCCGAGCGCGTCCTTGCAGCGCGCAGCCGCGGCTGCGACGTCGAACAGGGTTCCATAGGCGTCGAATACGCAGGCATCAATATCTTCGATTTTCGCTGTCATGATTTTCGTTCTCCCCAATTCTGTTGAGCGATTTATGCACCCTCAAGACAGGGGGTCAACCGCGCCAAGGGCAATATCACGGCTTATTGATGCAGGTCGTCTTTCAGCCTCAGCGCGATTTCCGTATCCGCCAGACGGAAGCGGTAGACCTGAAGGTTTTCCAGAACCCGTTGAACGTAGTTCCGGGTTTCCCGGAAGGGAATGCTCTCCACCCAGTCTATGGAATCCACCTCCGGCTTCCTGAGGTCACCAAACTGCCTGAGCCACTGATGCACCCGTTTCGGCCCGGCGTTATAGGCGGCCAGCGCCAGCACATAAGACCCCTTGAAGTCTTTCAGCAGCCCCGCCAAATAGGCCTGACCCAGGGTCAGGTTGTACTTGGCGTCTGAAACCAGGCGTTTTTTCGAAAACGATAGGTTCAGGTTTCTGGCGACACGGGATGCCGTTTTCGGCATCAGTTGCATAAGCCCTTGTGCGTTGGCATGGCTGCGGGCGCTCAGATCGAAGGCGCTTTCCTGGCGCACCACGGCCAGGACCAAAGGTTTCTCCGGAGGCGGCATTCCCAGGTGGGCCGGCAGGGCCGGCGGATCAAGGGTGGGGAAAGCGTTTTCGGTAAATTTCCAGCTTTCCCGGCCCTCACGTTTGGCGATTTTCAGCGCCAGGTCGGGCCGCCCGGAGGTTTCGGCCAGCTCCAGCGTCAATTGCCGCCAGCCCGGCGCATCCTTCATCCCGTCCAGACGGAAAATGAAGGGCCGCAGCCATTCCAAGGCGTCGATGTCGGCCAGCATACGGACGGCGTGGACGAGTTCCTGGCCGTTGAAGGTTTCGGTTTCCTGCCCCAAGGGCTCGGGTTTGTCCGCCAGTTCCATGCCGTCGACCGGGTTCAGGCGGGCGTGGGACAATTGGCCGTAATAGGTAGTCGGGTGCAGCGCCGCCAACCGGTGCCAGGTACTGGCGGCGGGAACATTGCGGGAGCCGCTTGCCGCCTCGATCGCGCGCGCCGTCCAGTACGCACCGCGCGCCCGGCTGACGGGATAGCGGACCGCTTCATACATGTTGCGGAAATGGGCTTCCGCCGACGCGGCGTCTTGCAGAAACCGCAGTGCGATCCAGCCGGCCAGCCATTCGGCCTCGGCAAAGGCCGCATTGACCTTGCCGCCCGAGGGTGTCAAGCCATGCTTTTGGACCAGACGGTAAGCTTCACTGATCAGGCGGGCGCGCAGCGTACTCCCGTCGATC
>JACNJX010000068.1 GCA_014382345.1 Alphaproteobacteria bacterium
GTGGGGGGGGCGGGGGGGAGGGGGGGCGGGGGGGGGGGGGGGGGGTGGGGGTGGGGGGGGGGGTGGGGGGGGGGGGGTGTGGGGGGGTGTGGGGGGGGGGGCGGGGGCGGCTTTGGGTGCTTGCTGGGGCGGGGCTTGTTGAGGCTTTGCCTGCCCGGCGGGTTTGGGTGATTGGCCGAACAATTTCGGCAGGATTTCCCTGGCCGGACCGGCCAGAGCCACCTTGCCCCGGTCGAGCGCCACCAGATCGTCACAGGCGGCCAGAAGAATCGGACTGTGGGTAATCATGATAACGGTGCGCTCGCGCCCGATATCGACAATGGTTTTGCGCAATTCCTGTTCGGCCTGCCGGTCGAGGCTGCTCGACGGTTCGTCCAGCAAAACCACCGGCGGGTCGCCGACCAGGGCACGGGCGACGGCGATCCGCTGGCGCTGTCCGCCGGACAGACGCCGTCCGGCCTCGCCGATCTCGGTGCCGTAGCCGTCGGGCAGGTCGATAATGAAATGATGTACGCCGGCGGCAGTCGCCGCCTTGATGATCTCCTCGTCCGTGGCCTGGGGGTAGCGGTGGATGATGTTGTCGCGAACGGTACCGGCGAACAGGACCGATTCCTGAGGCACGTAGCCCATCCAGTGGGCCAGTTCGATACGCGTGAACTGGGCGATATCGGCGCCATCGAGAAGCACCCGCCCGGAGGTCGGTGGATAGAGACCCTGAATGACCTTCAACAGGGTCGTCTTGCCCGACCCGTTACGCCCGACCAAGGCATGGACGCCCTTGGCCTTGATGGTGATTGAAATGTCTTCGACGACCGGGGCCATATCCTCGGCGTAGGAATAGGAGACTCCTTCGAGAACCATTTCACCGGTCGGACGATCCAGCTTGATCTCACTTTCTTGGCGCTCGCTTGTCGTTTCGAAAAGCTCGCCCAGGCGTTCCACCGCCTGGCGGAAGCTGTTGAAGGTGCGCCACTGATTGACCAACTGGTTCATTGGGCCGAGCAGGCGTCCGCTCAGCATATTGGCGGCGATCAGGGAGCCCATGGTCATCGCCTGATTGACGATGAAGTAGGCGCCGACCGACGTCATCAGGATCGTCGTCATCATGGTCAGGCTACCGCCCAGGTTGGAATAGGTGTCGGTTTTGGAGCCGCGGATGATCGATTGTTCGATATTTTCGGCATGTTTCTCTGCCCATAGCGGCCGCATGGACTGGTCCAAAGCCAGCGCCTTGATGGTGGTGCGTCCGTTGATCATTTCCGAGATCAGGCTGTCCCGGCTCTGGGTGGTTTGCCGCTCGGCCTGGTTGGCGGCGGCCATGGTGTTGCCGGATTTCCAGGCGACGAACATGAACAACGGCAGAATGAACAGCAACACATAGGCGATCGGGGTGGCGATGATGATGATGACGCCTAGGAACATGAAGGCGAAAGGCAGGTCGACCACCAGCAGGGCCGAAGCGCCGGACAGGGTATTGCGAACGACATCGACATCCCGGAACAGGGATTGCCAGTGGTTGGCGGGCTTGGATTCCAGGGAATTAAGGGGCACGGCCATCAGTTTGTCGAACAACTGCTTGCCGACCAGGATATCAACCCGGAGCGCCACGCGCTGCATGATGCGCGAGCGCGAAAACCTGAGGATGTAATCGAAGATCAGCACGAAGAACATGCCAATGACCAGTCCGGCCAAGGTGCTGAGGCCGCCGCTGCCGATCACCCGGTCATAGACCTGAAGGGTGAAAATCGGCGTCGCCATGGCCAGAAGATTGACGAAAAGCGACATCGCCACCACTTCCCGGAAAACCGGTTTAAGAGGTTGTAGAAAAGGCTTGAGCCAGGCGCGGGCGGCTGAATCGCTCATCTCTAAAAATATAAGTCCCCGCAAGGCATGAAGCCAGCCCATGTTGTTCATTGATGCGCACCGCTATCTCCACTGGTGCGCGCCGTGCCGTCGGGAGTCGGGACGCGGCCCAAGCGGTGGGCGGTATAAAGGTGGTCGCCAGAAGGGGTTAGGGCCTTTTTGTCCGGCGAAAAAAATCTTAAATGTGTGACAAGTCCCTTGACCGGGAAAGTCTGGACCGGTGTAGTGTTCGGTGAATTGGAAGGCCCAAAGGGCAACCAGGGGGATGTTTTGACGGTGACGGGGATTTGGATTCGTTTTTCGCCGGGATTGAACACCGAAGAAAAGGTTGAACGCCATGCTTAAGTTCCTGCGCTCCGCCTTCAGTTTCGAGCGGTTGCTTGGAATGGCCCTGCTGGCGGGTTTCCTGACGTTGTATGTGGTCGATCCGTACCCGGTCGAGTTCCTCCGTCTCAAGACCTTCGATTATTTCCAGCAGGTCAAGCCGCGTGAAATTCCGCCGCCCCAGGGCAAGCCGGTCACCATCATCGATCTGGACGAGGAAAGTCTGGCCGAGATCGGCCAATGGCCGTGGCCGCGCACGGCCGTGGCCAAGCTGATCGGCAACCTGATGCAGATGGGCGCGGCCCTGGTCGCGTTCGATATCGTGTTCGCCGAGCCCGACAGGATGAATCCGAACAGGATTCCGGATACCGTCGTCGGCCTGGATGAAGCCACCATCGCCAAACTGAGGGCGCTGCCGTCCAACGACGAGATTCTGGCGCGTATGGTCAAACGCAGCCGCGTCGTGCTGGGCCAGGCGGGGTATTGGGAAAAGCTGGAAAGCAAAAAAGGCCCGCCGATCAAAAAATCCGTGGCCCTGCTGAAACAGGGCAAGAACGTGGAGCCGAGCCGGTTCCTGCCGCGGTTTCAATCTTTGATCCGCAACGTGCCGGTGTTCGAGAAAGAAGCCACCGGGCACGGCATTTTCTCGCTGGTCCCGGAGCCGGACGGGATCGTGCGCCGGGTGCCGACGCTGTTCGCCTTTGAAAAAGGCCTGTATCCGTCCCTGTCGGTGGAAATGCTGCGCGTCGCCTTCAACCGGAAATCCATTCTGGTCAAGGCCAACGCGGCGGGCATCACCTATCTCGGTGTGCACAAGAAACTGCAATTGCCGACCGACAATCGCGGCCGGGTGTGGCCGTATTTCTCGAAAAGCGACAAGTCGAAATACGTTTCCGCCAAGGACGTCCTCAACGGCACCGCCGATCCCAGCCTGATCAAGGGCAAGCTGACCATTGTCGGCACCTCTGCTGTGGGCCTGCTGGATATCCGGGCGGTGCCGACGGAACCGGTGATTCCGGGGGTCGAGGTGCATGTGCAGTTGATCGAGGCGGCCTTGCACAAGAAATGGCTGTCCAGGCCCAACTATTTCGTTGCCGCCGAACTGTCGCTGATCCTGCTGGGCGGGCTGTTGATGATCATTCTCGTGCCCTGGGCCGGGGCCAAGTGGGGCATGGCGGCTTTTCTGCTGGTCGCCGGCGGGGCCGGGGCGACATCGTGGTACCTGTTCGCCGGCATCGACGTGCCGATGATCGGCCTGAACCTTCCGGGACGGCTGTTGTTCGACTCCGGGTATGCGATCATTTCCATCCTGTTCATGTATATGGTGCTGACCTATACCAGCTACGCCCGCGAAGAGGCCGAACGCCGCCAGACCCGCGATGCGTTTTCCAAATACCTGTCGCCCGACATGGTCAATCGCGTTGCCGAAAACCCCGGCGAGCTGAAACTGGGCGGCGACAAGCGCGAAATGACCCTGTTGTTCTGCGACGTTCGCGGTTTCACCACCATTTCCGAACAGTTCGACGCGGTCGGCCTGACGGCGCTGATCAACAAGCTGCTGACGCCATTAACCAATGCCATCCTCGATCGTCAGGGAACGGTCGATAAATACATGGGCGACTGCATCATGGCGTTCTGGAACGCGCCGCTCGACGACGACGACCATGCCTACCATGGTTGTGTCTCGGCGTTGGCGATGCTGGCCGAGATGGGGCCGCTGAACGACCGGCTTGAAGTCGAGGCGGAAGAGGAAGGCCGCAAGCATATCCCGCTGAAGGTCGGCCTCGGCCTGAATTCCGGCGAATGCGTGGTCGGCAACATGGGGTCGGATCAGCGTTTCGACTATTCCGTGCTCGGCGATACGGTCAACCTGGCGGCGCGTCTGGAGGGCCAGTCCAAGAGCTACGGCATGAACGTGGTCCTCGGCCCGACCACCAACGCCGCGGTCGAGGACCGGATGGCGACCATCGATCTCGACTTCATTCAGGTCAAGGGCAAGACCGAAGGCACCTATATCTACGGCCTGATGGGCGACGCGGAGTTGAAGGCCAGTCCTGTGTTCGTGAATGTCCAAAAGAAGATTCAGGACGCGATGGAGAGCTATCGTCAGCAGCGCTTCGATGAAGCCGCTGAAATGTTTAAGGAAATCCGCGTTCTCGGCGACGAAAGGCACAGGCCCTGGCACCTCGATGTCAACCTGGATGTGCTGTGCGACCTCTACGAGGAACGCATCGCCGAATACAAGATCAACCCGCCGGCCGCCGACTGGGACGGCGTCTTCATCGCTACCACGAAGTAGGGATTTCGATTTGGTGATTTAACCCGGCTCGGGCATCATGGGATTAATTTTTTGCGTAGGAAACCGTCATGATCACTGCCATCGTTCAGTTCAAGCTTCCGCAAAGCATAACCCTCGACGAAGCCAAGGAGAAGTTCCAGGGAACGGCGCCGAAATACCAGGGTGTTTCGGGACTGATTCGGAAATATTATCTATTCGAACCCGATGACACCGTCATCGGTGTTTATCTATGGGAAGACCGAGAAGCGGCGGAAGCCTTTTATTCGGACGACTGGCGGCAGTTTCTTGTCGATACCTACGGCGCCGAACCCGATGTCCGGTATTATGAAACGCCGGTCGTCGTTGACAACACGTCCAAGGAAATTATCGTCGAAGCGGCTTAAGGAGGGATGGCGTCTTCATCGCCAACACCCAAAACCACCTTCGCCGGACCCGTCCTGCGAAACGTTTTACGCCTTTATATCCCCGAACACGCCCCATTCGATGAGGTGTTGCGTTATGTCTTCGGTGAACTTTTCGCCCTTGCGCGCGACGCGGGAGCCGGCAGGGAGGTCAAGGTTACCAGGGTCGGTGTCGTCGCTGCTGGTCATCATCAGGAACTTCGCTTGTGACAGGGAATCGACGGCCTTGAACACGCGGGCCAGTTCGGCCCCGGTCATGTCTTCGTTGAAGCGGCTGGCGGCGAAGATATCCGGCGGGTTGGCCAGCGCGATTTCAATCGCCTGAACGGCATTCTCCGCCAGGCTGACCCGGAACCCGCAAGACACCAGTTCTTCACCGACAATCCGCCGTTGCAGGCCCTTCGGCATGACCAGCAAAAAGCCGATGTCGCGCGGCGTTTGTCCGGATGCAACGGCGTCCGCACGGGCGGGGTCGGCGAAGGCAGGGCCGCTGGCGGGCAGGGCGCGCAGAATTTCCGTGGTTTGGGCATCGCCGGGGTTTTCCCCACGGTCGACGATGTCGCGGATGGCGTCGGCATAGGCCTGCACTCCCGGAAGGTGGTCCGTGCCGATATTTCCCGAGGTTTCGACATAATCCTCCAGCGCGTGGGCGATCATGGTGATGGCGGGAAAACCAAAGGTGCCGCCGCCGCCTTTGATGGAATGAACGCGGCGCAGAATTTCGGAAAAATCCTCCTCCCATTTTCCGCCTTCCATCAGACGGGTGATGGCGTCATCGATGATGACGAGGGAATCCTCGCTCGACTCAAGGAACTCCTTGGCCAGTTGCTTGAGGATATCTTCAACGTTGGAAGTCTTGCTCATTGTTTCGGATTTTTAAGTAGGAAAAGGGGAACCGGGCTCGCCTATTCACTTAGAAGGATAAACCCGGATTTACCAGTAATTCCTCAAGCTCGGCAGAGTTTTTTTATTATTTCGAGGTCATCACCCAGACGCCGTTCCAGTCTTTGGGCGGTTCAGCCTTCAGGTGTTCGCAGCGCTCGATATAGGTCTGCGCCAGCTTGTCGGTTTCATTGGCCTTGATCGCCTCTTCGAAACGGCCGATGCCCTTGTCCCATTCACCGGCGCGGTATTCCTTCACGCCTTCGTTGAAGTAGTTCACGTTGTCCATCAGGTTGGGGTAGGTCTGGTCATTGTGATAGTCCAGCACCTCGTAAACGCCGACCGGTTCGGTCTTGCCCTTGACCACCACCAGATCGATGTCGCGCATTTTATAGGTGCCCTTCAGCTTGGCCTTGGTGAATTCGCTGATCAGGATGCGCGCCGAATATTGTTTACAGGCCGATTCCAGCCGGGCCGCCAGGTTCACGCCGTCGCCGATCATGGTGTAGTCCATGCGCTTGGGCGAACCGATGTTGCCGGACACCACCATGCCGGTGTTGAGACCGACCCCATGGTCGACGGCGGCTTCGCCGCGGGCTTCACGCACCTTGTTCCAATCCCAGAGTTCGGTGATCATGGCGATGGCGGCGCGCACGGAGCGGTCCTCGTCGTCATCGTGGGGCACGGGAATGCCGAACCCGGCCATGATTGCGTCGCCGATGAACTTGTCCAACATGCCGCCTTCGCGGGTGATGATATCGACCATGATGGTGAAGTATTCGTTGAGCATCTTCACCGTGCCCTGGGCGCCGAGCGCTTCGGTGATGGTGGTGAACGAGCGGATATCGGAAAACAACACTGTGATTTCCGAGCTTTTGCCGCCGAGAAAATCCTCGTCGCCGCCGGCGCCCATCAACTGGTCCGCGATGCCGGGGTCCATGTAGCGCGACATGGTGGATTTCATGCGCTTTTCGGAACTGATGTCCTCGATCATGATCATCGAGCCCAGCTTCTTCCCGTCATCGCCGATCAGCGGCAGCAGGTTGACGTTGGCGGAAATTTTTTCCTTTTCATCGTCATCACCGAATTCCAGTTCGGCATCCATGAGGACGTCCTGCTCCAGGGTTTCCTCGACCTTTTTCACCCGTTCCATCAGCCAGGCGTTGGCGTCGACGAAAAATTCGTCGGCCTGCTTGCCGAGGATGTCGTCAATTCCGGTTTTCATGATGCGAAGACCGGCGGCGTTGCAGGTCACGATCTTGCCGTCTTCATCCATGGTGATGACGCCGTTGGACATACTTTCCAGCATGCTTTCGTTGTAGTTCTTCATGTTCTGGACGTCTTCGAACAGCTTGGCGTTCTCCAGCGCGATGGAGACCTGCGCGGTAAACGCCTTGAGGCGCTGTTCGTCCTCTTCCGAAAACGGTCCGCCGCGTTTGTTCAGCACCTGGGTGACGCCGATGGTCTTGCTGTCCTTGTTGACCACAGGCACACACAGGATAGAGCGTGTGAAATAGCCGGTTTGCTTATCAAACGCCGGATTAAAGCGCAGGTCGGCATAGGCATAGGGGATGTTGACCGTGTGCCCCGACGTGAACACCGCGCCGGCGATGCCGGCGGAATTGGGCAGGCGGATTTCGCCCAAGCTGTCGCCCATGGCGACGCGGGAAAACAGCTCGTCGGTCTTTTCGTCGTTCAGGAACAGCGTCGAGCGGTCGGCGTTCAGCATGCGGGTGGCTTCGCTCATCACCTTGCTCAGGAGCGAGCCCAGTTCCAGTTCGGAGGTCACGTCCGAGACCACGTCGAGGAATTCCAGTTCCTTTTCGCGGCTTTTCTTCATGCGCTCGACGAACTGGGTGCTTTGCAGGGCGACGGCGGCTTGGGTGGTGATCGCTTCCAGCAGGTTCAGGTCATCGGGCGTGAAGGGGCCATCTTTCTTGTTCAACGCCTGGGTGACGCCGATCACGTCGCCGCGTACCGTTTTGACCGGGGCGGAGACGATGTTGTGGGTCTTGAAGCCGGTTTGTTCGTCCACCTTGCGGTTGAAACGTTCGTCGGAATAGGCGTCGGGGATGATCTCGCCCTGGCCGCCGGAGAACACAGCGCCGGCGATGCCGGTGGTGTTGAGCATGCGGATTTCACGCGAGAAATTGCCTTGCGCGACGCGGGAATACAACTCGCCGGTGGCCGCGTCGTTGAGGAACAGGGATGCGCGCTCGGCGCCCAGTTCATAGGCAATCAGCTCGACCAGGGTTTTCAGAACCTCATCCAGGCTTTCGATGGCGGCGACCCGCCTGGAAACATTGAGCAGCATTTCCGCCTGCTTAAGTTTCTTGTCGGCCTGGCGCAGCATGGCGACCCGGTCGGGCGCGCGTTTTGGGGCAGCCCGCGGGGACTGTTCAGGTGACTGTTCCGGGGCCTGCCCCGTGGACAGTTCGGGCGGCTGGCCTGGACGGACGTTACTGGCCATTCTTACCTTCCAAATCATCGCGCAAGGCGGCGATGGTTTCCTGCAATTGTTTAATCTCGTCGCGGGACGCGCGTTCCAGTCCCTGAATCTGGTCTTCGTAGCGTCCCCTGATGGTATCGAGTTCTTCTCTCAGTGCAACCGCCGTTTGTTGCAACTGATCCGCTTCGTCGCTGCCGTCGGCGACGGCTTTTTGAACGCTCTGGTCTTTGTCGAAGCTCAGGTTGTCCAGTTCTTCCCGCAAGGACTGGGCGGTTTCCTTCAACTGTCCGATTTCATCTGCAGAACTGGCGACGGCCTGCTGAACGGCCTGGTCCTTCTCGAAGCTCAGGTTGTCCAGTTCTTCCCTGAGCGATTGCGCGGTATCCTTCAACTGTGCGATTTCATCCGCCGAATTGGCGACGGCCTGCTGGACGGCTTGGTCCTTCTCGAAGTTCAGGTTGTCCAGTTCTTCCCGCAAGGCTTGGGCGGCTTCTTTTAGTTGGCCGATTTCGTCGGCGGAATCAGCGATGGCGCGCTGCACTTTTTCCTGATTTTCGAATTGCATATTTTCCAATTCGTCGCGGAGCGCGCTGATGGTGTTCTTGAGGTCCCGGATTTCCGTTTCGGCCTTATACAACTCACCGGAATCGCCAGAATCTCCCGAATCGGAAATTGTCCCGGTGGTTTGATCCTGTATGGGGCCAGTCATCACCAATGCCATTTCATGAGTCTTCGAATTTCTTTAAGCCGTGGGCCGCTTTAACCCGTACCGGGCCTTGCGTAGGGCTGGGCCCGGAACCAGACGCGGATAGTCTCGCCCCCAGGCCTGCGGGCGTCAAGAGTCCCTCATTAACGAGGCGCTTTTGGCCGCTGGGATTGGTTGGAAGGCCTACCATGTCGTACAGCGGGCCTGTTCGCGCTTGTAATTATCCACGGTGTCGATTCGGGCGTTATTGGCATCCATGGTGGCGTTGATTGTCTTGAACATGGATTTCATTTTCCTGTGCAGGGCTTTTTGCAGTTTTTCCGCCGCTCTGTTAACTGAGCGTGCACTGACCGGTTTCAGCCGTGCCGCCGCTTCGGTCAGGCGGGCTTCCACCTTCGGCGCGTAGTGGGCGAGGGCGTTGCGAAAGATATTCACGTGCTCGTGCTCATGGTCGAGGATCGAGCGATACGGGCAGCTTCCCTTCCGGTAGCGCTTGTCCACATAGACGGTGATTTGATCGAACCCCAGTTGCGCTCTGACTTCATTGACGGTGGCGCAATGCAACGTGTCAGACCGGGACAGGACGTTGACGGA
>JACNJX010000112.1:0-23879 GCA_014382345.1 Alphaproteobacteria bacterium
CACGTTAAGAGCCCTATGCGTGAGCTGTAATCGGCAAACGGAACGCGCACCAGGATGACGGCGGGGCGTTCCGGACTGGGCGACAGCAGCGCCACCGGAGCGTCGATAAGTTCCGCGATGCGGCGGATATAGTTGATCGTCGACGCCGGCAAGGCGGCCCAGGAACGCGCCCCCTGGGTGCTTTCAGTCCAGCCTTCCATGCTCTCGTAGATAGGCTCGATATTGGCTTGGGCAACGGACGACGCCGGCAGGTGGTCGAAGGTTTTGCCGTCGATTGTGTACCCGGTGCAGACCTTGAGTTCCTCCATGCCGTCAAGAATATCCAGCTTGGTCAGGGCGATGCCGTTGATGCCGTTGACCTTGACCGACTGACGGACCAGGGTGGCGTCGAACCAGCCGCAGCGCCGGGGCCGGCCCGTGGTGGTGCCGAATTCGTGGCCCCTCTCGCCGAGCCCTTGGCCGATTTCATCCGTCAGTTCGCTCGGGAACGGGCCGCTGCCGACGCGGGTGGTGTAGGCCTTGGTGATGCCGAGCACGTAATCGATAGCCCCCGGACCCTGGCCGGAGCCGACGGCGGCTTGTGCTGCGACCACGTTGGAAGAGGTGACGAACGGATAGGTGCCGTGGTCGATGTCCAGCATCGTGCCTTGCGCGCCTTCGAACAGGATGCGCTTACCCTTGGAGCGCGCGGCGTCCAGTTCCTGCCAGACGACGCCGGTAAAGGGCAGGATTTTGGGCGCGATCTCTTCCAGCTTGGCTTGCAGGGCCTGGCCGTCGATTTCGCTCTCGCCCATGCCACGGAGTAGCGCATTGTGGTGCATCAACAGTTTTTCGATGCGCTCACCCAGCACGTCCGGCTCGGCCAGATCGCCGACGCGGATTGCGCGCCTGGCCACTTTATCTTCATAGGCCGGGCCGATGCCGCGCCCGGTGGTGCCGATCTTGGCTTTGCCGAGCGCGTTTTCGCGGGCCATGTCCAGTTCCTGGTGCAGCGGCAGGATCAACGGCGCGTTTTCGGCGATGCGCAGGTTGTCCGGCGTGATACGGACACCCTGGCCGCGGAGGGTTTCAATTTCATCCAGCAGCGCCCACGGGTCGATGACGACGCCGTTGCCGATCATCGCCAGCTTGTCCGGGCGTACGACGCCCGACGGCACCAGGTGCAGCTTGTAGGTTACCCCGTCGATGACCAGCGTGTGGCCGGCGTTATGCCCGCCCTGGAAGCGGACCACCACATCGGCCCTCTCGGACAGCCAGTCCACGATCTTTCCCTTGCCTTCATCGCCCCATTGGGAGCCGACCACGACGACATTCGCCATAACACTCTTTTCCTTACGTTGCTTTTGGTTTCGTTTGTTGCAGTTCCAGGACTTCGTCGCCGTCCAGGATATGCGTACAGCCCATCCGTACGGCTTCCGCTTTAGCATTTTCAGAATCGGACAATTCGGCCACCGTGACCCAGCCTTCGGCACGCAACTGGGCGGCTTTGTCCGCAGGGGTTTCAGCCGGAAGGTACACCCGGCGCTTGGGCTCAGGCGGCTTCACCGCGCGCAGAACGGTATCCATGAACAGGGTAAACCCGGTCGCCCCCTCGCTATTTTTGGAATCCTCGCCATTCGTCACATACCGCCCGCCGCTGCCCAGTTCGCCGCGCACGCCCTTGGCGAAAAAGGTAAACGTCACGCCGGAGTGGTATTCGAAGCCGCGGTTTTCGACCGGGTCGATGGTGATGGCCAGATCAGGCAGGGCAGCCCGGACGCGCTCGACGACATCGGCCAGCAGGCCGTGTCCGTCGGCGGCGTCGCCGCTTAAGTTCAGGTTTTCCAGTGCCGCCAGGGTTTCCGTCGCGGGACCGGCGGCGCTTATCATGGCGGCGAGGGTCCGGGCCGTATCTTCGCCGATATCCGAGCCCAGTTCGGCGACGCTGGCGGCATCCTTGCGATCCAGCGCCTGGCGCAGGCGGGCGCGGATCTTCTCATTCCCGGCGTTTTCAGAGACCGCGGCGGCCAGGGTCGGCAGGCCGAGATCGATGGACAGATCCCGAATGCCGAGATTGGCAAGCGCCTCAGCCGCCATGACGATGACCTCGGCGTCGGCGGCGGGCGCGTCCGGGCCGATCAGTTCGGCGCCGGCCTGGGTGAACTGGCGCTCGGAGCGGAGTTGCGATCCGCGCACCCTTAAAACCTGCCCGGCATAGCTCAGCCGCAAGGGGCGCGGCGCTTTACTCATCCGCTTGGCGGCGATGCGCGCGACCTGGGGCGTCATGTCGGCGCGCACCCCCATCATTTTCTGAGATACCGGGTCCATCAGGCGGAAGGTCTGTTCGGCGACGCCCGCGCCGATCCCGGTCAGCAGGCTGTCCTCGAATTCGATCAGCGGCGGGTCCACGCGCTCGTATCCGTGCGCGGAAAAATCCGCCAACAGGCGTTCCAGCACCGACGCCTCGAAAGCGGCGTCCGGCGCCAGCACATCGGACAGTCCGGCCGGCAATAGGCCTTTGTCTGTTTTATCGGTCATAGTCGGGTGCAACTGATTAAGAGCCAGGAAAAACCAGCGGGAACCTAACAGAACGCAGGCCCGGAGGCCAGACCCGGCTGTGGATGGATCGTGAATGCGGAAAACCCATAAGTTCCCCGATTACCGATTTATTAAAGGTTTTAGGTTAACCATGACGCCAATCAATAACCGGACCTGGGGGAACACCCGTCATGCCTCTTCGTAAAACCATCCTCGGCGCAATGCTTGCGCCGCTGGTTCTCGGCGGGTGCGCCATGCCCCTCTCCGTACAGGTCGCGTCCTTGATCGCAGATGGCGTTTCCCTGGCGACCACCGAGAAAACCCTGGGCGATCACGCCTTGTCGGCTGTCGCCCAGCAGGACTGCGCCATCTGGCGTTTCGTCAACGGCGAAGACGTCTGCCACGAAGCCGCGCCCGATGGCCCGGTAATGGTGGCGGAGACCGCTATCGACGCGGGCCTTACGAAGGCGGCCAAAGATAAAACCGCGAACGCATCGATCAAGGCGAAGATCGAGGTTTCCGAACTTGAACCGGTTGCCGCGCCTGAAAAACAGGCCGCAGCACAGGGGGTAGACGTCGCCAGCCTGGAGCCGGTAATCCTGCCTATGGCGGCGAAAGTCATACCGGAAAATTCTGCTCCAGGATCTGAAATGGCATCCGAAACGGTGCTTGAAACGGCTTCGGTGCCCGCATCCATTCCCGTGCCCACTTCCAACGAGACCAACGCCGGCACCTACTACGTCCTTGCCAGCTTCCGCCGTATCGCCAACGCGGAACGTCTGGCCCGCAATACCATTGCGCTTTCCGCTCGCGTGGTTACGGGCACGGCCAAGGGCGGTACCGTTTACCGCGTCGCCGTCGGTCCTGTCAGCAAGGCTAAACGCAGGGCCGTTCGGGGAACGCTGATCCGCGCCGGTTTCATAGACGCCTGGGCGTTGACGATGAAAGCACCGAAGATCGTCGTCGAAGTCGCGGCTTTGAACTGAAACGCGCCCTTAGGCGCTGATCGTCAACTGATACAAAAGCCCGGCGGCCATTGAGCCGGTGAGCGAAATCACCAGATACCAGAGGAACACCTGACGGCGTACCAGGGCGAATACCGCCATGGCGGCGGGGATGGAGGTGACGCCGCCGGCGATCATGAAGGCCAGTGCCGCCCCCGGGGCCATGCCGAGGTCCATCAGTCCGGCCATCAGCGGGATGGCGGCGAAGCCGTTGAGGTAGGTGGGAATACCGACGCCGACAGCGGCGGGGATGGTCCACCAGGCGCCGCCGCCCAGCACGTCGGCGACCAGGGAAGCCGGGATATAGGCGACCATCAGGCTTTCCAGCAAGAAGGCCAGGGTCAGCCATTTGCCGAGGAACCAGGCGGTGTCCCAGAAGACGTCGGAAAAAATTTTTCGCCGGGGCGCTTCATGCCAGAAGGCCCAGAGAATGCCCTCGCTGGGCTTTTCGTTCGCGATGTCGAAATCGGACGAGCCGCCGCAGCAGGATTTTTGTAAATCCCCGGACAGCGGATTTGCGAACAGGCCCATTTTCAGCGCGGCCAGGGTGGCGAAGCCGCCGGCCAGTCCGATGACGAAGGCGGCCATGGTTTTTGCAATGGTGAAGGGAAGCCCCAGGGCGGCGGCGCTGAGGATGAACATTTGCGGGTCCATCAGCGGCGACGAAATCCAGAATGCCATGACCGGAGCCAGCGGCACCCCGGCCCCGAGCAGACCGGCGACGATGGGGATGACGCCGCAAGAACAGAACGGCGACAGGCTGCCGAACAGCGCGGCGGCGGCGATCATGGTTGCCGGCTTGCCGGAAAACACCTTCGCGATCAGCTTGTCCGACCCCGTGGCGTGCGCGGCGGCGGCGACGGCGACGGAAAACAGCAGAAAGGGCGAAATATCGACCAGCGCCCAGCCGGTGAATGTGAAGCTTTTCGCGACTTGGGTGGGCGCGAAAAAGGCCAGCGCGGCGAACACGGCCAGTATCGCCCAAATAACCCTATCGACACGGGCTGCCTGGACCTTGATTGCGCCAAGGAAATCCAGACCATCAGCCGGGGGTGATGGGGCGGCGGCGCAGCAGCCGCCAGGCGTTTCGATCTTGGTCTGGGGCTTTATCCGGGAAGGAGGCTGGGTCATGTCATTCATTATTTAGAGACCAGTTCAGGCGGCGGGGGTTTCGGTGCACTCATCGGCGAACCCGGTGCAGCATTCGGCGGTGAGAAACACCACCAGGGCGTCCATGACGCCACCACGGGTCGAGCACACCAGCTTGCGGCCATCCCGGCGCTGCTCAACCAGCCCGGCCCACGCCAGGCGGGCGATATGGTGCGACAGGGTCGAGGCGGGAATTTTCAGCCGGCGCTGGATATCTCCCACCACCAAGCCTTCAGGCCCGGCCTTGACCAGCAGGCGGAACACCGCCAACCGCGTCGGGCTGCCCAGTTCGGCGAGACACTTCGCTGCTTTTTCCTCGTTCATGGGGGAAATATAGACCGCCTTCCACATCAATTCAACGATATTTCTAGAATTATCGAAATAAAATAAGGAAACGGGGGATAACCGGGGGCTGGCCGGGAGGGTGTTGGGTGAAAGAGGTGCGCTGAGTGATCCGGCGGGCGTCAGGGGCTGGAAAGGATCACCACCGTGGTAATCGCGGCAGCGGGATCGACGACCATGCCCGCATAGCCCGGCACGGAATTGACAGCCCCGGCGGAAGGCGCGCGGAGCGTGGCGCGGTTCAGGTTCCAGGACGCGATCTCGGCCTGGGCCTGGGCGCGGACCTTGTCCGCGACGGCCTGGACCAGCTTCAGTTCGGCGCGTTCCAGTTCTTCCGCCGATGTCGACAGGTCGTCGAACAGTTGCTTGGCCCGGTTGCGGTTCTGGGTTGCGAACGTGAGGGTCTGGCCGGCCGCCCGGAGACCGGCGTCGGCGGCGTCCTTCAGGGCCTTGAACGCCGTCAGGTCCAGTTGCGCCAGGGCGTCCCCGACTTTGACCTGTTGTCCGGTCTGCACCATCACCTTGGCGACGACGCCGGCGACGGGGAAGGCGAGTTTGCGTTCGGCGGCTTGGCTCGAGCCCGGCGCCGAGACGAGCCCGACAACCAGAAGGGCCGCGCCCAGGACGTTGCAAAGGACGGCCCGCCATACGGGTGTCCCGCTAACGCTCGATTTTCGGTAAATCGTCTTGTCCAAAGCCGGTTCCCTCCTTCGGTGATAACTGTTCGTCTTTCGTGCCGATTTTCTCGCCCAGCAGGCGCTCAAGAAAATTTTCAGCCAAGCCTCCGGATGGGTTTTCCCCCAACAGGACGGCGAGCCGGGCACTGGCCAGGTAATAGGTGCCGGCGGCCCGCACCACATCGGATTCGCCACCGGAAAATTCTATCATCGCGCGGCCCAGGTCGGCGACACGTTCCTGTTCATAGAGCCGTTGGCGCTTGGCCAGCCGGCGGCCGAGGAAGTCCAGTGCGGCCCGGGCGGCGATGACCTGCTGCCAGGAATCGTTCCGTAGGAGCACGGCTTCGCGTAACTGGCGGCGCAAATCCCGGCGGCGGATTTCGTGTTCGGCGCGGACCTTTCTATACTCCGCGTCGAGCCGGGCGTGTTCCGCGCTTTTCAGTCCGCCGTCGAAAAACGGAACGGTCATCCGGGCACCGACGGCCCAGTCCTCGCGTGAGCGGTGCTCGCGGGTCGATTGGCCGACGGTTCCGAAGGCTTCGATGCGGGGCCGGTTGCCGGTGCCGTCGCGCTGAAAGGACAACGCTTCGGCACGCCTGGCCAGGGCCTTGATTTCAGGATTGCGGGTTTCGGCGAAGGCGAACAGTTTTTCCGTGTCCACTTCGGTGGGTTTTTTGGCCGGCGGCTTCGGTGAATCAATCAATTCGCCGGAAAAGGGTTTTCCCGTCAGGTCTTCCAGGCGCAGGCGCAGCGAGCTGTTACGGCTGCGTTCGCGGTGGTAGAGGAGCCGGGTTTTTTCCACCCGCGCCAGTTCTTCCGACACCGTGACCGGGTCGGCCTGACCCAGCTTGAAGCGCTCATTGGCCCGCTCCCAGTGCACATAGGCGCTGGCGTGGTCCTGGTTGAGCGAGTGCATGCGCAGTTCCGAAACATGCAGGTCGAAAAAGACAGCCAGGCCTTCCATCAGCACCGTATGGCGGGCGATGCGCAGTTTTTCCCCGGCCGCCGCGATATTCGAACGCGCCGCCCTAACCCGGCTGTAGGTCTGGCCGAAATCATAGATCGGCTGAACCAGTTCCAGGCTGCTCTCGACTTCGGAATCCCGGGTTTCGATGGTTTTTTTCGCCTCCAGCCGTTTCCCCATAACCGTTCCCGTCAGCCGGGGGAACAGATTGGCTCTGGCGCCGTCGAGGCGCGCGTGGGCGGCGTCCAGATCGGCAGCCGCCGCGGCGAAGGCATAGCCGCCGTTGGCCTCGATCAATTCCAGCAATTCCGCCGGGCTCAGGGAGGCCTGCGCGGCCTTTTCCTGGGCTAGCGCAAAAGGACCCGTGAAAACCACGGCGAGGGCCAGAGTGGCGGAAAAAAGAAAGGCGGCAAAAAGGAGGCTGGATGATCGCGGGGATTGGGGCATGCGGACCTGAGTCTCTGAATTTTTTTTAGACGTTAATTCTGCAGCATATACCGGTAAAGAGAGGTCTTGGTCTTGTAAACGCCGTCGGCGACGTATTTGCCGGCCTTGATGAAGCGTTCCGCGTCCATGAAGCCCGTGACCCGCAGGGCCTGCTGGCCGGTCTTGTCATAAAATATGAACACCGGCGTCGCCCTCACCCGAAGCTTGCGGGCCAATTTCTTTTCCGTCATTTTCTCGCCGCTGGGGCCGACCACGGAAAGATTGCCGCGAATATTGGATTGGAACATCACGAAACGCTTGGAATAATATTCGTTGACCTTGGGGTCGGGAAAAACCCTGGCGTGCATTTTCGCGCAGTAGGGACATCCGGTCTGCTCGAACATGACCACCAGCATTTTGTTTTCTTCCGCCGCGACGGCGATTTCGTCGGGGAAATTGTTGTCGATGCTCTCGACGATGAATTCGGCGCGCGCATCGCCGGCAACAAGGATGGCCACCAGGGATGCCATCCACAGCAAGGCCGCCCCGGATTTGAAGATACGCATTGGAAATGAGCGGATCCGGATCATGGTGGAGAGGCCTTACTGGTTCAACGGAAAGGTTTTCTGCCGGATGGTCCGGCCCAGGCCGTCAATCAGGAACGGCACCATTTTGCGCGAGGTTTCCTGGCTCGTGCCGACACGGGTCTCGGCGCTGCCCCAGCCCTGCCACACGCGCTTGCCGTTGGACTTGTCGTCCACCGTCACTTCGATCCGGAAGCTGCTGGGCGTCACCGTATGGGTCGCTTCCTTGCGGTCCGAGTTGAGAATGCCGCCGCGTTGCGAATTGAAAAGATTGAAACGGACACGGGGCGCATCGACGCCGGAGTGGTCGTGATTATTGCTCAATTCCACGAAACGGTTTTCACCGCCGCCGGCCCAGGAGCCGGAATCGTCGCGGGTCTCGAAGGTCAGGATCAGGGCCGCGTCCTTGCTGATCGTGTACCCCTTGTTCTTCAGGGCGTTCTCGAAGTCTTCCAGCAGAACCAAATTGTCGTCCGAATTATCCAGCGGACGCACGAGAATGGCCGAGCCCGCCGGCACCGGCAGGAAGGAGACCGCGTTCATGACTCCCTCGGCCCGTACGGGCGAGGCCGCCGACACAAAGGCCAGCAGAACAACGGCCAGAACACCGACCGGAACAACGGCCCGAGCAAGGATAGGGATAGAAAATCTTTTCACGAAGCGTCCTTTCACAGTCTACCGCACCCCCCCGGTCCAGTTATCTGCCCCCTGTTTCTTTACCACCACGGAGTTGCCCCGGACAAAAGAAGCGCCGGGGAGACTTCGGGCAGGTGGGCTAACCATATATCAGCAGGCGGGAGAGGGGAATCACTCTTTAAATAAACCCTGAAAAGGTTTGTTTTCAAGCCCCTTAGCGTGTTTTCGGTGGCGTGATATGCAAAGATTTGTTACGCCCCGCAATAGAAAGCTGATTAATAGGCGTTGAATGCTGAAAAAACCGCGATTTTTATCCTGGCAGGGATTTCGGAGTCAGCTCCCGCTTCTGGTGCTGCCGGTTCTATTTGTAATCTCGGCGTTGTGGGCGCGCGCCCAGGGCGGCCCTGCTTGGTTGTGGTTCAACCTGGACCCGGATTATTTCTATCTTCTCGACGCGCTGAACATTCTCAACCTGACGACGCCGGGACATGTCATGCATCCGGGAACGACGGTGCAGTGGCTGTCGGCGCTGATTTTGAAGCTGGCCCATCCGGCGACTCCCTCCGGCGCCCTGACCGGCATGGTCCTGGCCGAACCGGAACCCAATCTTCAGTTAATCGCCGTGACGTTTACCGGCTTCACGGCGATGGCCCTGTGGGGACTGGGCGCGGCCGGGCGGCGGGTCTTCGGCGGGTGGACGGCGGCGGGATTTCTGCAACTGGCGCCGTTTATGTCCATGGTGGTCTTCAAGCACGCCTATCGCGTCAAGCCCGAGGCTCTGCTGGTGTTGACGATGTTGGTATTGGCCTGGGCCGTAGTGACGTCCCTGACGCCGGGGGTGCTGGCCAGGCGGCGTGTCCTGTTCGGCATCTTGTTCGGAGCCATTGCCGGCTTCGGCGTGGCGACGAAGATCACCGCTTTCCCGGTTTTCCTGCTGCCGGTGTTTGTTCTGGGCGCCGGAGCGGGGATGCGGGTCTGGAGCGGCAGCGTTCTGGTCTATGGGCTTGCCGCCTTTGCGGCGCTGGTACTGTTTACCCTTCCGGCGATCGGTGCTTATCAGATTTTTCTCGACTGGATGGTGACGATTTCCCAGGGGTCGGGCGCTTACGGGGGTGGCGCGTCCGGAGACTTCATGAATTGGGCGGGCTATCCGAAACAGGTGCTGAAACTGTTCAAACGCCCGGCCTTCCATGTGGTGTTTTTGATTTCCGTGGTGGTTCTGGCGCTGACCCTGCGCCGCAGGGTCCGGGATGGCGACCCGTTGACATCTGATACGGAAGGGCTGGCGCTGGTCCTGGCTGGAATCGTCGTGTCGCAGCTGGCGCATGTCCTGTTGGTCGCCAAGCAAGCCAATGCCATGTACATGATCCCGTCTTTCGTCCTGATTCCGCTGGCCTTCGTCCTGGCCTGGCGTTTGGGAGAACGACTGCTGCCGCGATCCCTGGCGACCGGCGCCGTGGTGCTGCTGGCGGCGCTGGTGATTGCGCAAGGGGCCGGGGTCGCCCGGCTCGGTAAGGAACTGGCCGATGACCGCCGGGCCGCCCGGTCCGTCGATATGGATCGTTTCAAGTCCTGCGCCAGGGTCTACTCCTACGCCGCGTCCAGTCCGTCCTATGCGCTGATGCTGGCCGATTATGTCACCGGAGAAAGGTTCGCCGGATGGTTTTCCGCCAATAGGCCCGGCAACGATTACTGGCTCGAACACTGGTGGGATCAGAACAGGCTGGTGTTTCGGGACTGGCGCGGGCCTGAAGACATGCGCGAAACCCTGGCCCGCTATCCTTGCGTCGCCGTCCGGGCCAGCCATTGGTATATTCTGGAAAGGCTGCTGCCGGAAACCATGCCCGAACTGATTTTCGACAAGATGTGCCGGGCGGGAAAGGAAACCATCGCCGTTCGGGGGGCTGATTGCAGTGGACAGGTCATACAGCCATGACCGGTAAGGGATGCATCGCCGCCGGCCATCCGGAAACGGTCCGCGCCGCGGCCATTATTCTGGAGGAAGGTGGCAACGCCTTCGACGCTGTGTTGGCGGCGACGTATGCGGCTTGTGTCGTCGAGCCGGTCCTGTCGTCCCTTGGCGGTGGCGGGTTCCTGATGGCGTCCCCCGGCGATGGTGCGCCGGACAGTGGCGAAGCGCCCCGTGCGCCTGTGCTGTACGACTTCTTCACGCAGACGCCGAAGCGCCGCCCCGGTGATTTGGGAGAAGGGCAGGGCCTTGATTTTCATCCCATCACGGCGGATTTCGGGGCGGTCACCCAGGACTTCCACATCGGCATGGCCGCTATCGCAACGCCGGGAGTGCTAAAGGGGTTGTTTCAGGTCCACCGCGATCTTTGCACCATGCCGATGACGCGCATTGTCGAGCCGGCCATGGAATTGGCCTCCAAGGGGTTCACCGTCAACCGTTTGCAGGCATATCTGTTTCAGGTGGTCGGTCCCATCTACATGCACAGTGAAGACAGCCGCGCCATTTTCGCCAGCGGCGATTCCCCTGCTGAGCTGATGGGCGAAGGCGAAACCATGACCAACCGGGACTTCGCCGATACCCTGGAGGCGCTGGCCAGGGAAGGCGAAGACCTGTTTTACCGGGGCGAAATCGCCGCCGCCGTTTCCGCCGATTGCCGCTCCGGCGGCGGGTTGCTGGATCGGGACGATTTCGAATTCTACCGTGCCGAAAAGCGCCAGCCTTTCGTCACCGAATATCGGGGGGCGCGTCTTTACACCAATCCACCGCCGTCGACGGGTGGCATTCTCATCGCCTTTGCCCTGGAATTACTGAAGGATATGGACGTCGGAGCCTTAGGAACAGGCTCTGCCGATCACCTGGGAACCTTGGTCAAGGTCATGGGTCTGACCAACCGGGCCAGGGTCGAAAGCGGGCTCCGGGAAAGCGTCAGCGAAGACGTAATCGAAACCCTGTTGAACCCGGACTTTCTGGCCGCTTACAAGGCAAAGGTCCTGAACCGCCCTAAAGCCGAACGGGGAACCACCCATATCAGCATCATCGACGCCGATCGCAACGCGGCGTCGCTGACGATGTCCAACGGCGAAGGGGTCGGGTATATCGCGCCGGGCACCGGCATTATGCTCAACAACATGCTCGGCGAAGAGGACATCAACCCAATGGGTTTTCACCAATGGCCGGTGGATACCCGGCTGTCTTCGATGATGGCGCCGTCGCTGGTGTTCGAGCCGGGCGGGAACCTGACGGCGCTCGGATCGGGCGGCTCGAACCGCATTCGCACGGCCATTCTTCAGGTATTGGTCAATCTTCTGGATTTTTCCATGTCGGCGGAGGCCGCCGTCGAGGCCCCGCGGCTGCATTACGAAGGCGAAAGCTTGAACTTGGAAAGCGGATTTACCGAAAGCGCCATCGAACAGCTTTTCCGGGACTATCCCGAAAACAAACTTTGGGATGACCGCAACCTGTTTTTCGGCGGCGTTCATGCTGTGCGCTTTGACTCGCCCAGGGGGCGCTTTGCAGGCGTATTTAGTGGTGGGGGTGATCCGCGCCGGGGCGGGGCCGTACTAACCGTATAAAACCGCCGGCTGGGCCGTTCCGGGTGAAATTTAAAAATTTCCGCTTATAACGCCTTGTGCTCGCCTTTGCCGAAAAAAGACACTAACATCGGGACCAATTGAAAACACTTTAAACGTCAGTTGCTCTTGCGAGCAGGGGAAGCGGTTGTGTCTGCACAGGAAACGGAAAATCTTTCCGGAATTGATTTGCTCGAGGGTCTTGACGCGGGCGCCCTGAAAAAACTTGAGGAAGCCTGCAGCTTCAGGCGCTATACGGCGCAGGAGCAGATTATCGATCGGCAAAGCGATTCCACGGATGTTTTCTTTATTATTTCCGGTGATGTCCGGGTTGTGAACTATTCGCTTTCGGGGCGCGAAATCGCCCTCGATGACATGCCCGCAGGGGCATACTTCGGGGAACTGGCGGCGCTGGACGGGCAACCCCGTTCGGCCAGCGTCATGGCGCTGAGCGATTGTCTGGTGGCGGCGCTGCCCCAGGAGCAATTCCTGGGTCTTCTGGAACACAATGCTCCTATTGCGCTGAAAGCCATGAAATCCCTGGCCCGTGTAGTGCGTACCTCGACCGATCGTATCATGGACCTCAGCACGCTTGCCGCAAACAACAGGGTCCAGGCCGACTTGTTGCGCCTGGCCAAGGCCTGCATGAGCGAAGGCAACACGGCGGAAATCTCACCCATTCCCATGCATAGCGATATCGCCAGCCGCGCTTCGACGACGCGGGAAACCGTTGCCCGCGTGCTCAATGACTTGGCCCGGCGCGACGTCGTCGAACGCCAAAAAGAGACCCTGGTGGTTCTCGACGTGGAGCAACTCAGCGATATGGTTGAGGAAGTTCGGGGCGAATAGGCCTGCGACGGCATCTTCTTCCCACCGGTTACCCCGCTCCCTGTGAAAATGGTTATGTTCTTTTAAGGTGGCCAGCCGGCCCGCCCCGGTCTTTTTTAATGCCTTGCTTTAGGGGGCAACAGTTTGACTTCGCTCAAGGAATCCTCCATCATCCAAACAAGAGGGGGAATATAATGCTTTCTTCTCAGGCGGGTGGTTACGTGTTTAATCATGACCGGATTGAGAAAAACAAAATATACATCCCCCCGGGTTCCTGACGCTTTTATGATGGAACCGAAGCTGTGTGTGTATTGAAGCTTGGGGAACGGAAGCGGATATGTCGAAAACCATCCTGATCGTTGAAGACACTGACCTGAACATGAAGCTGTTCAACGACTTGCTACAGGCCCATGGCTATGAAACGGTTCAGACCATGGATGGCCGCGACGTGCTCCAGCTTACGCGTGAACACCGCCCCGATCTTATCATCATGGATATCCAGCTTCCGGAAATTTCCGGCCTGGAAGTCACCAAGATGCTGAAAGCGGATGATGATTTGAAGAGCATCCCTGTGATCGCCGTGACGGCGTTCGCCATGAAGGGAGATGAAGTGAAAATCCGGGAAGGCGGGTGCGAAGGGTATATCGCCAAGCCGATTTCGGTGCCGACGTTCCTTGAAACGGTTGCCAAGTTTCTCAACTGATTTGAGCGTCATTTTCTGTAAAGCAGGATAAGCCCATGTCGGCGCGCATCCTCATTGTCGACGACCAGCCCGCCAGCATCAAAGTGCTGGAAGCAAAATTAACCAACGAATATTACGAAGTCCTGACCGCAAAAGACGGATCGTCCGCCTTGGACATGGTGGACCGCGCCGCACCGGACCTTGTCTTGCTGGACGTGATGATGCCAGGCATGGACGGGTTCGAGGTCTGCCGGCGGATTAAGGAAAATCCGCAGACTACCCATATCCCCGTGGTGATGATCACGGCGCTGGACAGCCGCGAAGACCGAATTCGGGGCCTCGAATCCGGCGCCGATGACTTCCTCACCAAGCCGGTCGATGACACGACCCTGTTCGCGCGGGTGCGCTCCCTGGTGCGTCTGAAACAGATGCTGGAACAGTGGCGCATGCGCGAGGCGACATCGGTCCGGCTCGGCTTCATGGGTGGAGGCGATGTCGGTATGGATAGCGGCACCGGGGCCGACGTCGTCCTGATTGACGACAGCACGGTGCAGAAAGAAGCCATCATCGAAGCGCTGGCCGGAGACGGCGACCGGGTCACGGTGATTGATGATTACGATGCCTCGGGCAGGATCGTGGACCACGGCGGAGACGTCGTCGTCATCAGCCTGAGCACGGATTCAGATGCGCCCCTGCGGCTGGCTTCCAGGCTTCGGTCCCTGGAGCCGACACGTCAAACGCCGGTCCTGCTGATCGGCGACAAGGAAGACCAGGCGCTTTTCATCAAGGCCCTGGAGTTGGGGGTCAACGATTACATCACGCGTCCCATCGACGAACTGGAACTGTTGGCGCGCATTCGTACCCAGGTGCGCCGCAAGCGCTATCAGGACCGGTTGCACGAAAACTTCCTGCAGCACCTGTCCATGGCCCTGACCGACAGCCTGACCGGCTTGCATAACCGGCATTACCTGTCCTCTCATCTGGGCGCGGTCATGGAACGGATGCGCGGTAGCGGTAAGCCCGTTTCATTGCTGATGATCGACCTGGATCATTTCAAACAGGTCAACGACACCTACGGCCACAGCGTCGGCGATGAGGTCCTGAAAGAGATCGGCCAGCGAATCCTGCGCAACGTCCGGGGCTTCGATCTGGCGGCCCGCTACGGCGGTGAGGAATTCATTGTCGTCATGCCGGACACCCCGGTCGAGGTGGCGCTGGGCGTCGCCGACCGGTTATGCGAAAAAATGGCAACCGATCCCATGGACGTATCGGTGTCGAGGGAAAGAATCCGGGTAACGCTCAGCATCGGCGTTGCCGTCAGCCGGGGCACGGATACGACCGGGGAAAGTCTTCTGGAAGAAGCGGACAAGGCGCTCTACGAAGCCAAGCGCCTGGGCCGCAACCGGGTTGTCCCGGAGCCGCCGAAAGCCGCGAAAATGGCCGTCGAGGCAGCGCCCGACTGATTTGTTTTTTTTGAGAGGAGCCGCCCCAATTGTGCCGCCTGGGTATGCCGGAAGGGCAGAAGGCGAAGACCTATTTGATCTTCGCTTCCTTGAACAGGACGTGTTTGCGGACGACCGGATCGTATTTCCGGACTTCCATTTTTTCCGTCAAGGTCCGCGGGTTTTTCTTGGTCACGTAGTAAAACCCGGTATCGGCGGTGCTGACCAGTTTGATCAGGATGGAATTCGTTTTCGCCATTTTTCATCTCGATGTTGTTGGCCGCTTCCGACCCGCATTCGGGCCGCCGGCAGGCACGTCAGAGCGCGCACAATACAAGCCATAATCCACCTGTCAAGAGAGACGACGGTGCAAGCCGGGCGAAACGGTCTGTCGCGTCAATTGCGGGCTTGGTGGGTGGCCGCCGTCAGGTCCAGGGCGCGGGCGAAAAGCGCCGGCCGGGTGATCAGGTGGCGGGCGATCTGCAATTCCAGGCCCTTGTGCCGGCGCTGCGACGGGCATGATTCCCTCAGCCGGTTGCGGGTTTCCTCGGCTTGCATGGCGGGTTTGCGCCAAGCCAGCAGCATATCTTCGATTATCGAGCGATTTTGCATAATTCGGCTGACGATCTCGACAGGCCTGTCCTTGAGGCCGCTGGTGCAGATGGTGGGCCTTATCCCTAAACCGTGGAACATGTACCCGGACGGCGCTACCAGACGCGACCAGGTGAGGGTGATCTCGCCGTCGTTGGGCAGCCGGAGCACGGTCTGGACCGAGCCCTTGCCGAAGGACGCGGTGCCGATGACCACGGCGCGGTCCCGGTCCTGCAGGGCTGCGGCGACGATTTCAGCCGCCGAAGCGGATTTGCCGTCAACCAGCACGACGACAGGCAGCCCGGACGCCAGATCGCGGCCCCCGGCTTCGTAATGATGGATGCTGTCGGCATGGCGGCCCCGGGTGCTGATGATTTTTCCCTGGGTCAGCAACAGATCGGCCACTTTCACCGACTGTTTCAACAGGCCGCCCGGATTGCCGCGCAGGTCCAGCACCACGCCCAGCATTTTATCGCCAAGACGGCTGCGCGCGGTTTCCAGCTTTTCAGACAGCGAGCGGGCCGTGTCCTGGTTGAAGCTGGAAACCTTCAGGGTGACGATGCCGTCCTTGATTGTTTGGGTGACGGTGACCGGGAAAATATGGGCGCGTTTCAGGCTGACGGTTCTGGGCTGACTTTCTCCGGGGCGCAGGAATGTCAGGGCGACCCTTGTCTGGGTCGGTCCCCGCAGCATGACGGAAATCGCTTTCCGCCCCAGGTCCTTGAGGGAGACACCGTTGGCGTGAGTCAGGATATCGCCTTTTTTGAGCCCCGCCTTCTCGGCCGGGGTTTTGGGCAGGATACTGGTGAGCATCGGCAGTCCCTCCCGCGCCTTGTAGCGGATGCCGATGCCGCCGAAGCCGTCGCGCTTGGAGCGGTTGCTGCGGGCTTCGTCGGCGCCGGAATAGCGGGAGAAAATATCCAGGTTGGACAGAACCCCGTCGAACACGGCTTCGTAAATTGTTTCCATGCCTGAGGATTGCAGGTCCAGGGACGCTTGGCGGGCGGCAACGGAAAATTCGGTCGTCAGCGATGCCCAGCCGTTGATGTCATCGGCTGGTGGCGCGGGGCGGCGGATGATTTCCTCTCCGGCGGCTTGAAGGACGACGTCCGTGCCTTGGGCTTTTTTCGTGTCCGGTTTTAGCGCCGACTTTGAGGGTGTCCGTGTGACCGTCAGGTCCGGGTCGATGGCGCCTAGTCCGCGCAGGCCCTCGAGGGCGATTTCCTCGACGCTGACGGCGTCGATATATTTTTCCGAAATGCCGCCATAGCCCGCTGCGAAAACTTCGGTCGCCTGGTTAGGGGTGAACTGGGCCGGCTTGCTGGTGGTGAAATTCTGCAGCGGTGTGCAGGCGCCGATCAGCATTGGCGTCACCATAAGCGCCAATAGGCAGAGACGGCTGAAGGGCTCTCTTAAGAATTTCGATCGCAATTTCATTGACCGGATTGTCCGATATTTTCCGCGTTTCGTCATCATATATGGGCGGGAAAGGCCGAAAATGGAAGTCCGCGGCTCGTTAACGGGCCTTGCGGTTGCCACGGGAGCCACCCTTTTTGCCGGTTTTTTTCGGCTTTCCGCCTCTGCCTGCCCGCCCGCCGGGGGGCTTGCCCTTTGACCGGCCATTTCTACGCCCCTTTTGCCGCCCGGTCCCGGTTTCCCCCGATTCTCCCGTTTCCATCAGCGAAAAAATCATGCCGCCGGTCACCGGGCTGGCTTCGGCGAGGCGAATTTCCACGGGCTGGCCCAACAGGTATTCCCGCCCCGAGCGCCGTCCGCGCAACGAATGGCGGTCTTCGTCGTGGATATAATAGTCGTCGGGCAGGGTGCGGATGGGGATCAATCCGTCGGCCCCGGTTTCGATCAGGGTGATAAAAAGGCCGAATCGGGTGACGCCGTTGATGCGGCCCTGGAACAGCGCGCCGATCCGGTCGGCCAGGTAGGCGGCGGTGAAGCGGTCGACGGCATCGCGCTCGGCGCCGGCGGCGCGGCGCTCGGTCTCCGACAGATGCTTGCCGGTTTCTTCAAAATCAGGCGGCGCTTTACCAAGCCCGCCTTCGCCCAACGTGTTGGCGTCGATCAGGGCGCGATGCACCAGCAAATCCGCATAGCGGCGGATCGGCGAAGTGAAATGACAATAGCGCCGGAGCGCCAGTCCGAAATGGCCGAGGTTGCCGGGCGCGTATTCAGCCTGAGACTGACTGCGCAGCACCATGACGTTGATCATCTCCGCGTGCGGCGTTCCGGCGGCCAGTTTCAGTACCCGGTTGAAACGTTTCGGCGAGGCGACGCCGCCTTTCTCGAAGCTGATATTGACGCTGGACAGCACCTCGCCGAGCGCCGCCAGTTTTTCATGGGACGGCTCATCGTGGACCCGGTAGAGGCACGGCATTTTCGCTTTTTCCAGCGTCTGGGCGGCGGCGACGTTGGCGCAGATCATGAACTCTTCGATCAGCTTGTGGGAATCCAGCCGCTGGCGGACGGAAATGGCCTCGACGGTGCCATCCGGGGACAACTCGACCTTGCGTTCCGGCATGTCCAGTTCCAGGACACCCCGTGTTTCGCGGTTTTTCTGCAAGGCCGCATAGGCGCCGTAGAGCGGGTTGATGACGGTTGCCATCAGGGGCTTGGTGATCTCGTCGGCGTTGCCGTCACGCGCCGCCTGGGCCTGGGCATAGGTCAGGCGCGCCTTTGATCGCATGGTGCCGCGCCGGAATTTGTGCCTGAGCAGGTTGCCGTCGGCGTCGATCCAAAGATGCGCCGCCATGCAGGGGCGGTCTTCGTGCGGCACCAGGGAGCACCAGCCGTTGGACAGGACTTCGGGCAGCATGGGCACCACCCGGTCGGGAAAATAGACCGAATTTCCGCGCTCATAGGCCCCGGTGTCGAGCGCGTCGCCGGGGCGCACGTACCAGGAAACATCGGCGATGGCGACCAGCAGATGCCAGCCGCCGGGGTTGTACTTGTCCGTGTCCGGTTCGGCCCAGACCGCGTCGTCGAAGTCGCGGGCATCGGGGCCGTCAATGGTGACCAGCGGGATGTCACGGAAATCGTCGCGTCCCTTGGCCGGCGCGGCGGCCGCCTTGTCGGCCTGCTTCAGGGCCTGATCGCTGAACCGGGTCGGCAGACCGTAGTCGGCGATGGCGATCATGGACGGCGCATGGACGCTGTCGTCGGCCTCGATGCGTTCGACGATGCGGGCCTGGCGCAAACCAAGTTTGCGGCCGGGTAGCGGTTCGGCCCGGACCAGATCGCCGGGTTTGGCGTCCAGGGTATCGCGGGCATCGATGACGAATTCTCCGCGCGTACGCCGGTTCGTTGGGCGAACCCTACCCGTATTGTTCCCGGGGCCTTCCACGGTTTCGAAAATGCCGAGCACCTGTTCCGGTGCGGCGGCGATGGTGCGGATGGTGTGGGCTATGAGCGCGCCATCCTCGGTCGGCGTCAGGCGCGCCAGCACCCGGTCCCCGGTGCCGGGCTGGACGCCGGGGGAATTGGGCCGGCGTTTGTCCGGCGCCATGTAGATTATCGGCGGTTCGCCGTCGCCGTCCCAGGTGTCGGGCCGGGCTAACAGTTCGCCATCGATGTCCGGTCCGGTAATCCTGAGAACCATCACCGGCGGCAGGGCGCCGTGTTTGCGAACCCGTTTGCCCCGGTCTTTTTCCAGAAGACCGGTTTGCTGCATTTCGCGCAGCACCTTTTTCAGGGTCATCTTCTGTTTGGCGTCGAGCTTGAAGGCGCGGGCAATTTCCCGCTTGCCGACGCGCCCGGGGCTGTCCTCAATAAACTTCAGAATGTCTTCGTTGCTGGGGAAGGCGCTTTTGGCAGGTTTTTTAGATGGTTTTTTGGTACGGGGGTTTTTGGTCACCGGTTTGGCTCCGCGTCAGGCCGCCTGGTCAGGCGGCGTCCGGCGTTTCGGCTTTCTTTTTCGCCGGGGGCTTTTTCTTCGCAGCCACTTTCTTCTTCGGTGCGGCTTTTTCCTTCGGTGCGGCTTTCTTTTTTGCGCCCTTGCCACCCTTGGCGACTTTGGCGGCGAGAAGTTCGACTGCCATGTCGAACGTCACGGTATCGGGATCGGTGCCTTTCGGCAGCGTTGCCATCAGCTTGCCGTGCTGTACGAACGGACCCCAGCGCCCGACCTTCTGGGTGATGGGTTTCTTGTCGTCAGGGTGCAGGCCCAGTTCCTTCGGCGGCGCCTTGCGGGGCACGTCGGCCAAAAGATGCTGGGCGCGGTTGAGGCCGATAGACAGCACGTCGTCATCGTCCTTCAGCGACACATAGGTGCCGCCGACCTTGATGAAGGGACCGAAGCGGCCGATGCCGGTGGTGATCATATCGCCGGTCTCGACATCGATGCCGACGTCGCGGGGTAGGCTCAGCAGGCCTAAGCCCGCGCCGAGGTCGATATTGGCGGGGTTCATGGTTTTCGGGATGGAGGCCCGTTTCGGCTTGATCTTCTTTTTTCCTTCGACGGTTTCCTCGCCGCGCTGGACGTAGAACCCGTAAGGCCCTTTCCTGAGCGAGATCATTTCGCCGGTGGTCGGGTCGGGGCCCAGCTCTTTCGGGCCATTGGCGGCCAAAGCCTCGGCGTCGCCGCCGTTGCCGTTGGTGACCTCCAGGGCGCGGGTGAATTTGCACTCGGGATATTTGTTGCAGCCGATAAAGGCGCCGAATTTGCCCAGCTTCAGGTTCAACCGGCCATCGTCGCAACTCGGGCATTTGCGCGGGTCGGAACCATCCTCGCCGGGGCGGAAGAAGTGCGGACCTAAAAGATCGTCCAGCTTGTCGAGCACTTCGGACACGCGCAGGTCTTTGGTTTCCTCGACGGCGTTGGAGAACGAGTCCCAGAAATCCTGGAGCACTTTCTTCCAGTTGTTACGTCCGCCGGAAATATCGTCGAGCTGGTCTTCCAGGTCGGCGGTGAAGTCGTATTCCACATAATGGTGGAAATAGCTGTCCAGGAACGCCGTTACCAGACGGCCGCGGTCGACAGGCTCGAAGCGGCGCTTGTCCAGAGTCACGTAGTTGCGGTCCTGGAGGACGGAAATGATGCTGGCATAGGTGGAGGGACGCCCGATGCCCAGTTCCTCGAGCTTTTTCACCAGGCTGGCCTCGGTAAAGCGCGGCGGCGGCTGGGTGAAATGCTGATCCGGCGTTACGGCGGTGCGATCCAGGGCCTGCCCCTGGCTCAACGCCGGCAAAATCCTCTCCCCGTCCCCGTCGTCTTTTTCCCGGTCGTCCTGGCCTTCGCGGTAGAGCTTGTAAAAGCCTTCGAACACCACGGTCGAGCCGGTCGCCCGGAAGGCCACCTGTTTGTCGCCGGATGTGATATCGGCCGAGACCTGGTCGAGCACGGCGGATTCCATCTGGCTGGCGACGGTGCGGTTCCAGATCAGTTTGTAGAGTTCCTTTTGGTCGTCATCCAGGTAGGCGGCGACGTCGTTCGGGCGCCGGAAGATGTCCGTCGGGCGGATGGCCTCATGGGCTTCCTGGGCGTTCTTGGCTTTGCTTTTATAGACGCGGGGGCTTTCCGGGACGTAGTCGTCGCCGTACTGCGTGCCGATCAGGGAGCGCGCCTGGCCGATGGTCTCACCCGATATGGACACGCCGTCGGTTCGCATATAGCTGATCAGTCCGACCGTTTCGCCGCCGAGGGAAATGCCTTCATAAAGGCGCTGCGCCACCTGCATGGTCCGCTTGGCGGTGAAGCGGAGCTTACGCGACGCCTCTTGTTGCAGGGTCGAGGTGGTGAACGGCGCCGCCGGATGGCGCCGCGCCTGTTTCTTTTCCACCGAAGCGACGCTGAAGTCGCGTGCCATCGCCGCGTCCACGGCGGCCGTGGCGCGGTCTTCGCTAGGGATGTCCATCTTGCCCAGCTTGTCGCCGTCCAGGTGCGTCAGCATGGCGGAGAAGGCGTCGCCGGCCGGAGTCTTGAAATCGCCCTTGATGGACCAGTATTCCCGGGCTTCGAAATTCTCGATATCCGTTTCCCGTTCGCAGATCAACCGGAGCGCCACGGATTGGACGCGCCCGGCGGACCGGCTGCCCGGCAGCTTGCGCCACAACACCGGCGACAGGGTGAAGCCGACCAGGTAATCCAGCGCCCGGCGGGCCAAATAGGCCTCGATAAGCGGGGTGTCCAACTGGCGCGGATGCTTGAAGGCTTCCAGGATGGCGCTTTTGGTGATCTCGTTGAAGACGACGCGCTCAACGGTGATGCCGTCGAGCTTGTTCTGCTCCTCGAGGATCTCGCGTACGTGCCAGGAAATGGCCTCGCCTTCGCGGTCCGGATCGGTCGCCAGATACAGATGATCGGCGCCCTTGAGCGCCGCGGTGATTTCCTTGATTTGTTTTTTCGACCGGTCGTCGATTTCCCAGTCCATTTCGAAGCCGTCGTCCGGGCGCACGGAGCCGTTCTTCGACGGCAGGTCGCGGACGTGTCCGTAACTGGCAAGAACCTTATAATTGGATCCAAGGTACTTGTTGATGGTCTTGGCCTTGGCCGGGCTTTCGACGATGACGACGTTGGTCATGGTGCTCCGTGGGTTTTTTCTTATGGCGCTTAAGAATCAAATATGAATCAATTAAGAATCATTGAAATCTTGTTGCCCGGGTGGCGCTCGAGACGCCCCGCCAACTCCATTTCCAGGAGCACCCAGGACACGACGGGGTGGGAGCATTGGCAGTTACGGATGATTTCGTCAACAGAAGTTGGCGCCGCGCTCAAACTTTTTTTGATCGTGTCGCGTGCGGCTCCTACGGCGTCGGGGTCCGGTGCAGTGGGTAAAAACTCTTTAAAATCAATGGCTTTCGTGTCTTCAAAGCGCGTGTCCGAGGCGCTATTCAGGCTTTCGAACACGTCTTCGGCGGATTCCGTCAAAATGGCGCCTTGGCGGATCAGATGGTTTGTTCCGCGCGCGCGGGGGTCGACGGCGGCGCCGGGAACGGCAAACACCTCGCGTCCTTGTTCCAGCGCCATGCGCGCCGTGATCAGCGAGCCGGACCGGGGACTGGCTTCGACCACGACGACGCCGCGGCTGATGCCCGAAATCAGACGGTTGCGGCGCGGGAAATGCCGGGCCTGGGGCTGGGTGCCGGGCGCGATTTCGGAAACGATCACGCCTTCGGCACGGAGTTGGTCATACAGCCCGGCGTTCTCTTTCGGGTAGACGACGTCGATGCCGCCGCCGACCACGGCGACCGTTCCGGTGGCCAGCGCACCCCGGTGGGCGGCCGCGTCGATACCCCGGGCCATGCCGGAGACCACCAGCAATCCACCTTGGCCCCCACGGCCCAACCCTAGGTCGCGGGAAATCTTTTCCGCGAAGCCGAGACCGTTGACCGACGAATTGCGCGCGCCGACGACGGCGATGGCCTTTTTAGCTAAAAGATGTGCATGGCCGAGGATGCTGAGAAGCGGTGGCGCGTCTTCGATATGGGCCAGCAACGGTGGATAGTCGGGTTCGCCCCGGCCGACCAGGCGCGCGCCGATGGCATCCAGCGCCTCCATTTCCCGTTCGGCGGCGGCCTGCGTCGCAACCTTGAGCCGCCCCTTGCGGCCGCCGTTCCTGGCCAGATCCGGCAGCGCAGCCAAGGCCGCGCCGGCGGTGCCGAAACGTTCCATGAGTTTGTAGAACGTGATCGGCCCGACGTTGTCTGAGCGGATCAGGCGCAGCCAGTCCAACCTCTCGGCAGGGGTGAGAATCTGGTCTCGGGATTTTTCCATGGCGGCGGACAATCAAAAAGGTTCCTGTTGTGTTCTATTACAGGCGATGGTCGCCGCGCAAGGGAAAAGGCATGCTGTCCATTAACGTTTGCGAGTGCCCTACTCCGTCCGCTTGAGAATCCAGGCCGGGATCAGGGTGGCGATGAAGACCATGCAGATGACCATGAAAGCGTCCTGGAAGCCGAAGGTCTGTGCCTGGGCGTGGATCACCGAGCCCAGGTAGTCGAGCGCGCCCGACCGTTGCGCCGCTTCGGGCAGGCCGGATTCCGCCAACAAGCCTTCCACCCGGCCGATCAGTTCCCTGGCTGGAACGTTGGCCGAGGTCTGCGTCGCCGTCAGCGCATCGGCGTGAAAGGCGGTGCGGTATTCGGATATCACCACGACGCAGTTAACCCCGAAGGCGCCGCCAAGCTGGCGGGTGAAATTATAGGCGCCCGCGGCATGGTTGAGCCGTTCGGTGGGAATGGTGCGCATCGCCGCCGCCCCCATGTTGGGCATCACCAGTCCCAGGCCTAAGCGGCTGAGGACGGCGAAGGACGCGATCAGCAAAAACGGCGTGTTGACGTCGGAGAAGGACAACAGATAGGCCGACACGCCGAACAGGACAACGCCGGTTATGATCGGCAGGGGCGGCGGTACGGGGTCCGCGACCCCCCCCGCAAAGGGAATCCCCCCCCCCACCAAAAGACCCCCCCGCGCCCACCCCCCGCCCCCCCCCGCCGGCCCAAAGCCCCCCCCGGCCCCGGCGTCCACCGGGCACCCGCGAATCGGGCC
>JACNJX010000112.1:23889-41579 GCA_014382345.1 Alphaproteobacteria bacterium
CTAGGGGTATGGGGGGGCGAAGGAGCGCAATCGGCAAAACGGTCGTGTGGAGTTGGGGGAAGGACACCAGAAAGGCGGTCACGCCGAGCAGAACAGCGCCGTTTATGCTGGGCAGTTGCGGGGATGCGTGGTCGGCGGGCCGCCCCAAAAGGGGATTCATCACCACCAGCAAAAGCCCCGCCGGCGCCAACACCAGGCCCGCCTGGGTCGGCGTAAAGCCCTGCACGGTCTGGGTGAACACGGGGATCGCGTAATTGGTGGCGAAATTCCCGACACCGAAGGCGAAGGCGATAGCCATGGCGGCAGCGAAGCGCGGATTGAGGTAGAGACTGAGATCGAGCAGGGGCGACTTGGCGTGGGCCTGCCAGTAGATGAACCCGCCGGCGCCGATAAGCCCAAAGGAAAACAGCGTCAATATGCCGTCCGACCCCCAGCCCCAGCGCTGACCGTTGCCGATGCCGGCCATCAGGCAAACCAGAGCGGTGGCCAGAAGCACATATCCCGTCCAGTCGAAGTTCGGCAGCTTGCGGGTGAATTTCTTGGCCGGCATGAACACCAGCCCTAAGGCAAAGGCGATGGCGACCAGCGGCATGGGTGCGATGAAGATGTGCCGCCAAGTCAGGGCGTCGATGGTGATGCCGCCGACCAGTGGGCCGAAACTGGGGGCCAGGGTCACGCCCATGCCGTACAGACCCATGGCGAAACCGCGGCGGTCGGCCGGGAATACGGAAATGATGGTGGCCATCACCAGGGGCTGGATCACGCCGGCGGAAAATCCCTGCATGATGCGCCCGATGATTAAAATTTCGATGTTCGGGCTAATCGTGCAGATCACCGCGCCGACGGTAAAAATCAACAGCGTGATGGTGTAGGCCAACCGCTGGCCAAAGGCTTGCACCATCCAGGTATTGAGAAGCTGGCTCGCGACCATGGTGGCAATGAACGCCGTTGCCGCCCATTGCGCCATGTCCTGGCCGACGCCGAAGGCGCCCATGATGGACGGCACCGCGACGTTGACCATGGTCGCCGACAGCACCATGGTCATGGCGCCGATCATGCCGGAAATGGTTATCAGCCAGCGGTAGGCCGGACCGAAACGGTCGAACTGTTGTTCAAGGGTTGCGGATGTCAATGTGGACTTCGACCATCATGCCCGGACGCAGCAGGTCGTCCTTTTGATCTAAGGCGATACGCACCGGAAGGCGTTGCGTGATCTTGGTGAAATTTCCGCTCGGGTTGGGACTCGGCAGCAGGGCGAATTCGCTGGTGGTGGCATGGCCGACACTCAACACACGGCCGCTGAAGCTCATGTCCGGGTAGGCATCGACTTTGACTTCGGCGTGCTGGCCGGGTTTCAGCTTGCGGATTTGGGTTTCCTTGATGTTGGTCTCGATCCAGACCTTCGACGGATCATGGACCAGCGTCAGACGCTGGCCGGGGGTGACGTATTCGCCGATTTTAACAAATGTCTTATCGGCGACGCCATCGACCGGACTTTTGATGGTGCGGTCGGCGAGGTCCAGCTTCTGGCTTTCCAGTTGCGCCAGAAGCTCGGCGCGGCGGTGGGTCAGGACCGCCAAATCCCCATCCAGGACCCCCAGTTGCGCGCGCTCGGCGCGGGCCTCGGCCAGTTTGGCTTCGGCGGACTTGAACTCGGCTTGAGCGATCTGGTGTTCGCGCTCGATCTGGCTGTGTGCGTTTTCCGCCTGGTCTCTCTGCCTGCGTGAGGCGACCTTGCGATCGAACAGGGATTTGGCGCGTTCAAATTCCCGTAATGCCAGCTTCAACTGCGGTTGAAGTGACGACACGGTGACGCGCGCCGCATCCAGTTGCGAGCGTTCCGACGACACCATGCTGGCGGTTCGCTCGTCGACCATGCGTTTCTCGGCGGCGAGGCGGTCGCGCTGGGCGTCGAGGCCGGCGATCTGCGCCTTAAGTTCGGAAATGCTGAGTTTTGTTTCCCTGGTATCGATGCTCAGCAGGACTTGTCCTTTGACGATCCGGCTGCCTTCGGTGATGTCGAGCGAGGTCACCCAGCCGGCGACCCGGCTGGATACGGTAATCAGATCGGCCTCGATACGGGAATCTTCAGAATAGACGTAATTGACGCGGAAAAAGATTTCTCGGGCACCGAAATACACGGTGATGGCGGCGATGATGGTGATAATGGCGTAGCGCAGCCTTCGGGAAACACCGTTTGGGCTTTTTTTTCCGCTGGGCGGAGCCTTGTCCGCAACTTGCGACGCAGGCACGCTTTCCGGTTTCTTGTCGGCGCCGTCGGGCATCGGGGGGTGGTCCTTCGCTACCGTGTAAAAAAGCCCAAAGGGAACGTTTTTCCGCACCTTACGCGGATTGTATACACTTTAGCAGGATTTTGGCCGGTAGGGAAAGTATGGCGGTACGCTCGGGCAGATCGGGCGGGCAGGGCGGGCCGGCTAAGTTGATTTGCCGCCGATTTTAGATTCCTCGCCACGGATCAGGCGTTCGATGTTGGCCCGGTGGCGGTAAACGGACAGCAGCGCCAGCGCGCCCGCCGTGATCATCACCGGATAGGCGCCGACCCAGAGCGCATAGAGCGGCGCTGCCGACAGGCCGACCAGGGCCGCCAGCGAGGAATAACGGAACACCGCCGCCGTGATCAGCCAGACCACACAGGCGGCAACGCCGGCCGGAAAAAACGCCCCCAGCAGAACGCCCAGCGTCGTCGCCACGCCCTTGCCGCCCCGGAATTTCAACCAGACCGGATAATTGTGCCCGATCACGGTTGCGAATCCGGCGATCAGCCCGGCGTCGAGTCCCTGGACAAAACCCCACTCGCGCCCGACCAGGGCGACCACCAGCCAGCCCTTGCCGCCGTCGAGGATCAAGGTCACCGCCGCCAGGCCCTTATTGCCGGTGCGCAAGACATTCGTCGCGCCGATGTTGCCCGACCCGATGGCGCGGATATCGCCGAGACCGGCAATGCGCGTCAGAACCAATCCGAAGGGAACGGAGCCCAACAGGTATCCGCCGAGAACAGCGATAAGGAATTGCAGGGAAAAACCATCGACCGGGCCGGTCATGTCAGCGGTCCGGTTCGAACACGGTGCGTCCGTCGACGACGGTCCGGAGCACACGACCCTGGACCGGGCGGCCATCGAAAGGAGAATTCTGGGCCTTGCCGACGAGCGCGTCGGCGCCCACCTTCCAGCCCTCGTTCGGGTCGAACAGCACCAGATCGGCGGGCGCGCCCTTTTCCAGCCGTCCCGCCGGCAGCCCCATCAGGGCGGCCGGGGCGGCAGTAATCAGTTTCAAAACCTCGAGCAGGCCCATGTGGCCGTTGTGGTAAAGCTCCAGCGACACCGCCAGCAGGGTATTGAGCCCGATGCCGCCGGGCGCGGCCTGGGCGAAAGGCAGGCGCTTGGATTCTTCGTCCCGGGGCGTGTGGTCGGAGCCGATGGCGTCGATGGTGCCGTCCTTCAGGCCTTCGACCACGGCCTGGCGGTCGTCTTCGCCGCGCAACGGCGGCGACAGCTTGGCGAAGGTGCGGTAATCGCCGATGGCGGCCTCATTCAGCGAGAAATAGGGCGGCGCCGTGTCGCAGGTGATGGAGACGCCGCGCGCCTTGGCCCGGCGAATGGCTTCGATGCTGGCCGCCGTGGAAACGTGCGCCATATGCAGCCGCCCGCCCGTCAATTCGGCCAACCGGATATCCCGCTCGACGATGATGACTTCCGCTTGCGTCGGAATTCCGAACAGCCCCAGCCGCGTCGCCGTTTCCCCGGCGTTCATGACACCTTCCGAGGCAAGGCTGGGTTCTTCCGGATGCTGGACAACCATCAAGCCGAAGGTGGAGGCGTAACTCAGCGCCTGGCGCATGACCTGGGCGTCGGCGACGGCCAGCACCCCGTCCGAAAAAGCGACGGCGCCTGATTCCGCCAAAAGCCCCAGTTCCGCCAGTTCCACGCCGGCCAGCCCCTTGGTCACCGCGCCGTAGGGATAGACCTTGGCCATGCCCTGCTTGCGCGCGCGCCGCGCGACGAATTCCACCACCGACATGTCGTCGATGACCGGGTCCGTGTTGGGCAGGCAGACGGCCGAAGTCACGCCTCCGGAGACCGCGGCGTGGACGGTGTCGGCAAGGGCGCCGATCTCGATGCGCATATCGACCAGGCCGGGAGCCAGGCATTGGCCTTCGCAGTCGATGACCTTGGCCCCTTTGGGTGCGCCCTTTTTCTTGGCCAGATCGGGGCCGAAATCTGTAATTTCCTCGCCGTCGGTCAGGACACCGCCCGGGGCATCCAGGCCGCTGGCCGCATCAAGCAGGCGGGCGTTGATATAGGCGATTTTGGAAGCCATCAGCCTTTCCCCTCGTATTCGGGGTTCAGCGCCAGCAGTTCCAGGACCGCCATGCGCACGGCGACGCCCATTTCCACCTGTTCGCGGATGACGCTGCGCCCGACATCATCGGCGACGTCGGTGTCGATTTCGACGCCCCGGTTCATCGGACCGGGGTGCATGATCAGGGCGTCTTCCTTGGCGTGGCTGAGCTTTTCGTAATCCAGCCCGAAGAAATGGAAGTATTCGCGAATGCTGGGCAGGAAGTTGCCGCCCATGCGTTCGCGCTGCAGGCGCAGCATCATGACGATGTCGCAATCCTTCATGCCGTCGGCCATGTTGTGGAAGACTTCGACACCCATGCGCTCGATTCCGGGCGGGATCAAGGTGCAGGGCGCGATCAGCCGCACGCGCGCGCCCATGGTGTTGAGCAGATGAATGTTCGAGCGCGCGACACGGGAATGGGTGATGTCACCGCAGATGGCGACCTGTAGTCCACTCAGATGACCCCGCCGCCGGCGGATGGTTAGCGCGTCCAGCAGCGCCTGGGTCGGGTGTTCATGGCTGCCGTCGCCGCCGTTGATGACGGCGCAGTTGACCTTTTCCGACAACAGCTTGACGGCGCCGGAGTCAGGGTGCCGCACGACCAGGACATCCGGGTGCATGGCGTTCAGGGTCATCGCCGTGTCGATCAGGGTTTCGCCCTTTTTGACCGAACTGGTGGCGACCGACATGTTGATGATATCGCCGCCCAGGCGCTTGCCCGCCAGCTCGAACGACGTCCGGGTGCGTGTGGAATCCTCGAAGAACAGGTTGATGATGGTGCGCCCGTGCAGGACGGGCGAGGTCTTGTCCACACGCCGGTTTTGATCGACGTAGGATTCGGATCGGTCCAGTAAAATGGAGATTTCTGTCGGCGAGAGACCTTCAATGCCGAGCAAGTGACGATGGGGAAAGTGGGCTATGTCCTTACCGTCTTGCTTCATAAGCCGGGACTATATGGTCAGATCATTCTTGGCGCAAGAGACAAGGCCAAAGACAACGTAATGGGGCGTATGGCGGAGCCCGGTACAGGCTGTTAAAGTCCGTGGCCATGGAGGACTACCACGCCACCCACGAACGCCTGGTCCGGGTGTTCGAGAAGGACATCGTCTTCGTCACCGGGGCTACCCGGTGGGGAACGGCGTGGCTGCAGCAGTGCCTGGACGCGCACCCCGAAATCTGCTGCAAGGGGGAGGGGCATTTCACGGATATTCTGTTTCCGCTGCTGGCCGGCGCCTTCGACGATTACAACGCGCGCTCCGAAATCGTCGGCAACCGCCTGCAGCGCTCGGGCATGGCCGGCAACGCGGCGGGATTTACCTTCGAAGACGTACACCACCTGATGGCGACATCCATCGGGCTGGCCTTGAGCCGCTGGACGAGCGGCGAAATCGGCGGCATCGAAACCCTGAAAGTGGTCGGCGAAAAGACGCCGGAACACATCGTCCAGCTCGACGTGCTGGCGAAAGCCGTGCCGGGGATGAAGGTGGTGCATGTCTTCCGCGACGGCCGCGACGAAGCGGTCTCGGCCTGGGATTTCAACAATGCCCTGTCGCAAGGAGACTTCCAGAAGACCTATCCGGCGTTCGACGGCTACGCCAGGATGTTCACCGGCAACTGGGCCGGCAGCATCCATGCCTGCAAACGCTTCGAGCGTGGCCACAAGGACAGTGTCCTGCATCTGAGGGCGGAAGACCTGCAGGGCGACACGGTGGAGGCCTTGGCCCCGGTGATGGCGTTCCTGGGCGTCGACGGGACGGAAAACACCATCAAGACCTGCGCCGACGCCGCCTGGGACACCGCGCCCCTCGATGTCGATCCCGGCGCCTGGAAAAAGAAATTCAATGAAGCGACGGCGAAACACTGCACCCACGAATACGGCGAACTGCTGAAGCTGCTGGGCTACGAGGCCTAGGGGCGTTATGGGGGGGCATGGCTAAGAAAATAAAATTCGGGTTGCGCCTCAACATTCAGGGTGAAATGGGCGCGAAGTCGGCGGGGTTTGAATACGCGCTGGAAATGGCCCGCATCGCCGAAGATTTAGGCTTCGATTCCGTGTGGATTCCCGACCATGTCGAGAACGCGCACCTTAATCGGGAAAAGCCGATCCTGGAATTCTGGACCACCCTGACCGCCATCGGCGCCGTCACCCGGCGGGTGCGGCTGGGCGGGCATTCCATGAACAATACCTTCCGCCATCCGGGCCTGACGGCGAAGATCGTCTGCACCCTGGACCAGATCACCGGGGGGAGGGTGATTCTGGCGCCCGGTTCCGGGTGGTTCGCCGATGAAAGCAAGGCCTACGGCTTCGAGGAATGGAGCGACGACGGCCTGGTCCGGATCGCGCGCCTGGATGAGTCGCTGCAAATCTATCGCGGCCTGATAAGCGAAGACGGTTTCAGTTTCGAGGGGAAATATTTCCGGCTTAAAGATGCGTATTGCAATCCGAAACCGGTGCAGAAACCCTATCCGCCGATCTGGATTGCCGGGGACAGCCCGCCGACGCAGGAGCTGATGGTCGAACACGGGGATGTCTGGTTCATGTATTCAAAGGCCCCCGGTGTGGTTGCCGAATTGATCGCCGGGATGCGTCAAAAACTGACCGGGCGTCCTTTTGAAGTCGCGGTCTCCGCCGTCGGGCTTGCCGGCAAGGGGCCGGACGAAACCATGAAATGGGCGGAAATGTATGCCGAAGAACGCAAACACAGATTCCCGGTTCCGCCGACGGTCGACGATATCCTGGGCGCCAACCTGACCGGCGGTGAGACCGAGGTGCGCGAACGCATTGACGCCTGGGCCGAGGCCGGTGTCAGTCACGTCGTTATTCAGCCGATGCCGCCGATGGAGGGCACGCGCTTTTTCGGCGAGAAGATCATCCACCACTACGCTTAGAAGCGCTCACCCGGCCAGCAGAACCACCACCGGCAGCGTAATCCCGGCGGCGATGGTGGACGCCGTGATGATGCCTGCCATCAGCGGGCCGTCACCGCCCAGTTGCCGGGACATGACGTAAGACGCGCCCGCCACCGGCAGCGCCATGAATAGGACCGCTACGGTTAAGGGCGTGCCGCTGACGCCGAGCCCCAAGCAGAGCGCATAGGTCACGGCGGGCGTGAGGATCAGTTTGACGATCGATGTACCGGCGACGAAGCCCCGGGCGACCCGGACGGTCTCGAAATCCAGTCCGGCGCCGACCGCCATCAGGCCCATCGGCAACGCCGCATTGCCGATGACGGTCAGCAGCGGGCCGATCACCGGCGGCAGTCCGAAGCCGGAAAAATTAAATCCGGCTCCGATCAGGCAGGCGAGGATGATCGGGTTCTTGAACGCCGGGATGATGGCGTCGCGCCAGCCCGGTTGCGTTTCCGGGCTAAGGTGTTCCCCGGTCCAGCGGTAGAGGACGACAAGGCTGAGGAAGTTGGCCAAAGGGATTACGGCCATGATGGCAGCGGCGATCAGGGCCAGTCCTTCGTCGCCGTAAAGCGCATAGGCGGCGCCGATGCCGACGAAGGTGCCGGGCCGAATCGTGCCCTGGAAAACGGAGGTAAACGACGGCCCGCTCAATCCCCGATTGGCGAAGGCCGGACGCGCCAACACGGTTGCGCCGGAAATAATCAGCGTGGCTGAGATCAATGCCCCCGCCATGGGCAGCAGGTCCGCGCCCGCCGTCGCCGCGCCGCCGATCTTAGTTACCAGCAACGACGGAAACAGGATGTAAAAGGTCAGCCGTTCGGCCTGGGCCCAGAAGCCGTCACCAAGAAAGCCGCGGGCTTTCAGCAGATAGCCGATGACGATCAGCCCGAAAATGGGCGCAAGGGCGGAGAGGATGAACAGCATGCTGACGTGGCGCCCCTATCCGCCCAACCCTGGAGTCGGCATGGCGTCCAGCGCTCCCTGCAGGATGTAGGCGGCGGCCATCTTGTCGACCACTTCGCCGCGCCGTTTGCGGGTCATGTCGGCTTCCTTAATCAGCACCCGTTGCACCGCCGCGGTCGATAGCCTCTCGTCCCAAAAGGCGATGGGGATGTCGAAAATCTCAAGCAGGTTGCGGGCGAAATCGCGGGTCGACTGGCAGCGCGGCCCCTCGGTCCCGTCCATGCTGATGGGCAGGCCGAGGATCAGCCCGCCGACGTCTTGGGTTTTAATGAAGGCGTCCAGTTTCCGGACATCTTCGGTGAATTTGGTGCGCCGTATGGTTTCCGCCGGAGACGCCAACATGCAGGTGACGTCGGACAGCGCCAGCCCGATTGTTTTGGAGCCGATATCCAGTCCGAGAAGCCGCTTTCCAGGGCCAAGCGACTCCCGGATTCGGCTGATTTCCGTTACCGCCACGGTTTTTGATCCTGCATTGCCTCAAAAAAAGCCGCGAAATCCCCCACAAAAACGCCCCGTCAAAAGACAGTGGAGGCTCCCGGCAACGTTGGCTATCATATCGGCAGGCCTCTGATATACCTAATTTCAGGCTAGGGGGAGGCATGACGCAAACAGGGATCGCGATCGGAGTCTCGACGGGCCGGGGCATAAGGGGATTTCTCCTCTTCTCGGCTGCGTTTTTTGTCGCGTGCCTTATAGCCGTTGGGGCCGCGCCCGCCGCATCCCCGGAAAAATCCCTGAAATTTCTCGGCGTTAATCTGGAGCCCTACAGCGGCACCTATGTGGTGCTGAAGGACGTCACCATCCGCGCCGCGCCGAAGACCAAATCCAAGCGGCTGGGAAGCTACAAGGCCGGGCGGCGGATTCAGGTGGTCGGGTTCGCCGGAGGCGCCTGGGTGGCGGTACGGGAAAAAGGCCGCGACGTCGGATTTGTCTACGCCAAAGTGCTGCTACCCTTGATCGACGGCACCCTTGCGCGGGACCTGACGGGCAAGGCGACGGCCAAGGGAAAAGCGAAAGGGGAGCCCGATACCGAATGCCGTTATATCATAAGCTTCGAGGGTAAAAGCGCCGTCGAGGGACAGGTGTTCGAGATCGCGGATTATGACGTCGTCTGGGATTGCGTGCGCGGAAAACGCAAGGTCAAGTTCCGCACGCCCATGTTCATCACCGAGGCGCCCTATCAGCTGTCGGAGAAACGCATCTTCCAGATCACCGTGGATGTGGTCGACCTGGACCGCGGCTATGACGAAATCCTTTCCACCTTTATTCTGTTCAACATGGAAAAAGGCGAGGTCTTGTACGACGGGGTTTCCCTCGAAGCGTACGGCCGCACCCCGGCGATAAAAAAAGCGCCGGCTAAAACCGTGGAAGACGCCCTGAAAGAAACAGCGGGCATCGCCCTTCAGGTTTGGAACAATGCGGCCTGGAAAGACTTGATAAAAAAAATGCCGGATTACACCGATTCCGCTCCCGAAAATAAAAAACCGGAGAAACCGCCGGGCAAGCCGCAAAACTAAGTCTCAAGAAATAATGCAAAACCTTATGACATCTTGAACCGGGGCCTGCGCCGGGCTACGTTCTGCGCCCTCAACCGCAACCGGCCCGGACGCCGGTAACGGGCCACTCTGAAACCGCGCTGGAACCGATATGTCCCTGGACAAAGACACCGTCAGGAAAATCGCCTTTCTTGCCCGAATCCGGGTACCGGAAGACGCGCTGGAGCCTCTCGCCGGGGAGCTTTCCAATATTCTCGGCTGGGTCGAACAGTTGAGCGAGGTCGACACCGATGGCGTCGAGCCGATGACTTCGGTCGCCGACCTGAGCTGGCCCCGGCGCCAAGATGTGGTCAACGACGGCGGCGATGCACATGCGGTTCTGGCCAACGCGACGGAGCCCGAAGCCGCCCCCGGCGGCGAAGCAAAGGGCGGCTTTTTCACCGTGCCCAAAGTGGTGGAATAGAGTGGCGGCATGAGCGAACTCAACAAAAAAACCATTGCCGAAGCGGCGCGGGGGCTTGAGGACGGCGATTTCACCTCCGAAGAGCTGACCCGCGCCTGCCTGGACGCGATGGAAGCGGCGCGGGATATCAACGCCTTTATCACCGAGACGCCCGACATCGCCCTTGCGCGCGCCGGGGAATCCGATGCGCGCCGCGCCGCCGGCAACGCCACCGGCCCCCTGGACGGTATTCCGATCGCTGTGAAAGACCTGTTCTGCACCGAAGGCGTGCTGACCACGGCGGGCTCGCATATTCTGGATGGCTTCACGCCGCCTTACGAATCCACGGTGACGCAAAACCTGCGCGATGCCGGCGCGGTGATGCTGGGTAAGACCAACCTGGACGAATTCGCCATGGGCTCGGCCAACATCACGTCCTATTACGGGCCGGTGAAAAACCCCTGGACGGCGGATAGCGGCGACAAGCAGGGCAAGGATCTGGTGCCCGGCGGCTCGTCCGGCGGCTCTGCTGCGGCCGTGGCGGCGCTGATCGCGCCCGGCGCGCTCGGCACCGATACCGGCGGTTCCATCCGCCAGCCGGCGTCCTTTACCGGCATCGTCGGCATGAAGCCGACCTATGGCCGCTGTTCGCGCTGGGGCATCGTTGCCTTTGCCTCAAGCCTGGACCAGGCCGGGCCGCTGACCCGGACGGTCGAGGATGCGGCCCTGTTGCTCGGCGGCATGGCGGGACACGATGCGAAGGATTCCACATCCGCGCCCATGGACCTGCCCGATTTTACCGCCGGCCTGAAGGACGGCATCCGTGGCCTGAAGGTCGGCATCCCGAAGGAATACACCATGGACGGCATGCCCGCCGAGATCGAGGCCCTGTGGGCCCAGGGCCGGGACTGGTTGACCGGGCAGGGCGCCCAATGCGTCGAGGTTTCGCTGCCGCATACGCAATATGCATTGCCGACCTATTATATCGTCGCGCCGGCGGAGGCGTCCTCCAACCTGGCGCGCTACGACGGCGTGCGCTACGGGCTCCGGGTTCCCGGCGACAGCCTGGACGACATGTACGAAGCCACCCGTGGCGAAGGCTTCGGCGAAGAGGTCCGCCGCCGTGTGCTGATCGGAACCTACGTGCTGTCGGCGGGCTATTACGATGCCTACTACATCAAGGCGCAGAAGCTGCGCACCCTGATCGCCAGGGATTTCCAAAATGCCTTTGCGGACGTCGACGTGCTGCTGACGCCGACGGCGCCCAGCGCGGCCTTCGTCATCGGCGAGAAAATGGACGATCCGGTGGCCATGTACCTGAACGACATCTTTACCGTGCCGGCGTCGCTGGCGGGCCTGCCGGCGATTTCCGTGCCGGCCGGGCTGGACGGCGATGGCCTGCCGCTGGGCCTGCACCTGATCGCCAAGCCGTTCGACGAAGCGACCCTGTTCCGCGCCGCCTTCGCGCTGGAAGACGCCGCCGGGTTCGACGCAAAGCCCGGTGTTGGGCCGGGAGGTGGCTCATGAGCTACCTGATCGAAGGCGAAAGCGGTGATTGGGACGTTGTCATCGGGCTTGAGGTTCATGCCCAGATCACCTCTCAGGCCAAGCTGTTTTCCGGCTCCGCCACGGCGTTCGGCGCCGGGCCGAACACGCAGGTGTCGCTGGTCGACGCCGCCATGCCGGGGATGCTGCCGGTGATCAACGAATATTGCGTCGAACAGGCGGTCAAAACCGGCCTCGGCCTGAAGGCGCAGATCAACCGGCATTCCGTGTTCGAGCGTAAAAACTATTTTTACGCCGACCTGCCTCAGGGCTATCAAATTTCCCAGTTTGCCGAACCCATTGTCGGCGAAGGCATTGTGGTTCTCGACATGCCCGACGGCACGACCCGCGAGATCGGCATCGAACGCCTGCACATGGAACAGGACGCCGGCAAGTCGATGCACGACCAGGATCCGAAACGCTCCTTCATCGACCTCAACCGCTCCGGCGTGGCGCTGATGGAGATCGTCTCCAAACCGGATTTGCGCTCACCCGAGGAAGCCGGGATGTATGTCCGCAAGCTGCGCAGCATTTTACGCTATCTCGGCACCTGCGACGGCAACATGGAAGAAGGCTCGATGCGGGCCGATGTCAATGTCTCCGTGCGCCCGGCGGGCTCCGGCGAACTTCGCACCCGGACCGAAACCAAGAACGTCAATTCCGTGCGCTTCATCATGCAGGTCATCGAGCACGAATCCGCGCGCCAGGTTCAGGCCTATGAATCCGACGAAGAGATCGTCCAGGAAACCCGCCTGTTCGATGCGGCGCGCGGCGAAACCCGATCCATGCGGAGCAAGGAATTCGCCCACGACTACCGCTATTTTCCCGACCCGGACCTGCTGCCGGTGGTGCTTTCGGAAGACGAGGTCGAAGCGATCCGCGCCTCCCTGCCCGAATTGCCCGACGACATAAAACAGCGGTTCATCGACACCATGGGCCTCACCGCCTACGACGCCGGCGTCCTGGTGGCAGACAAGGAAACGGCGAACTATTTTGAACAGGTGGCGAAAGGTCACGACGCCAAGATCGCCGCCAACTGGGTCACGGGCAACCTGTTCGGGGCCTTGAACAAGGCCGGACGTTCCATCGCCGACAGCCCGGTAACGGCCGACGCACTGTCCGAACTTCTCGACCTGATGGCCGACGATACCATTTCCGGGCGCATCGCCAAGGACGTGTTCGAGGAGATGTTCGAAACCGGCCGCGGCGCGAAACAGATCGTCGAGGACAAGGGCCTGGAACAGATCACCGATACCGGCGCCATCGAGGCCGCCGTCGATGCCGTGGTCACCGACAACCCGGATCAGGTCGCCGACTTCCGGGGCGGTAACGAAAAAGCCATCGGCTGGTTCGTCGGCCAGGTAATGAAGGCGACTGAAGGCAAGGCGAATCCGAAACTGGTCAATGAACTGCTACGAAAGAAACTGGCGAAATAACCGCTCAGGCAAATCCACACCATGGACACACTCATCATCCGCCCTTACCGGCCCGACGATCAGGACCGCGTTGAAAGCATCTTTATTGAATGGAACCGGCACATCGCCGGACCCGACAATACAGACGCCATCGAAGTCTATATTCGGCGCGTCCTGGATGAGGAAATCCGGCACATTCCCGAGTATTACCAGAAGGAGCCCGGCAACGGGTTCTGGGTCGCCGATCTGGCCGGAGAGGTCGTCGGCATGGCCGGCATCGAACGCCTGAATGACGACGAAGCGGAGGTGCGGCGCATGTATGTGAATTCAGGCCATCGGCGCCGGGGCATCGGCGTCAGGCTGTTGTCACATGTCGAGGATTTCTGCGCCGAGGAAGGCTATGCGCGCATCCTGCTCAGCACGTCTGAGATGCAGGAAGCGGCGCTCGGGCTTTACCAGGCGCAGGGCTATCGGCTGGACCGCGAAGAAGTGGCCGAGGAGATGAGCAACCGCACCATCGGCGGCGGGGTCCGGCGGTATCATTTCGTAAAAGATTTACGGGAATAGAACTTGCTGGAGGGAGAGTGAGCCCCCCCCTCCAGGTTTGCAAAAATTCTTGCCTCAATGCACCAGGTACGGCTCGATGCGCATGAAGTCGGCGATGGCTTTCAGCATATTCGGAATGGCGATGGGTTTGCTCAGGAAGCCGTCGAACCCTTCGCTCAGGTATTCGTCTCTATCCTGGTAATCCGCCGAGGCGGTCACGGCGATGACCGGAATGTCTTTCAGAACCATCTCGCCTTTCAGTTCCCGGACCACTTCGAAGCCGGATTTTACGGGTAGCCGGATGTCGAGAAGAATCAGGTCCGGGTGTTGCTCGCGGGCCATTTCCAATGCGTCCTCCCCATTGTTCGCACGGAGCGTCCGGTAGCCCTGATTTTTGAGAATATCGTTAAACAATTTCATATGCAGAAAATCGTCTTCGACGATCATTACGGTTTTATCTGACATTTGGTTCCCACTCAGTAATGTTGAATTCGTGGGATCCTTTGTAGATCGGCGGTGTGAAAGGCGTATAAAGCGGGTATGAATGAGATGTAACAAGATGTGAATTTTTTTTGGGGAGAATACTTCCATGACGGATGCCATTGCCGTCCTGATGCCCGGCGACATGGGCCACGCCACGGGCCGGGTGCTGGCCCAGCACGGATACGATGTCATTACCTGTCTGGGCGGGCGTAGCGTACGCACCAAGGCCCTGGCGCAGACGGCGGGGCTCAGGGATGTGGGCAGCCTGGAGGCCGCGGTGGAAACGGCGTCGCTGATCCTTTCCATCCTGCCGCCGGCGTCCGCCCTGGGCCAGGCCGGGGATGTCGCCCGGGCGATGACAGAAACCGGGGCCAAACCGGTTTATGTGGACTGCAACGCCATTTCGCCTGAAACGGTCCGCAAAATCGCCGATGTTATCGAGGACGCCGGCGCGCCGTTCATCGATGCCGGGATCATCGGCCTGAAACCGGACGGCGCCGGGCCAGGTCCCCGCTTTTACGTGTCCGGTACGGATACGGCCCCAATGCAAGCCCTGGACGGCAAGGGGTTTCAGGTCAAGGCCATCGGAACGGAAGTGGGCCGGGCATCGGCTTTAAAGATGTGCTACGCCGGGCTGACCAAAGGCACCTGGACGCTGCATACCGCCGTGCTGTTGGCGGCGGAGGCGGAAGGCCTGTCGAAGGAGCTGCGCGATGAGTTCGAATACAGCCAAGGCCCGGCGCTGGCCGTCATGGAAACCCGGATTCCGAGGCTGCCGGCCGATTCCGGGCGCTGGATCGGGGAAATGGAGGAAATCGCCAAAACCTTCGCCGATGCGGGCGTGACGCCGGGGTTTCATGAAGGGGCGGCGGCGATTTTCCGCATCCTGGCGGAAACGCCCTACGCCTCCGAAACGCGGGAAAATTTCGATAGCTCAAGAAGCATGGAGGAAACTATCCGCACCGCCGCCGGGTTGTTGAAAAAACCGTAAGGAAAAGGATAAACGAAAGGCGGATTGTTGCCGGCTTCAGGCGATAAACTTCGGATCCTTTTCGCGCCGTTCGGGTCCGCCAACGGCCCCCTTAACGTTACGCCGCCGGTCCGGTCCGGCGAAATTTTCCGCTTCAACGAAACCGCGCGGATCTTCCAGCACCCTGCGAATGCGTTTTTCCAACGCCGCCGCCGACAGGGGCTTGGCCATGAACTCGTTGATCCCGGTATCGCGGGCCCGGGCGACGGTTTCCAGTTCCGCATAAGCCGTCACCATAATAATGGGCACCAGCCGGTTGGGGTTGTCGGCGTCGGTGCGCAACTGATGGACGAACTCAAATCCGCCCATGGGCTCCATCTTGAGATCGCAAAGAATGAGATCAGGCCGGACGGTTTTCATTTCCTCCAAGGCCTGTTTGCCGTCTGAGGCATCGATGACATCCTTGGCGCCGAGCGCAAACAGGACGTTGCGGATCACCGAGCGCATATGGCGATCATCGTCGATAACCAGCACGTTGGTTTCCTGGATAGTCTTGGCCGTCATCCTGCCCTCCCGGGCCGGTTATTAAGAAGTGGTTGCGCTGTTAGGGTAACACAGGGTTTCCGAAAAATTAAACAGGCAGGTTATTGGCAGCGCATCAGCGCTTTTTTACAGATCCGTTTGCAGGCTTTGTTCCTGCCGCAGGCTTCGTTGCAGTCCTTGTAAGTGGACATGCAGCTTCCGGAATCCTTGTTAGCGGGCGTGCCGCCGCCGGTCACGGCGGGCACGTTGGCGCAGCGCATCTTGCAGGTATCCTTGTTGGAAGCGGTATTGCCGCCTTCATGGCGAATACAGCTTTCCATGCATTGCAACAGATCGGCGGAGGCCGTGGCGGGTCCGATGATGGAAACGGATGGCGGCATCAAAAGGGTAAAAGCAACCGTCAGAACGGAAAAAATCAGGGCTGGGCGGATCATGGGCAGTTTCTCCTGTCTGGATATGTCGCCGGCGGGTTCTCCCGCTGGTGGTGTATCTTAACCCAAATCCGCCCTGGATTTCCAATCCCGGCCCTTTTCGGCGTTTGCGGATTTCCGGATTTCGCTTATTGTGGCGGCTGGAGGGCCATCCGGAATCCGGGGCTTAGGTAAAAAATCATACAAAATCAAAGGACTAACAATGATCGACTTGTATACGTGGGGAACGCCCAATGGGCGCAAGGTTTCCATAATGCTGGAAGAGTTGGGGCTCGAATACAACGTGCACGAGGTCAACATCGGCAAGGGGCAACAACACGAACCGGCGTTCCTGAAAATCAGCCCCAGCAACAAGATTCCGGCGATCGTCGATTCCGACGGCCCCGGTGGCGAGCCGATAGACGTGTTCGAGACCGGCGCCATTCTGATTTACCTGGCGGAAAAGACCGGCAGCGAACTGTTGCCGTCCGATGTGCGCCAGCGTTGCGTCACCATGCAGTGGTTGATGTTCCAGATGGCCGGCGTCGGGCCGATGTTCGGCCAGGCGCATGTGTTTATGTTCAACCCGAAAGAGGACGTGCCCTTCGCCAAGGAGCGCTATCACAAGGAAACCAAGCGCCTGTACGGCGTCATGGACAAGCGCCTGGGCGAGACGGCTTATCTGGCCGGGGATGCTTACACCATCGCCGATATCGCCACGTATCCTTGGGTCCAGCGCAACAACCGCCATCAGGTGAACTTGGAGGACTACCCCAACGTCAAACGGTGGTATGATGAAATCTCCAAGCGCCCGGCGGTGGAAAAAGGCATGGCGGTGCCTTTTTATAACGAATAGGGCGCGCCCCGAACCCCCGAACCCCCGGAGGCGATGATGGGAATATCCGATACCAAGCCGGTTGAAAACGTACGCCAGGCGTTGCGCGACGCCGGACTGGACGATCAGGTGGCCGAACTGGATGAACCGGCCGAAGGTGCCGCCGTTCTGGCCCGGATGATGGATGCCGCCGGGGGCGCCGTCGCCGTGGCCCGGATCTATGCCATCGGCAAACAGATGGTCCTGGTGATTGCCGCAGGCGACCATGCCGTGGTCGAGGAAAATCTGGGACCGGCGTTGTTTTTGCAAGGCGACGTGCGTGAAGCCACCGACGCCGAGGTCCGGGGTCTGACCGGCTACACCGCCGACTGCCTGCCGCCGGCGGGCTGGCGGCACGAAATTCCGGCGGTGCTTGATCGTTCCCTGAAGCGGTTTGAGACGCTGATTGCCTTCGCCGGCGATCCGCAATGCGCGGTTTCGATTACCCTCGACGGCCTGAAACGCCTGACCGGGGGCATCGTATCCTGGAACATCGCCAAGCCGCTCGAAGGCGAAGTCGAGGTTCCGGGGTTGGCGCGCAACAAGACATTTACTGGCGAGCGGGACGTACCAGGCGCAGACAGCGAATAGGGGCCTTGCCTCATCGGTGGCGGGCGTCTATGTAGTTTGCCCAATTCGACGGAGAGGTGGCCGAGTGGCTGAAGGCGCTGGTTTGCTAAATCAGTATACGGGCAACCGTATCGAGGGTTCGAATCCCTCTCTCTCCGCCA
>JACNJX010000109.1 GCA_014382345.1 Alphaproteobacteria bacterium
TGGCGGATGGGGTGGGATTCGAACCCACGAAGGGCGTTAACCCTTGCCGGTTTTCAAGACCGGTCCTTTCAACCACTCAGGCACCCATCCGGACCGCGATGGCGTTGGTTAGCACATCGCAGGCAAAGAGCGTAGGGGAATTCTAGACGACGTCCTTCATCAGGCCTTTGGGATCATGGCGGCCCTGGTCCTGGATCGCCCGCCACACCTTTTCCGGTGTCAGCGGCATGTCGATGTGGGAGACCCCGTAATCCTTCAGCGCATCGAGGACGGCGTTGGTGACGGCGGGCAGTGCGCCGACGCACCCGGCCTCTCCGGCGCCCTTGACGCCAAGCGGGTTCTTTTTCGTCGGCGCACCCTCGAAATAGTCGATCTCCATCATTGGCACCATGTCGGCACGGGGCAGGCCGTAGTCCATCAGCGAGCCGGTAAGCAGTTGGCCGCTGTCGTCATAGATGATGTTTTCGCTGATGACCTGGCCGATGCCCTGGGCGACGCCGCCCATGACCTGGCCGTCGGCCAGCATCGGGTTGATAATGGTGCCGAAGTCGTCCATCACCCAATAGCCGGTGATGGTAATGACGCCGGTTTCCGGATCGACCTCGACGGCGCAGGCATGGCACCCGTTAGGGATGGAGATGACGCCGCGCTCGAAGGTGCTGCCGGTGTCGAGCGCGCCGGCGTCCCCCTCCGCCACCAAGTCTTCGGGCAGGCGCTCGGCATCGAACGACGCCTCGATGACCTCGGTCATGGAAATTGACGCGCCGGAATTTTCATCACTGAAAACGCCGTCCTTGAAGGCGACCCTGTCCGTCTCCGATTGCAACAGGTGGGCGGCCAGGGGGGTGGCTTTTCCGATGATCTCATCGGCGGCTTGGGCAACGGCATTGCCGCCGACCTCCATGCCGCGCGAGCCGCCGTGGCCGCCGCCGATGGGCGTGGCGTCGGTGTCGGCCTGGATGAATTGGATGCGCTCGAAGTCGATCCCAAGACGTGCCGCCAGCAACTGCGGCAGGGCCGTTTCGTGTCCCATGCCGGTGGATTGGCTGCCGACGGCCAGGCTTACGGAACCGTCCGCAGCGAACGTCACCCCGGCATATTCCTTCGGGCCGCCGCCGGTGCATTCCAGGTAAGGCGTGATGGCGAAGCCGAACCGGCGGCCGGCCTGTTTCGCCTTGTCCGCCTGGGCGGCGAAGGTATCGGGTTTCGCCATTTCCAGGGTTCGTTCGAACAGGTGCGGGAAATCCCCGGAATCGATATCCAGTCCCATCGGTGTCTTGTGGGGCAGGGCGTCCGGGCTCATCAGGTTCTTACGGCGCAGTTCCACCGGGGCGAACCCTAACTTGCGGGCCGCGTATTCGATGATGCGTTCGGTCTGGAAGGTGGCTTCCGGGCGCCCGGCGCCGCGATAAGGGTCCATGGGGGCTGTGTTGGTGAACACGGCGCGGCCGCGGTAATACATCGCCGGAAAGGCGTAGGGGCCGCCCTGGGTGCGGGCCGAGCCGCCGGTCGGCGTGAACGGTCCGATAGTCCAGCAGTAGGCGCCGATACCGCCGACGGTATCGGTGCGCAGGGCCAGGAATTTTCCGTCCTTGTCCAGCGCCAGACTGACGCGGCTGGTCTGTCCCCGGCCGTGGGTGTCGGATAGGAAGCTGTCCGAGCGGTTGTTGATCCACTTCACCGGACGGCCCAGCTTTTTCGCCGCATACAGCACCATCGGCGGTTCCGGGTAGGCGCTGTTCTTGACGCCGAAACCACCGCCGACATCGGGCGCGATGTGGTGCAGTTTATCTTTTTCGACGCCCAGCACATCGGCGAAGGTGTCGCGGTTGGCGTGCACGTTCTGGGTCGAATTGTAGAGCGTGTAAATATCCGTGTCCGGATCATAGCTGCCGATGCAGCCACGGGTTTCGATGGACACCGCCGTCACCCGGTTGTTCAGAATGTCCAGGGTGACCACATGGTCGGCATCGCGCATGGCTTGTTCGGTGCCGTCCGCATCGCCCAGTTCGAAGTCGATGCTGAGGTTGTTCGGGATGTCGTCCCAAAGCTGCGGCGCATCCGGCGCCAAGGCCCGGACCGGGTCGACGACGGCATCGAGCGGCACGTAATCGACCTCGATCAGCGCCAGGGCGTTGTCGGCGATTTCCTGAGTTTCCGCGACAACGAAGACGACCGGCTCGCCGGCGTAGCGCGCAATGTCGATGGCCAGGCAATGGCGCGGCGGCTCCTTCAGGTCGGTGTCGTTCCGGCCTTTACGGACGGCGGTTTTTGTCGGCATGGTGCTCATGCCTTCGGCGATCCAGTCGCGCCCGGTGATGACCAGCAGGACGCCGTCCAGGGCTTCCGCCTCTGACGTGTCGATGGCGTTGATGCGGGCATGGGCGTGGTCCGAGCGCAGCACGGCGGCGTGGGCCTGGCCGTCCAGGTTGATGTCGTCGATGTAGTTGCCCTGGCCGGTGAGGAAGCGGTGATCTTCCGCGCGCCGGACCGATTGGCCGATGGATACGTTTGTCATTGCGCTCCCCCCCCTTTATTATTGGTCTCTTTTGCTGTTTTTATTGCGCGTTCGGCCATGACGCCGATCAGGTGGCTGCGGTATTCAGCCGATGCATGGATGTCGTTGTTGAGGCCATCCGCGGGAACGGAGATGTTCTTGATGGCGTCCGGGGAAAAGTCCCCGTCGAGTGCCGCTTCCATGTCGGGGACACGGAACACGACCGGCCCGGCGCCTGTTACGGCGACACGGACGCCCCCGTCCGTCTTGGCGTTCCTTTTGGCGACGAAAACACCGGCCACCGCGTAGCGCGACGCCGGATTGGCGAATTTCGCATAGGCCGCGCAATCGGTGATGGGGAAATCGACCCGGGTGATGATTTCGCCATCTTCGAGCGCCGTTTCGAACATGTCGACGAAGAAGTCATCGGCGGTAATTTCGCGCCGGTTGGTGACGACGGTGGCATTCAGGGCGAGCACGGCGGCAGGATAGTCTGCGGACGGATCATTGTTGGCGATCGACCCACCAAGGGTTCCGCGGTTGCGAACCTGGGGGTCGCCGATCAGCCCGGCCAGATCGGCCAGTCCCGGCAGCGCGCGGCGGATGTCTACGGATGCCGCGACGGCGGCATGGGTCGTCATCGCACCGATGGAAACCACCTTGTCCGTGACCTCGATTTTAACGAGATCGGCGATGCCGGATAGATCGACCACGCCTGTCGGTTCCGCCAGTCCGAATTTCATGACCGGAAGGATGGTCTGGCCGCCAGCCAGATAAATGCCGTCTTCCTGGGCTTCCAGGGCGGCAACGGCGGCATCCAGGGAGTCGGGTTTTTTAAATGAAAAATCCTGCATGGCTCAACCCCGCATGGTCTTGGCCGCGGCCAGCACGGCCTCGACGATGTTCTGGTACCCGGTGCACCGGCAGATGTTGCCTTCCAGCTCGTGCCGGATGTCTTCTTCCGACGGGTCCGGATTGTCCCGGAGCAGGGCGTCCGCCGTCAACACCATGCCCGGCGTGCAAAATCCGCATTGCAGGCCATGATGCTCATGCAGGGCGTTTTGCAGGGGCGTCAGGGTCTCACCATCGCCGTGGCCCTCAATGGTCAGGACATCGGCGCCGTTGGCTTGCACCGCCAGCATGGAACAGCTCTTGACCGGCTGGCCGTTTACCTGAACCGTGCACGCGCCGCATTGGCTGGTATCGCAGCCGATGTGGGTGCCGGTCAGTTTCAGTTCCTCGCGGATCAGTTCCGAAAGCAACGTGCGGGCTTCGACGTCCCGGGTGACCGGTTCGTTGTTCACTGTCAGTGTGATTTTTGGCATGATCGTTTAGTTTCCAGGTCCCAATATTCTTTAATGGATCTTTTTCTGATCGTTATTTTTGGATTTTCCGAGCCGACACAGAACCATAGAAGCCCGGCTTTGGAAAGCCATCCTTGAAGCCTGATGCGGAATAATTTTTTACAGATAATCCATAGGAAACCTCATGAATCCGGGTAAAAAAAACCGAAGCGGCGGCGTCTGCGCCGTGGTCCTTGCTGCCGGCGCTTCCCGGCGCATGGGCGATGAGAACAAGCTGCTGGCGAACGTGCATGGCCGGCCCATTATCCGCTCCGCCGTTACCGCGGCCTTGGAGGCCGGCGCGGGTCCGGTTGTCGTCGTTACCGGTTTTGAAGGGGGGCGTGTCCGGGCCGTTCTGTCGGGGCTGGATGTTGGTTTTGCCGATAATCCGGATTATCCCGAGGGTCTAAGCACATCGCTGAAGGCCGGTATCGAGGCCGTACCGCAAGACTGCACTGGCGCGGTGATTGTTTTGGGTGATATGCCCCGGGTATCCGCCGCTATTATCGATAAACTGGTGGATCGATTTGAGACAGGAGGAGGGGAGACAATATGCGTTCCCGTCCACGGCGGGCGGCGGGGAAACCCGGTGCTGTGGCCCCGGCGGTTTTTTGCCGATCTTGCCGCCGTTCAAGGTGACCGGGGCGGGCGCGATCTGTTGCAACGCTTGTCTGGTCATATTGAAACGGTCGAGGTGGATACGCCGGAAATTTTTTTCGATGTGGATACGCCGGATGATTTGCCAAAATCTTGAAGGCGAGCTTGAGGGAATTTTTTGTATACAATACGCTTGATCTTTGGCTTCCCATCAACCAAATCAACGGGACGCTAGACTAAAACGGCCCATAATCAAGACCAAGAAAGGCAAATGGCGATGGAGCTCAAAGAAGAATTCAGGATTCCGGCTCCGCGTGAGGCCGTGTTCGCGGCCCTGAACGATCCGGAAGTTCTGGCCGCCGCCATTCCGGGGTGTGAGAGTCTCGAGCAAATCTCCGAAAACGCCTTTAAGGCGACCGTGGTTTCCAAGATCGGCCCCATCAAGGCCAGGTTTCAGGGTGAGGTGACCCTGTCCGATATCGCAGCACCCGAAAGCTATACAATATCCGGCGAAGGCAAGGCCGGTCCCGCCGGATTCGCCAAGGGCTCGGCCAAGGTGCACCTTACCGAAGACGGCGGCGAAACGGTCCTGTCCTATGAAGTCAGCGCCGACGTGGGCGGCAAGATCGCGCAATTGGGCGGGCGGTTGATCGAATCGACCTCGAAAAACCTGGCGGGGAAGTTCTTTAAGGAATTCGAGGCGATCGTCGTTGCTCGGACATCCGGCGAGGCCCCACCTGAATCCCATGGCGAAGAAGTGGCGGAATTCGCCCCTGCCTTCGCGTTCCAAAAAGGCATTCCGGGTAAGGGATTGTGGATTGCCATTGCTGCCGGTATTGCCCTGGCCACATATCTGCTTTTGAAATGAGTACTGAAATGTCTCCCTTGTCTGTCCCGTCTCCGCAAACAGATGTTATCGGCGCATTGATCGAATGGCTGGATCAGGGCCACACGGCGGCCCTGGCGACGGTTATTTCGACATGGGGATCGTCGCCCTGTCCGCCCGGAAGCCACCTGGCTATCCGCGACGACGGGGCCATTATCGGTTCCGTCTCTGCAGGGTGCGTGGAATCTGCCGTTGTCCATGAGGCCATGGAGGCGATCAACGGCGCGCCGCCGGCCGTTTCGGAATTCGGCGTTACCGGTGACATGGCGTGGGAGGTCGGGTTGGCCTGTGGTGGCGAAATCCGGGTTCTGGTGCGACGCGTGGAGAACGATGCGGCTCTGTACCGGGCGGCCCGCAAACGGGCTGGGGAAGGTCAATCCTCCGCCCTGGTGACGCGGATCAGTGACGGCGCATCGGTGCTGATCGGGGCGGGGGAAAAAAGCGGTTCCCTGGACGTTTCCCCTGAATTGAGCGAGGCGGCGGGCGCAGCGGCCCGCGAGAACCGCAGTGGTGTTTTTGAGGACGGCGATGAGGCGTTCTTCATCGAGGCCCTTACGCCGCCCAAACGCCTGATTATCGTCGGCGCCGTGCACATCGCCCAGACCCTTGTCCCGATGGCCCGGATGGCCGGTTTTGAGGTTGTCGTCGTGGACCCGCGCGAGGCTTTTGCTACGCCTGAGCGCTTCCCGGACGTGGAACTCAGAACGGACTGGCCGGACGAAGCGCTCCTGGACCTTGCCGTCAATGACCACACCGCCGTTGTCGTGTTGACCCATGATCCGAAAATCGATGATCCGGTCCTGCAGGCGGCGCTGATGTCACCGGCCTTTTATGTCGGCGCGTTGGGCAGCCTGCGCACCCAGGAAAAACGCAACAAACGTCTGGAAGAACGCGGCGTGGAGCCAAGAGATATTGCCCGCCTGCACGGCCCCGTCGGCCTCGATATCGGCTCGGCGTCCCCGGCGGAAATCGCGGTGTCCATTCTGGCCGAAATTATTCAGGAATTGCGCCGGGGTTGATCGGCCCTTTTGCGGCTGTTCCCAGTTTGTAACTGAATCCTGGCCCGAAAAGAAAAACGGGCCGCAGCCTTTCGGCCACGGCCCGCTTTCAAAGCGGAGATTAAGAAGCCTTCGACTTAATCATCGTTCATGAAGGATTCGATTTCTGCTTGCAGTTTTTCCGACTGCCTGGACAGTTCGGCCGCTGCTTCGAGAACCTGATTGGACGATTCGCCGGTTTCGGCGGCCGCCTTCTGGACCTCGACGATATTGGACGACACTTCCTGCGTGCCGGTGGAGGCTTCCTGTACGTTGCGTGCAATTTCCGTCGTTGCCGCGCCCTGTTCCTCGACCGCCGACGCGATGGTGCTGGCAATCTCGTTGACCTTGTTGATGGTCTCGCCGATGCCCCGGATCGCCGACACCGCATTGCCGGTGGCGGACTGGATCGCCGAAATCTGAGACGAGATGTCGCCGGTCGCCTTTGCCGTCTGGCTGGCCAAAGATTTGACCTCGTTGGCGACGACGGCAAATCCCTTGCCGGCATCACCGGCCCGTGCCGCCTCGATGGTGGCGTTCAGGGCCAGCAGGTTGGTCTGGGCGGCGATGTCGCTGATCAGCTCAACAACTTCGCCAATTTTTTCGGCGGCTTCGGCCAGTTCTTCGACCGAGGCGTTGGTCTGTTCGGCCTCATGCGCCGCACTTTGGGCGATGGCGGACGATTCCTTGACCTGACGACCGACCTCTTCAATAGAGGCCGACAGTTCTTCGGCAGCCGATGCCACCGTCTGCACGTTGGCCGATGCCTGTTCTGCGGCCGCGGCTACGGCACCGGACTGCTGCGAGGTTTGCTCCGCCGTGGCAGACATACCCTGGGCCGTGTTTTGCAGCTCGGTTGAAGCGGAGGCAACGATGGAGGTTACTTCCTTGACGTTGCTAGCCATTGCCACCTGGGCGGTGATGACGTTCCAGGCGACCATGGCGCCGACGTAATAGCCGGTGCTGTCGATAATGGCGCTGACGTCGAGCGACAGCGTTTCGTCGCCCAGCTGAATCTTCGCCTTGTGCGGCAGGTTGTTGGCGTCGCCCAGCATCTGGCGCTGGTGGCTCGGGTTCTTGTGGAAGATATCGATGCAGCAGCCCATGACTTCCTCGGCTTTGCAGGGAAGAAGATGTTCGACAGATTTCAGCGTGTTGATGGACGTCTGATTGATGTAGGTGACCTCAAGGGTTTGAGGATTGCACATCATGATGTTGATGGGCATGGCGTCGACCATCTGCTTGAGGTTTTCACGCTCGGTAACGATGGTCCACGACAGCAACAGGTGATCAAGCCCACCCTGTGCGTTGGTCAGGCCCGAGATGTTGAGTTCCAGAAGGTGCGGCCCAAGGCGGATGATCGCCATGTGCGGCAGGTTGGCCGGGTTGGACAGCATCTGGCGCTGGTGGCTCGGGTTCTTGTGAAAGACGTCGATACACTGGCCGACGATGTTGTCGGCGGTCACGCCCTGCGGCAGCAGGTCCTGAATTTCGCGCAACGTGGTGATGCTGGTTTTGTTGGCATAGGTGATGTTGAAGGTTGCCGGGTCGCAAAGCATCACGTTGGCCGGAAGGTTGTCGATCAGATGGCTGTAGGTTTGCGCATCAATTCCGCCAGCGGTGTCAGCTGCGGGGGCGGCAACGTCTACCGCTTCGGCGAGGTTTGATTGATCCATAACTTGTTGTCTCCGCTTTCTTCTTCAGGTGTTATTCTGCAGTGAGCAAAGTGCCCAGTCGGGTAATACATGATTTCAGTCAGGCATAATGCCTGTGTTTTATGTCAAAGGTTGCACGGTAAAATTTCAATATGTTGCAAAGTGTTTCAAAATAATTCACGGCTTCGCAAGAGGAAACGGGAAAGTCCGGTAACCTACTAAAATAGTTAAGTATTTCTAGGCGTAAACACGCAACCAAAAAATTTGCGCGGAATCAAAAGTCCTGAGGGCTTAGTTGGAATTAAATAAATGTATACACCTAAATGAGGTTTTGCGAAAGAAGGCGGCACTCTGTGGTGGTTGGAAAAGGATATTAAACTCTAGGGTTTTTCCTTTTCCCGCCAATCGGCAGCTTGCCGCCTGGCGACCCAGGCACGGCGTCCTTCTGTGGTTTTATCGCGCCGTTCGCCTTCCTCGCGGCCCTTGTCATCGCCGCGGCGGTCATCGCCTGTGCGACGGTCTTCACCAGTGCGTTCAACAGTCTCGGAATCCAAGGATTTGTTTGTTTCTGTTCCCAACATAGTATGGCTCCCTGTCAGGTTAATTAAGATTCCGGTTGCCACAGTCAGAAATGCATGACGGAATAATGACTAAAGTAACCTTGTATGCCTTTATACATACCCCAAAAGGAAGTCGTCAACCTGACCGGGGTGTTGGAACAAAATTCGAGGTGTTGAAACACACTGGGGACTTCGGGTGGCGTAAAATCCGATTTCTCTCGTTCTATTGCTGGAGGACAAATAATGACCCACTTTCTTGTCTCGGACACCAATCCGGATGGCTCAAAACTCGAGGATATCCTGCGCGTAATCAGAAACGATATCCTGATCCGGTGCACCAAGATCAGCGATGACATGAGGCCCGAGGCGCAGCAAGTCCTGCAAAACAACGTCAAGATTCTGGATCAGATCAGCCAATCCATTGTCCTTGCGGAAAACTCCACGCAAATCCTCGACAAGGCCTTCGGGCCGGGAACGGAGGATGGATCACCCCGTATCGGGTCGGAATAGCCGGATTCCTTTACGGCGTTGCCTGAGATGGGGCTTCGGGGTATCACCGATGCATGTTTTTTGCGCTTTCTAAAATTCTCTGGACCCTGGTCAATCCGGGCAACCTTCTTTTGCTCCTTCTTGTCCTTGGCGCGGGACTTTTGTGGACCCGCTGGCGGTCACTGGGCCGGCGGCTTGTCGGTTTTACCGCCGTGGCTTTCCTTGTGCTGGCGGTGGTGCCGTTCGGGCAATGGGCCTTCGGACGTTTGGAAAACAGGTTTCCTGCCGTCACGGAATTACCGGGAAAGGTAGATGGAATCGTTG
>JACNJX010000113.1 GCA_014382345.1 Alphaproteobacteria bacterium
ATGCCATTCGTCTCTGTCCGCTCCGTTTGTCCCCGGTTTTCCACAAGCCCGCCTCCTTTTCGACACAGCGGCATGTTACTGGATTCCCCTGAATGTGGGCGAAAAAACGCAACGATTTCTTAAGGGTTGCCGACATACCCTTGATTCCGTTGGTGAAATCTGAAAGAAGACATCGGACGGCCTCGAAAACATGTCTAAATCCGGGGCCCATGAGGAAATAATAAACGCGGGAGAAGACCGCATGCTCTTGAAGGGACTCCTGTCCGCAGCCGGCCTGTTGGTCGGCATCACCGCTTCTGCGGGCTTCATGCTTGATCTACCGGACGGCCAAAGCCCGAACAGCGGTACGCTGGCGCTGGCGCCGATTTCGCTCGGCAACCCGTCGGCGGCGGCGACCCTGACGACGCTGCGCACCGCCCAGCCGCTGGAAGACAGCGAAGCTGACGCCGCCCTGCCCGGAACGCTCCGCATCCCCTTGCGCATCGGGCGCGGCGACACCCTGGCCGGACTGATGACCGAAGCCGGGGTTTCCAATTCAGAAACCCAGGCCGCAATTTCCGCCCTGGCGAAACATTTCAATCCCCGCCGCATCAAAAAGAACGACACCATCTTCGTCCTGTTCCAGCCGCCCGCCGCAGACTCCCCCGATGCCCTCGACCCGTCGCTGGGCCGCTTCTCTGGCCTGGAGATCGAGCCCGGCTATGAAACCCTGGTCACCGTAAGCCGGGAGTCCGATGGCCGCTTCACAGCGTCTAAAATCGAAAAGACCCTCAATCGCGTCCTCGCCCGCGCCGAAGGAACGATCCAGTCCAGCCTCTACCTGTCCGGGCGCAGGGCCGGCATACCCGACCGGGTGCTGGTGGAGCTGATCCGCGCCTATTCCTGGGACGTCGACTTCCAGCGCGACATCCGCGCCGGCGACGGCTTTAAGGTCATGTTCGAGCGGCTTTACGACGAACACGGCAACCAGGTGCATTCGGGCAACATCCAGTTCGCCCAGCTGATGTTGTCGGGGAAACGCTACGCCATTTACCGCCATGTCACCGGCGACGCAACGGATGACTACTTCGACGACAAAGGCCGCTCCGCCCGCAAGGCGTTGATGCGCACCCCCATCGACGGCGCGCGCCTGTCGTCGGGCTTCGGCAAACGCCGCCATCCGATCCTGAAATACAACAAGATGCACCGCGGCGTGGATTTCGCGGCGCCCCGCGGCACGCCCATCTACGCCGCTGGCAACGGCACCATTATCAAATCCGGTCGCAACGGGGCCTACGGCAACTACGTCAAGATCCGCCACAACAACCGCTATTCCACCGCCTACGCCCACATGCGCCGCATTCACAAAAGCGCCGGCCGGGGCAAACGGGTCAAGCAGGGCCAGATCATCGGCTACGTCGGCACCACCGGGCGGTCGACCGGCCCGCACCTGCACTATGAAATTCTCGTCGGCGGACTGCGGACAAATCCGATGCGGGTGAAAATGCCGTCCGGGCGCAAGCTGAAGGGCAAGGCCCTTGAAAGCTTCCTCAGCCACCGCACATTAATAGAAGACCGTTTCGCCGGGCTGACGCCGGAACGCAAGGTGGCCGACGCGGGGGATAAACCCCGCCACTAAGCCGCTGCCGTCTGATGACCAGACAGGAGCCTTACTTATGGCCCAATTCAAGGCACAGGCCGCTACGGCGGCAATTGCCGTTCTGTTGACCGGTCTTGTACCGGCGGTCCTGTTCGGCACGGCCGGGAGCGCCGTGGCCGCAGGAGGGGCAGGAGAGGATGCCTGCGATCCATTCCCAAAGGTCGTCTGGTGGGAAAACCTGACGCACCAATCCGTCGAAGAGCTGGTCGTTCGGCGTCACGGCGGCGACTGGCAGGCTTATATCCGGGGCTGGGAAAAGAACCTTACCAAACTGATTTCCATCCGGGCAAAGCGCTCCCGCGCCGTGATCCGCTCCCAGACCGACAAGGGAAAACGCAAGGTCCTGGGAGGCAAGGAACTGGACGCCTACATCGATAACGTCGCCGCCCGTCTCGCCGTCTTGCGCTGTCTGGCAGATCAGGCGGACGCGAAAACAAAGGAAGCGGGCCGCCCATCGGAGGGACAAGCCGGAACCCTGCGCCAGCAAAGCGCCGACGCCGGCAAGCGCCTGGCGCAAAAACTGGGCTGCAACAACTGTCATGGCGAAGGGGGCTTTTCCACCCACCGTCGGTACCCCGACCTCGCGGGGCAAAGCGCGCTCTACCTGATCCGTCAACTGAAGGAATTCCGCACCGGCTCCCCGAAGGCCGGGGAAACTCTCGGGACCGGACGGCGGCACAGTCAAACCATGACGCCGCGTGCGGAAAATCTCAGCGAAGACGACGTCTGGAACCTGACCGCCCATTTCACCAGCCTCGACGCCTGCCCGGACGATGAAGGGCACCCCCCCCTCCGGCGCCGGCCGGATATCGCGGCCCGCTGCGTCGAATGCCACGGCGTCGACGGCAGCGGCGTTTTTCCCGAAGTCCCCAATCTGGCGGGGCAGAAGAAAACCTACCTGCTGGAACAACTAAAGACCTTCCGGCAGGCCGGAAAGGACCAGGCGGCGAAGCGCACGCCGTCGACGCGCTATCACTATTTCATGTCAGTACTGGCAAAAAACATGAACGACCGGGACCTCGGCCGTCTGGCGGACTATTTCTCGAAGGCCGGTTGCGGGTCTTGAACGCCTAAGTCGCCAGGGCCCTGACGCCGTTGATGGCCGGGCTTTTTTTGAGTGCTAAAATACGGTCAGGCGCTATAAACTCCTTTTTAGCCCTTTTTTCCTTTCCTAATGTATTCAAGGAAGACCCACCATGCGGGTAATGATCGCCGGCGGCAATCAGATGAAGAATTTCGCGCCGCGGTATTACGATTACGCCAATAAACTGGCCAACGGTTTCACCCGGGACAACCACATGGTGCTCCGCTATCTCGACCGGGACACGTCCCGGCTGAGCAATGTTTTTCGGATGCGCAAGCTAGGCGTGGGCGGCGCCAACGATAAATTCCTGCAACATGTCGCCGTATTCCAGCCGGACCTTATTATTTTTATTCATGCCGACGTGATCCGCACGGGCACCCTGAGGCAGATCAAGGACATCCATCCTGAAATCAAACTCGCCCAGGTCTCGGTTGATTCGCTCTTCATCCCCGGCAACGTCCGGCGGATCAACACCAAAAGCTCGCTGATGGACGCCACCTTCATGACCACGGCGGGCGAAGGCCTGAAGAAAGTTTCCGGCGGTCGGCCCACCTATTTCATTCCCAACATTGTCGATTCCTCCATGGAAACCGGCCGCGCCTTCGATGCGGATTGCGACATCGATCTGATCTTCGCCTGTGGTTCGTTCGACGCGGAAGGCGGCGACCCGCGCAAGGCGGTCATGGACCTGATCGACGAACGCCTGCCCGGCATTCATTTTTCCCGGCACGTGGATAATGAAACCGGCGGCCTGTGGGGCGCGGATTACATGAAGGCCATGGCACGGAGCAAATGCGGCCTCAACCTTTCCAGGGAACGCGAAGGACCGCACAACCTCGCCAAGCCGGAAGACCTGTACATCTATTCATCGGACCGGGTCGCGCAACTCACCGGCAACGGCGTTCTGGCCTTTACCCACGAAAAATACCATCTGGACAAATTGTTCACCGAAGACGAGATGGTCTTTTTCAAATCCAACGACGATCTCATCGACAAGATCGCCTACTTCCTGGAAAACGAAGACGGGCGGCGGCGGATCGCCAAAAACGGCTGGGAAAAGGCGCACACCGAACTGAACGAACGCCTGGCCGCGGACTTCATCGTCGATGTGCTGTTCCGCGAAGAGCTGTCTCACCACTACATCTGGCCGACGGAAGCGGTTATCTGAGCGACTCCGGTGCGGGCTTCTAGGCCGCTTCCGCCTTGACGCCGTTGATGGTCAGGCCGTCGGCTCCGGCGAAAACCTTGACCTCATCGTCGTCGGAGCCTTGTCGAGATCAAGGGCTGGGCTTCCCCAGGTAGCGGTTGCGCAAAAAAACAATACACAAGATCTGCCCCCGATATGTTTTCGAGTGTGGGATCAAATTTGAGTTTCATCTAAATGTCTTCAATCATCTTCTCGATAATATCATAGCCCCGATCACCTTCGACCCAATCCCAGCCTCCAAAAATCTCCCATATAAAATTTGAAAGAACTTTTTCTTCTTCATATCCAGGACCGATCTTTGTCAAACGCATGAGGAACACTTCCAAGCGCTTAAAAAAGTCAAAGACTTTCACGTCTGTAATTGGGTAATTGTGAAGGACAAAGTCAATTTGCTTGGACAGAACCTCTAGGTTCAGAATGATTTCTCGGTATTCGGGAACATCATCACCTATGTAATTTCGAAATGCATAAAAGCCTTCATCGCCTTCCCTACCGCTCATGAAAGCGTTCTTGAAGCCATCAACCATCAGAAGCCGTTCTACTGTCTCGCTGTCGGCTGAAAGATCGGCCCGCCCGCCTTTCTGGCTGGCAAATATGACCTGATACAGAATGTCGCGCTTCACGTTCGCATACATTTTTCTCAGGTTAGTTTTGATGATGTGGCGTTTCTTCTGTTCCGGTATGAAGACGACAAGAAAGTAGAACAAGAATGATATAAGCGCGCCCCCCAATAAGCCGGACGATATATTGTAGATTTCATCCCACCATTCACGCTGCGTGTACCGAAAATCCAGCAAATCATAGGCCGCAAGAAGAAAGTACGCGATGAGAACGAACGAGAACCAAAACAAAATATTCGAGAAAACGCCTAATCTGTAGTAATTCACCTTAATTCCTAAACCCTGACTTCTTTCATTTGACCCAGCGCCCCTAAGCCGCTTCCGCCTTGACGCCGTTGATGGTCAGGCCGTCGGAGCCGGCCGACACTTTGACCTCATCGCCATCATTGACCGTGCCTTCCAAAATGAGCGACGCCAGCGGGTTTTGCAGCGCCTTCTGGATGACGCGCCGCAAGGGCCGGGCGCCATAGACCGGATCATAGCCGGCATCCGCCAGCCACGCCTTGGCCGCCTTGTCCAGCTTCAGGGTCAGGCCGCGGTCCTCCAACAAAGCCCGCAGGTGGCCCAACTGGATATCGACGATGGCGTCCATGTGTTCGCGGAACAGCCGGTGGAAGAGGATGATTTCATCCATGCGGTTGAGGAATTCGGGCCGGAACGCGGTCTTGACGATCTCCATCACCTCGCCCCGCACCTCGCCAGAATCGTGGCCTTCCTCCTGGCTCCCCAGGATATCGCCGCCGAGGTTGGACGTCATGATGATCAGCGTGTTGCGGAAATCCACCGTGCGGCCCTGGCCGTCGGTCAGCCGCCCGTCGTCGAGCACCTGCAACAACACGTTAAAGACATCCGGATGGGCCTTTTCGATCTCGTCGAACAACACCAGTTGATAGGGCCTGCGCCGGACGGCCTCGGTCAGCGCGCCGCCTTCGTCATAACCGACATAGCCCGGCGGTGCGCCGATCAGCCGCGAGACGGCGTGTTTTTCCATGTATTCGGACATGTCGATGCGGCAGATGGCCTGCTCGTCGTCGAACAGGAATTCCGCCAGCGCCTTGCACAGTTCCGTCTTGCCGACGCCGGTGGGGCCTAGGAACATGAACGACCCGGTCGGGCGCGAGGTGTCCTGCAATCCCGCCCTGGCCCGGCGCACGGCGTCGGAGACGGCGGTGAGCGCCTCTTCCTGTCCGATGATGCGGCGGCGCAGGCTTTCTTCCATGCGCAACAGCTTTTCGCGCTCGCCTTCCAGCATCTTGTCGACGGGGATGCCGGTCCAGCGCGACACGATGTGTGCGATGTGCTCCGGCGTCACCGCCTCTTCGACCATCAGGTCTGCGTCTTTACGGTCGGCGTTGTCGGCCTTGGCGATTTCGGCTTCCAGGCGGGGGATCAGGTCGTATTGCAGCTCGCCGGCCTCCTCCAGCTTGCCTTCGCGAAGGGCGCGTTCGTGGGCGATGCGGGCGCGGTCCAGTTCTTCCCGGACCTTGGTCGAATCCGCCAACGCGCCTTTTTCGGATTCCCACTGTTTGGTCAGCTTCGCCGATTCCTTTTCCAGCCCGACGAGATCACCCTCCAGCGTCTTCAGCCGGTCTTTCGACGCCTTGTCGCTTTCCTTCTTGAGAGCCTCGCGCTCGATCTTCATCTGGATGATGCGGCGATCCAGCTCGTCGATTTCCTCGGGCTTGGAATCCACCTCCATGCGAAGCCGGGACGCAGCCTCGTCCATCAGGTCGATGGCCTTGTCGGGTAAAAAGCGGTCGGCGATGTAACGGTTCGACAGCGTCGCCGCCGAGACCAGCGACGAATCCTGAATCCGCACCCCGTGGTGCAGTTCGTACTTTTCCTTGATGCCGCGCAGGATGGAAATGGTGTCTTCCACATTGGGCTCGGATACGAACACCGGTTGGAACCGCCGCGCCAGCGCCGCGTCCTTTTCCACGTGCTTGCGGTATTCGTCCAGCGTCGTCGCGCCCACGCAATGCAACTCGCCCCGCGCCAGCGCCGGTTTCAACAGGTTCGACGCATCCATGGAGCCTTCCGCAGCGCCCGCGCCGACGATGGTGTGCATCTCGTCGATGAACAAAATGACTTCGCCGTCGGACGCGGTGACTTCCGACAACACAGCCTTCAGGCGTTCCTCGAATTCTCCGCGAAACTTGGCGCCGGCCACCAGCGCGCCCAAATCGAGCGCCATCAGGCGTTTGGTCTTGAGGTTTTCCGGCACGTCGCCGCCGACGATGCGCATGGCCAGACCTTCGATGATGGCGGTCTTGCCGACGCCCGGCTCACCGATCAGGACGGGGTTGTTCTTGGTGCGCCGCGACAAAACCTGGATGGTGCGGCGAATTTCCTCGTCGCGGCCGATCACGGGGTCGATTTTGCCCTCGGCGGCGGCATCGGTCAGGTCGCGGGCGTATTTCTTGAGCGCGTCGTAATTGTCCTCGGCGCTGCGGCTGTCGGCGGTCTTGCCCTGGCGGAAATCGTTGATCGCCTTGTTCAGCGCCTGGGCCGTGACGCCGGCGTCCTTCATAACCTTCGACGCCGCTGTGCCTTCGGCCAGAACGATGGCGAGCAGCAGTTTTTCCGCCGTCACGAAACTGTCGCTGGATTTTTCGGCGATCTGTTCGGCTTGTTCGAACATACGCGCCGTTTCCCCGGCCAGGTGCACCTGGCCGGCGCCGGGGCCTTCGACGCGGGGCAGCTTGTCCAGTTCGGCCTCGATCAGATTGAGTGCCTTCCTGGCGTCGCCGCCGGCGGCCCCGATCAGGTTCGCCGCCAAGCCTTCCTTGTCGTCGAGCAGGCATTTCGCCAGATGCAGCGGCGTCAGTTGCTGGTGGTTGGAACCCACCGCCAACGTTTGGGCGGATTGGATGAAACCGCGCGAACGGTCGGTGAAGTTTTCAAAGTCCATGTCGCAAAACCCTTTATTTCAGACCGGGCTCCCCGTCCCCAAATGGCGGACCTTGGGCAACCCTTCTTAAGGTTTATGAATATGTTTCACTAAATATGGCTTAATCGCATTCCTGTGCAAGAGAGCGCGTTCATTTCCATTTGATCGACTCCAGGAAATTCCAGTAATCGTCGGTCCAGGGGCGCTTTGTCGGCGCCACAAGACGCCGCCAGCGGGCATCCCCGGAAAACGCCGCCAGAGGCCCCAGGGTTTCCGCGCCAATCACCCAGAGCGAGGCGCGGGTGCCGGTCCGGGGCGGGTCGGGAACGTGGGTTTGCGCCAGCCCCGCCATATCCGCCGATTGCAGCAAGGCGGCGGCCACCGGCTCAAGCACCATGTGGCGGTTCGACAGATGGAACAGGATCAGCCCGCCGGGCGCGAGGCGGCCTTTGTAGAACGCCACCGCTTCCAGGGTCAGCAGGCGGGCCCGCACGGCCGCGGCTCGGAAGGCCGCGGGGATTGTCATATCTGACGGGCCCCGCCCCCCTTCGGTCCGCCCCCACCAGTCCTCGGCCCCCCTAAGCCGGGCATCGCCCAGGACAACGCTTGTATCTCCTCCGCACTGGTCCAGGAAATGAAAGTACCGGGTGTCGCGGGCCAGCGCTTCGACGTGGCTGTCGATCTCGAAGAACACCCAGTCTCCGCCGGGACGCCGGTAGCACGCCGTGGCCCCGGCGCCGAGGCCGATGACGGCGACGCGGCGTCCGGCATCGGCGTCTTTCAGCGCGGCGAAGACCTGTCCCAGCGGGCCGCCGGGGTAATAATAATCGGTCGGCACGCGCAGCCGGTCGGCGGCCGAAAACTGCGTCCCGTGCAGGGTCATGCCGTTATAAAGCTGGAAAAGGTTTTCCGATGCGTTACGGACAACCTTGTGGATGCCGAAAAACGTGCGGCGCTGCTCGACGACATCGATGCCCGCCGATGACGCCAGGCCGCCGGCGAAGAACAGCACGGCTATGGCGAGGGCGAATCGAATGGGCCGGGTGCGCATGGCAAAGGCCGCCGCTGCCGCATAGGTCATGACAATCACCAGTACCCAGCCCGCCACGGTGCCGATGCGGAAACCGGGAACAAGGAACGCCGCCAACAGCACGGCGGCCAGCACGGCGGGATAGACGAGGTCTTTAACGGCGGCTTTGTCAGCCGCTTTTCCCACATTCTTGCCCACCATCGGCCTGAGCGCACAGGCGAGAATGATGGCGATCGGATATTCGGCCACGCTTTCGAACAGCACAGGGGCTGCCAGCGCGTTGGACACACCGCCCCGTGCCCCGCCCCCCGCGGGCCCCAGATAAAACGACGTCAGGTCGCGCACCCGCGGGTTGCGGTTCCCCCGATCACCCCGGCAAAACACCGCCGCAGAAGAAAAGAG
>JACNJX010000019.1 GCA_014382345.1 Alphaproteobacteria bacterium
CCCGCGCCGGGTGTGATATTATCGCACCATCGGACAGGATGGACGGGCGCGTCGCCGCCATCCGCGATGCCCTGGATGGTGAAGGTTTCCAAGATGTCCGCATCATGGCCTATGCGGCGAAATACGCGTCCGCTTTTTACGGCCCCTTCCGCGATGCTGTGGGGTCATCCGGGGCGCTTAAGGGCGACAAGAAGACCTATCAAATGGACCCCGCCAATTCCGACGAGGCCTTGCGCGAAGTGGCGCTCGATATTGAGGAAGGCGCGGATATGGTGATGGTCAAACCGGGCCTGCCCTATCTGGACATCGTGCGCCGGGTCAAGGATGCCTTCGGCATGCCGACCTTCGCTTACAACGTGTCGGGCGAATACGCCATGATCCGGGCCGCGTCCGACCAGGGCTGGCTGGATTACGATACGGCAATGATGGAAATGCTTCTCGGCTTCAAGCGGGCCGGGGCCGACGGAGTCCTGACCTATGCCGCACTGGATGCCGCGCGCTTGCTGAAAAACGCCTGAGCCGGCTCCCTTTAGGGAACCGCCAAAACTATCTAAAAAATTTTGAAAACCGGGGAAAAACCGGGAAAATCCGGGTTATCTTTCGCCTAGGTCCAACAGGCTGTCGATATCGAGAACCACCATCAACTTCTCATCCAGGCGGAAAACGCCGTTGGCGAATTCCCGCCACTTGGGATCGAGCGTGCCGGGGTTTTTTTCATAGAGCTTGGTCGATAATCCGGTGACGTCGCCGATCTCATCCACCAATAACGTATAGAGGTCGTTATGCTGCTCGACGGTGACGGCCATGCTATCGCCTTTGTCTTTCCTGGGCGGCATGCCGAGGCGCACCCGGACATCGATAACGGTGACGATGCGGCCGCGCAGGTTGATGGAGCCGCGGACTTCGTCGGGCGCAAGCGGGATCGGCGCGATTCGGTCCGGCGTCAGGATATCCTGCACCCGGAGCACCGGAATGCCGAACATCTGGTCGCCGATGGTGAAGGTGACATAATCCTCAAGGTCTTCGCCCGGATGGGTGGTCAAATTCTGGTGTTCGTCTGCCACGATTTCTGGTTCCAGTTCTGTAAGGGCTTCGGTCATTAGGGCCTCCCGCAATCAATTAACGTCCGGAAACGTTTTTTCAATCCCGTGCTTGCAAACCGGCGTCTCCCCGGAGGGGAAAACCGCTTCTACGGTACGGACCCTAACCATAAAATGTTTCGCCAGTATGTCTGAAATGCTTCCACTTGTGACACTAAAGTAAGTTTCTTTGTCCTGGTACTATCAGGCCTCAAACCACGCCGCGTTCCCGTAAACCCTCAATTTCTCCGACATCCAGGCCGAGAAGTTCCCGCAGGACCTCGTCCGTATGTGCGCCAAGGACCGGCGGAGCGTACCGGTACTCCGGATTGGTTTTGGACATCCGGATGGGACTTCCGATCAAATGCACAGGTGCGCCACCGGCCGCCGGATGGGGCATTTCCAGTTCCATGCCGCGGGCTTGTACCTGCGGGTCGTTGAAGACCTGCTCAAGGGTGTTGATGGGGCCGCAGGTCACGTTGACCTTTTCCAGGCCTTCAAGCCAGTGCCGGGTCGGTTTTTCGGAAATCACGGCCTGAAGTTTGTCGACCAATTCCTTGCGGTTACGGACGCGCTGTTCGTTGGTCTTGTAATTTTCGTCCTCCGCCAGTTCCGAAATTCCCGCGAATGCGCAAAAACGCTGGTATTGCGCGTCATTGGCCGCGGCTAGGACCATATCGCCGTCGGCGGTGGCGAAGGCCTGATAGGGAACGATATTGGGGTGTGCGTTGCCCAGACGTCCCGGCGTTTCCCCGGTCGACAGGTAATTCGCCCCCATGATCGACAGCGTCGCCGTCATGGTGTCCAGCATGCCGATATCGAGGTGTTGTCCCTCGCCGGTTTTTTCCCGGTGCCGGAGCGCCGCGTTGATGGCGACGGAGGCATACATGCCGGCCATCAGGTCGGCGATGGGAATACCGGCTTTTTGAGGTTCTCCATCGGGATCGCCGGTGATGCTCATGAACCCGCCCATGGCCTGGATCAGGACGTCATATCCGGGACGTTCGGCATAGGGACCGGTATGACCGAAACCGGTGATCGAACAATAGACCAGGCTCGGGTTTTCATCCTTCAACTGGTCAAAAGACAAGCCGTATTTTGCAAGACCGCCGAATTTGAAGTTTTCCACCAGAACGTCCGACTGCGCGATCAGCCGCTTGGCCAGATCTTGGCCTTCCGCATCGGCGATGTTGAGCGTGATCGAACGTTTGTTGCGGTTGGCGCTGCAGAAATAGGCGCTTTCGGCGGTGTCGTTGCCGTTGTCGTCCTTGATGAAGGGGGGCGCGAACCGGCGCGTGTCGTCGCCCGCGCCGGTTTGTTCAACCTTGATGATGTCGGCGCCCAGGTCGCCGAGAATTTGGGTGCAAGTGGGGCCGGCGAGAATTCGCGTCAGGTCGAAGACCCTCAAGCCGTGCAAAGGACCAGTCATCGGTGTAAAAGCCTTATTTATTGTCGTGAGTTATTGTTCTGGATTTAAGTGAAAGCATATCCGAGTACGCTCCCACTTGTACTGGTCTCCCTTATAAAGGAACAATGACAAGGGCGGCAACAGCATCCTTGATGCCGGGACCCTTCGGTCACGAACGTTCGATATATAGTGTGCTGATGTAAGATGAACAGGGACTTCGAATGAAGCGTTTTTTTCTGTACTCCATTTTGGCACTGGTCCTGATCGGGGCATTGGCTGTCGGCGGGGCTGGGGCCTGGCTGTTTTCCACCCTTCCCGATGTTGACGGGGTGGTCGAGGTGCCGGTTCTGGAAAACCCGGTTGAGATCATGCGCGATGAGGCCGGTGTCCCGCATATTTTCGCCAAATCCAGCCGCGATGCCTATTTCGCCCTTGGCTACGCCCATGCCCAGGACCGCTTCTGGCAGATGGAAGTCATGCGCCGTTTCGGGGCCGGGCGGCTGTCGGAAATTTTCGGCGAGCTGGGGCTGGCGTCCGATAAGTGGATGCGGACCCTGAACCTGTACGGGCTGGCCGAACAGAAGGCCCAGCAACTGCCGCCGGCGACCCGCCAGGCGCTGAGTATTTACGCCGCCGGCGTCAATGCCAGGATACAAAAAAGCCAAAGCCTGCCATGGGGCGTCCCGGCGCCGGAATTCGCTCTGTTCCAATTCAAGCCCGAGCCATGGAAACCCGCCGACTCGCTTGTCTGGGGTAAGATCATGGCGATGTGGCTGGGCCAAAACTGGCGCGATGAGCTTTTGCGCGCCCGCCTCGCCCGCAAGCTTAGTCCCAAGCAAGTTGGCGAACTGTGGCCGGTTTATCCGGACGGAATGCCCCGCACGATCGAGAAAACCCTGAATAAATCCGCTCACCTGATTGAAGGTCTGGATCTTAAAAAAATCGCCGGACTTTTTCCCTTGCCCACAGGCCTGCCCCGAGGCGCGTCCAATGCCTGGGCGGTGGCCAACAAACACACCCTCACCCGGGGCGCGATTATGGCCAATGATCCGCACCTGGGCTTCGTCGCGCCGGTCCTGTGGTACATGGCGCGCATCGAGGCGCCTGACCTGACCGTCTCCGGCGCCACTGTGCCCGGCCTGCCGTTTACCGTTCTCGGCCACAACGGGCAGATCGCCTGGGGTATGACCAGCACCCAAAGCGACCTGACGGACCTGTTCGTCGAACAGCTCGATGAAACCGGCAAGAAATACAAAACCCCAGGCGGCTGGGAGGATTTTGAAACCCGCACCGAAACCATCGCCATCAAGGGTGGTCGCAGCGAAACCATCACCGTTCGGGAATCCCGCCATGGTCCGGTGATATCGGACATTCTGGACAAGGCCGCTCAAAGCGCCGGGAAAAATGCCGTGATCGCCTTGTCGGCGACCTATCTGGAAAATGACGACCGCTCGGCGGATACCTTTTTCCACATCAACCGGGCGAAAAACTGGGATCAGTTCGTGGCCGCCCTGAAAGATTTTCAGGGACCGCAGAGCAATTTCGTGTTTGCCGATAAAACCGGCGACATCGGATTCATGGCGCCGGGTCTGGTGCCTATCCGCAAAGGGGGCTGGGGTCTTGTTCCCAGTCCTGGCTGGGACGGGATGACGGACTGGAAGGGATATGTGCCCTTCGACGAGTTGCCGAAGGTGCACAATCCGGAAAATGGATGGATCATCAATTCCAACAACCCCGTCGTTGACGAAAGCTACCCGTATCACCTTTCCTTCGATTGGTCTCCCGGATACCGGGCCAAGCGTATTGCCGACCGCATCGGCGAAAAGGGCCAATCCGTTCACGGGACGGCCAGGATTCAACAGGATTTTGTCTCGGGCATGGCACTGCATATGCTGCCCCTGATGCGCGATATCGAACCTGTCGATGAGGCCAGCCGCCGGGCCTTGACCATGTTGGAAAAATGGAAGGGGCAAATGTCGCGCCAGCGCGCGGAGCCGTTGATTTTCTCGGCCTGGATTCTGGAATTGAACCGGGCCATTTACGCCGATGAGCTGGGGGACTTGTTCGAGGATTATCTGACTCTCAGGCCGCAGTTCCTGCATTCCGTCCTGACTCGGCACCAGAAATGGTGCGACAACGTCAACACTCCCGAGCCGGAAGACTGTCATGACCGCATCCGCCATGCCTTGAAACAGGCGCTGGACGGCCTCAAGAAAAAATTTGGCGAAGACATGGCGGCTTGGCACTGGGGGGATGTCCACCGTGCGCGGTTTCCCCACAAGGTTCTGTCAAACGTGCCTTTTCTCAGGCGGTTCGTAGATATGGAAATCCCATCCGACGGTGGCAATTACACCGTTAACCGGGGGGCGAGCCATGTGAATAACGCGAAAGGCCCGTTCGACAATATTCATGGTCCGGGCTTTCGCGCCATCTATGACCTGGAGGATTTACGCCGTTCGCGTTTTATGATCGCCACCGGACAGTCCGGCAACCCGGTTTCTGGCCATTATCGGGATTTGTTGCCGGACTGGCGCGATGGCTTGTACCGCCGCTTGGGACAGGCCAGGGTCGCCTTGAAAAACAGTGCGCTACACACACTGGTACTGACGCCGTCGTCCCAGGCTAAATAATTTTGACCCTGTAACCCCGCAGAGAGGACAAGGCATGCCCGTAACCATTGACGCTATCAGGGACGCCGCCCGGCAACTGGAAGGACGCGTTGTCCGCACACCGAGTCTGCCGTCCCCTGCCCTGTCGGAGCGGTGCGGCGCCGAGATCGTCTTGAAGCTGGAAAACCTCCAGGTCACCGGGTCGTTCAAGTCCCGCGGCGCCTACATCAAACTGGCAGGACTGGCCGACGAAGAGAAAAAGGCCGGCGTCGTCGCCGCGTCCGCCGGTAATCACGCCCAGGGGGTTGCCTATCACGCCAGAAACCTCGGTATTCCGGCGACCATCTATATGCCCGAAGGGACGCCGTTCACCAAGGTCGGCCGCACCGAAGCGCTGGGCGCGAAGGTCGTGTTGTCCGGCTCAGGACTGGCCGAAGCCCGTGAAACCGCCATGCAGCAATGCGAGTCCGAAGGCCAGGTCTTCGTCCATCCCTATGACGACCCCGAGATTATCGCCGGACAGGGCACCGTGGGGCTGGAATTCCTGATCGACGTTCCCGACCTTGAGGTTCTGGTGGTCCCCATCGGCGGCGGCGGACTGTTGGCGGGAAGCGCGGTGGCGGCCAAGGCGCTGAACCCCGATATCGAAATCATCGGTGTCGAAGCGGCCTTGTTTCCGTCCATGTCCGAGGCGCTTGGGAAGATTTCCGGTGCTCCGGACCAGAAAGCCGGAACGACCGGACAAACCCCGGGCCAGACAATCGCCGAAGGCATCGCGGTCAAGGTGCCGGGGAAATTGACCAAACCGGTGATCGAAGATTTGGTTTCCGACATTGTCCTGGCCGATGAAACATCCCTTGAACTGGCGGTGCAGACCTACCTGGAAGACCAGCGTATCGTCACAGAAGGCGCTGGCGCCGCTTCGCTGGCGGCAGTGCTTAATCAGCCGGAGCGGTTCTCGGGAAGGAAAACCGGTCTGGTAGTGTCCGGCGGCAACATGGATGCCCGGCTTTTATCGTCGATCCTAATGCGCGGGCTGGTCCGCGAAGGCCGCATGGTGCGCCTGCGCATCGAAATCACCGATACGCCGGGGGCGTTGTCCAGGGTTTCTGGTTTGATCGGCAAACATGGCGGCAACATCATCGAAATTTATCACCAGCGGCTGTTCTATGACATTCCGGTCAAGCAGACGGAAGTCGACGTGGTACTGGAAACCGTCGATGCCAACCATGTTCAGGAAATCATGAAAGCCCTGATCGAAGACGGTTTCCCGGCGCGTCTTATGGGAGCGACCTCGCTCGAATCCTGAAACCTTACATGTGCCAGAGATGCAGCTTCGTCTGCCGGGCGTCGGAAACCTCGATAATACTGTCGGCGGAATGGCCAGGTACTTCGAAACTGTTTGAGATCAGCAGGCTGCCCGGTTTCATTTCTCTCCGCGCCTTTTCATAAAGCTCCGGCATCGGCACTGGAGACAGGAAGCAATATACGAAATCAAAATCCCCAAGATTCCGTTGCCAGAAATCGGAAGGCAGAATTTCCACGTTTGCCGAACCGGCGAGACGCCAACGCAGCCAGGACGCCAGAAACAATAGCGGCGCACTTTCCAGTCCGCTGAAACGGCCTTCGGGTTTAAGCCGGGACAGGGCCAGAACCGGCCCCCCCAATCCGCACCCCAGGTCGGCGAAGCGGAAGGGCCCATCGTCCGGCAGCAAGCCCGCCAAGGCTGTTTTCGTTGCGGTATTGCTCAGATATAGCGGAACACCACCCCGGAAGCTGTTCCAGAATACCAGCACGCTTGCCGCAAAAGCCGCCAGAAAAACCCAGCCTGGGATTCGCCACGCCAGGGTCAGGGCGACGGCAAATGGAAACGCCAGTTGAATGGGAATCCACCAGCCGGCCAAGCCAAGTCGCCGCCCCGAAACGGCGGCCACGGCCGCGTGCACCGCCAACACCGCCGGCAATGGCGGTTGCCATCCCGCCGTCCGTGACAAAGCCAGCGCGCCTCCGAACGCCACAAGCCCGCCAATGGCCTGGCATCCGAGCGCAATGATCAAAGGCAATCGCCAGGGGGAACCGGCCGGTCCCAAAGTGTGGTGCTTAGTCATCCCCGAGGCGCGCGTAGGCGCTCCGGTAATACAGCAGAGGCCGTCCTTGGTCGGCCAGTCCGATCAGTTCGACCCGGCCCAGAAGAATTACGTGATCGCCGCCTTCATAAACCTCAGTGCGGCGGCACTCCAAGTTGGCCAGACAACCGGGAAGGATCGGGCAGCCGCTGTCCCAGGTATCGAAACTTTGGTCTTTGAACTTGTGCTCCTGTGGTCCGGCAAACATATCGGACAGATTGCGCTGGCTTTCGTCCAGAATGTTGATGGCGAAATGCGTGCCTTCCGTAAAGGCCCCCAGACAGCCGGTGTCGTTGTCGAGGCAGACAAGCACCAACGGCGGCTCCAAAGACACGGATGTAAAGGCATTGGCGGTTACGCCGACGGGGATGCCGCCGGGCGCGGCATCGTCCGTGACGCCGGGGACAACGGGCACGCCGGGGGCCAAACGGCTTAGGGCATTCCTGAATTTTTTCGAATCGAAGGACACCGCAACAGAACCTGTCAAAAAAAATGGGGGAAACCCCCTCCCGAAACTTAGATAGCTTCCAGACGGATAGAAAGCAATTAGATCAACGTGGATTCCAATTTTCCACAAAGTAAATTATTGTTCCCATTGGATTCACACTATAGCTTTTTGGCTAGTTGTTCCTTTCCCCCCATCAGGGTTTGGTGAACGGACTGAAAATTTGAGGATTTGAATGTTATTCATCGTCGGTATTTTGGTTGTCATTGGGTCTGTGATCGGCGGGTATTCCGTCCACGGTGACGTTTCAGTACTGTGGCAGCCACTCGAATTCGTCATCATTTTCGGCGGCGCCTTCGGGGCCTTTCTGATTTCCAATCCCATGAAGGTGGTGAAGGGCTGCGGCAAGGCTATGGGCTTTGTCGTTAAGGGGCCGAAATACAATAAGGCGGCCTACGAAGAACTTCTGGGCGTGCTGTTTTCCGTTTTCAAGCTGGCTAAGACCAAGGGCGACCTGGCGCTGGAAACCCATGTGGAAGCGCCGGACGATAGCCCGTTGTTCTCCAATTTTCCGGGTTTCCAGAAAGACCATCATGCCGTTGAATTCCTGTGCGACTACCTGCGCATCCTGACGCTCGGCGCGTCCAATCCGCACGAGATCGAGGCCGTCATGGAGGCGGAACTGGACCTACATCATGAGGAAGACGCAGCCGTTTCCGGCGCCGTTCTGTCCATGGGAGACGCCATGCCGGCCTTGGGCATCGTCGCCGCCGTGCTCGGCGTTATTGTCACCATGAGCTCGATTACCGAGCCGCCGGAAATTCTCGGCGGGCTGATTGCCGCGGCCCTTGTCGGTACCTTTGCGGGAATTTTCCTGTCCTACGGTTTCGTCACGCCAATGGGCAAATCCATTGAAAGCGCCTTTGCCGCCGATACCAGTTATTTGAACTGTATCAAGACCGCCATCATCGGGCACATGCAGGGCTATGCGCCTCAGATTTCCGTGGAATTCGCCCGCAAGACCCTGACCTCCGATGTCCGCCCCACCTTTGCCGAGGTCGAGGAGATGATTGGCAACCTGCCGACATGACCCCTTCCTCCCGCCTGATGGATAAAAGGCATGGCTGACGACAAATCAAAACAGGCGATCATCATAAAAAAAGTCGTAAAGGGCGGCCATGCCTCCCATGGCGGCGCCTGGAAGATCGCCTACGCCGACTTCGTGACCGCCATGATGGCGTTCTTTCTGTTGTTGTGGCTGTTGAATTCCGTCACCCAGGAACAGCTTGAGGGAATTTCCAATTATTTCGCGCCCGTTAGCGTTGCCTCGTCCGTCAGCGGCAGCGGCGATATCCTTGCCGGCGCCACCATGACTGAAGAAGGCGTGGCGAAAAGTTCCACCTCCAAGGACAGTGTCACAGTCAACCTGCCCCCGCCCAAGGCGGGTACGGGCGGAGAGGTCGACTCGCCCGATCAAAAAACCGAAGAGGAAGTGGCAGAAGAAAAACAGAAGGCGGCGGAGCAGGAGCAGTTCGACGAGGCGCAAGAAGAGCTGGATCTTAAGTTTCATGAACTTTCTGAATTCAAGGAACTGGAAGACAGCTTGGTCATTGACAGCACACCGGAAGGGTTGCGGATCCAACTGCTCGACAAAGAAGGGCTGCCCATGTTCGCCAGCGGTCAGGCCGAAATGCTGCCCCATGCGCGCAAGCTGATCCAGTTGGTGGCCAAGGTCATTGCCAAGATGCCGCAACAGATTTCCGTTTCCGGGCACACGGACGCGAAACGCTTCATTACCGAAAGCGGATATTCCAACTGGGAACTGTCTTCCGACCGTGCCAATGCGGCCAGACGGGAACTGGTTCGGACCAGCATTCCTTATGAGAAAGTGTCCAAGGTCGTCGGCAAGGCGGCGACCGAGCCTTTTCTTGTCGATGACCCGGAAAACGCTAGAAATCGCCGCCTGTCCATCATCATGTTGCGCGGAACCGGCATTAAAAAGGATGAGGAAGCCCTGAAAGAAGCCAAGAAAAAAGCGGAAGAAAAAAAGCAAAAGAAAAAAGAACAGACCGGACTCCCGGGCCTGCACGACATCAAGAAACGACAAGCCCGCGAAGGCCTGGACAAGCCGGGCAAGCCCAAGCCGGAAGAGACAAAGTCCCGCTTGCCCATCAAGCAGACCGTCAAACCCAAAGGGGTGAAAATTGACATTAAGCCTAAGGAAGAGGCTCCGGGTTTGCCGGGACTGGAAAGCATCCGCAAGCGCCAGATCAAGGAAGGGGTGAAAAAATCCACGCCCAAGGTTAAGGAGTCCCAAGTTCCCGCGATCTCCAAGCCCCCTTCGAAGTCCAATCAACTTGAGCTTATTCCCGTACGTCCGGACCTGGGCGCGCCACAGGATCAATCCCTGCCCGGCCTAGACGAAATCCGAAAAAAACAACTGCAAAAGTCTCCTTAAGGGAAAAAAGGTTCGGCCCGGGCCATGGCTTAGACAAAAATGAGGGCTTAGGCTAAAATATCCCCTGAACCCAATTTTTCCTTCGGCCCGCGGACCATGAAGCATAGCCCTATTCACGACACCCGGTTTTTCTTCTCCACCGCGCCCTTGCCCTGCCCCTATCTTCCGGACCGTGTCGAGCGCCGGGTGGTGACCGAGCTTCTGGGCCGGGACGCCGTCGCTTTGCACGACGGGCTATCTGCAGCGGGGTTTCGCCGCAGCCATAATATCGCCTACGCGCCCGCCTGCCCCGATTGCCAGGCCTGCCGGGCGGTTCGGATTGTTGTCGATGATTTCACGGAGACCCGCTCCCATTCCCGCATCCGCAAACGGAACGCGGACCTCTGGATCCAGGAAATTCCACCGCAAGCGACCCTGGAACAGTTTGAGTTGTTCGTTACCTATCAGCAATCCCGGCATAGCGGCGGGGACATGTCGAAAATGGATTACCGCGATTATCAATCCCTCATCGAGGATACGCCGGTTGAAACCCGGCTGGTTGAATATCGCCAGGCGGACGGAGAACTGGTTGCGGTATGCCTGCTGGATCGGGTCGAGCACGGGCTTTCTGCCGTGTACAGTTTCTTCCATCCGGCGATGAACCGGAAAAGCCTCGGCACCTATATGATCCTTTGGCTGGTCGACCGGGCCCGGCAGTTGGGGTTGGTGCACGTCTACCTGGGCTTCTGGGTCGAAGGATGCGAAAAGATGTCCTACAAGGCGAAATTTCAGCCTTTGGAGACCTGGACCGTAGAAGGCTGGATATCGTTTCATGACCTAGACGCCGAAGCCGGTTAATTTTGCTTCTCCACCACCCCTGCTCCGGGCCAATCTTCCCCTCCTTTTACCGAGCCGCTTGACACCCGGCGCTCATCGGCTTTCTGTATGTTTTTCAAGTTGTTCTTTGGGGACCACCAAGTATGAAACGGCGGCACTTTCTAACCCGGACGGTAAAGGGCGTGGCGGCGGCGTCCGTCGTCGGGTCTGCTTTATCGGCCCCGGCCTCGCCGGCTGTCGGGCAGGGTTTACGGCGTCTGAAAATGATCACTACCTGGCCTAAGAATTTCCCCGGTCTAGGCACCGGCGCCCAGCGGCTGGCGGATTCGATTACCCAGTTGAGCGGCGGCAAGCTGGAGGTAAAAGTCTTTTCCGCCGGTGAACTGGTACCACCGTCGGAAACCTTCGACGCGGTGTCCGGCGGGGCGGCGGATTGTTACCACGCCATCGAATATTATTTTCAGCACCGCTCCCGCGCCCTGAATTTTTTTGCCTCCGTTCCCTTCGGCATGACGGCGGGAGAAATGGCGGCCTGGGTCTATCACGGCGGCGGCCAGGCGTTGTGGGACGAGGTATCGGGAAATTTCAACATCAAGCCGTTTCAGGTCGGCAACACCGGCGCGCAGATGGGCGGCTGGTTCAATCGGGACATCAACACCATTGAGGATTTCAAGGGACTGAAAATCCGCATTCCCGGTCTCGGCGGGGACGTGCTGGCGCGGGTCGGCGCCATCCCGCAACCCTTGTCGGGCGGGCAAATCTTTTCCGCCCTGCAATCGGGCAAGCTCGACGCTACCGAATGGGCGGGGCCGTGGGGCGATCTGGAACTGGGGCTGCATCGGGTGGCGAAAAATTATTATTACCCCGGCTTTTATGAACCGGGCACGGCGCTGTCCGCAGGCTTTAACCGGAAACTGTGGGACAGTCTGGAGGATGACCTGAAGGCCGTCGTCACTCAGGCGGCGATGGCCGAAAATGCCCTATCCCGGGCGGAGTTTCAGAGCAAAAATGCGGATGCTCTATTTACGCTCCGACAGGTCCACAAGGTGACCATGCGCCGCTTCCCGGACGGCGTCATGAAAGCCATCGGCGAGGCCTCGGGCGACGTGGTGCGCTCGGTCGGGACCGGCGGCGACGCTCTCACCCGCCGGGTATTTGAGGATTTCCGGAAGTTCCGAAGCAAGTCCCTGTCGTGGTCGCACCTTGGCGAACAGTCGTTCCGCAACGCCCGCATCCTGCCGTTCGAGTATTAGAGGGCGGGCCCCATGAACGGCGGCGGCAGCTTTCTGTATTTATCCGAAGATATCCTTTGCGGCCTGGACGTCACGACCCTGGAGGCAGTCGATGCCATCGAACACCTGATCCGAGGTCAGGCGGAGGCTGTGGTATGGAGTGCGCCCAAGGCCGTGGTCCAGCCGCCGGACGGGCGTTACCTGATGGCTACGTTGTCGGCGGCCGACGATCCGCCTTTCCTGGCGGTGAAATCCCTGGTCCTCAATCCCGATAACCCGGACCACGGATTGCCGCAGATCAACGCCTCGGTGACTCTTCTCGACAGCCGCACCGGCCTGCCCGCCGCCGTGCTGGACGGCAACTGGGTAACCGCCGTGCGAACCGCGGGTTTGAGCGCCGTAGCGGCGAAGCGCATGGCCCGGCCCGACTCATCCGTGGCCGCCTTTATCGGCTGTGGCGTGCAGGCGCAAAGCCACTTGCGGGCGTTCGCAGACCTCTATCCCTTGAGCGAAATCCGGGCCTTCGGACGGGGCCGGAAAAATATCGACGCACTTTGTATGACCGCCACCGCCCTTGGGCTGAACGCCGTCCCTTGTTCAGATGCCAGGGACGCCGTGACGGATGCCGATCTGGTGATTTCGTCGGTGACCTATTCCGCCGGCCTGGAGCCGTTTCTGGATGCCGGGTGGCTGAAGCCGGGGGCGTTCGCCGCCGTCACCGATCTCGCCGCACCCTGGGACAAGACCAGCTTCGACCGGTTCGACCGGATCGTCATCGACGACCTGGAGCAGGAAGCCAGCCTGCCCAACAAACTGGCCACGCCCGAACATATTACCGGCGATCTGTCGGGGCTGGTGCTGGGCGAAGTTTCCGGACGTGAGGCGGAGGCCGAGCGCACCGCCTTTATCTTCCGCGCGCACCCGCTGGGCGATCTTGCCCTGTCGGCGCTGGCTTACGGCAAGGCGCGCGAACAGGGGCTGGGGACAAGCATCAACGCCTGACGGTCAGGTGAACTTGTTGGCCCTTGAAAACCCCTTCGGTACGATCAGCCCGGCCTGCGAGCGTTTGCCGATCCATTTTTTGATGTCGGTTTCCGTGCGCATCCCTTGAGCGCCGGAGCGCCAGGTCAGGCCTTCCTTCAGGTTCAGCGTCGTCACGTCGGCCAATCCGCCCTTGGCGTAGCGTTGCAGGATAACGCCGCGGCCGCGGCCCATCACCGGCAGTTCATCAAGCGGGAAGATCAGCAGTTTTCGGTTGGCGCCGAGAACCGCCAGATGGTCGTGGCCGGGCTCGATGGCGACGACGGTCTGGGCCTCTTCGCCCTCGCCAAGGTTGAGAACCTGTTTGCCGTTACGGGTCTGGGCGATGACGCCATCTTCTTCGACGATAAAGCCGCGCCCGGATTCCGACGCCACGATCAGCCTGCGGCCTTCTCCATCCTCTCCGGCTTTATGGATGAACATGGCGCACACGTCGTGGCCTTCGGTCAGGTCGATCATCAGGCGGAGCGGTTCGCCGTTGCCGCGCCCGCCGGGCAACTTGTCGCAACCAAGCGTATAAAACCGCCCGTTGGTGGCGAAGATCAACAGTTTATCCGTGGTTTCGGCAGGCAGGACGAATCGCCCGTGATCGCCTTCCTTGTATTTCAGGGCCGACAGATCTTCGACATGGCCCTTCTGCGCCCGGATCCAGCCTTTCTCGGAGGCCAGTACGGTAATCGGTTCGCGCTCGATCATGGCTTCCAGCGGCACCACCACCGCCGTCGGTGGCTGGCCGATTACGGTGCGCCGACGGCCCAGCGGCGATTTCGCCGGGAAGGTCTTCTTGATTTCGGCGATTTCATCTCCGACCACTTTCCAGCGCCGTTTGGGATCGCGCAACAGACTGCGCAGCTCCTTGCCTTCCTTGGTCAGGTTCGCATGTTCGGATTTGATGTCTTGTTCTTCCAGCTTGCGCAATTGCCTGAGCCGCATGTTCAAGATCGCTTCGGCCTGCACCTCGGTCAACTTGAAGGCCTTCATCAGCTTCGGTTTCGGTTCGTCCTCGTAGCGGATGATCTTGATGATTTGGTCCAGGTTCAGGTACGCGGTCAGGAAGCCTTCGAGGATTTCCAGACGATGTTCGATCTTTTCCAGCCGGTGCTTGGAACGGCGGACGAGAACATCGTGGCGGTGATCGAGAAACGCCTGCAGGGTCTCGCGAAGGTTCATCACGCCGGGCCTGCTATTGGCGTCCAGTACGTTCATGTTGAGCGAGAAGCGGGTTTCCAGTTCGGTCAGGCGGAACAGTTGCTCCATCAGCATGTCGGGCTCGACGGTGCGGCTTTTCGGTTCCAGGATGATGCGCACGTCGTCGGTCGATTCATCGCGCACATCGGCTAGAATCGGTAGTTTCCGGGTAATCACCAGTTCGGCGATTTTCTCGATCAGGCGCGATTTCTGAACCTGATAAGGAATGTCGGTGATGACGATCTGATAGAGGCCGCGAGGCAGGTCTTCCTTTTCCCATTTGGCGCGCAGCCGGAAGCCGCCACGTCCGGTGCGATACGCCTCGACGATGCTTTCGCGGGGTTCGACCAAAACGCCGCCGGTGGGAAAATCCGGTCCCGGTATCAACTCGGTCAGTTTGTCGAAGGTGACGCGGGGAAACTTGATCAGATGGTTCAGTGCGTTGCACAGCTCGACGATATTGTGCGGCGGGATGGACGTCGCCATGCCGACGGCGATACCGGCCGAGCCGTTGGCCAGCAGATTGGGAAACCGGGACGGCAGGACCATGGGTTCGGAATCTTCGCCATCGTAGGTTTCCCGGAAGTCGACGGCGTCCTCGTCGATCCCTTCCAACAAAGTCCATGCGACCTGCGTCAGGCGTGCCTCGGTGTATCGCATGGCCGCCGCGTTGTCGCCGTCAACGTTGCCGAAATTGCCCTGCCCGTCGACCAGCGGATAGCGCTGGGCGAATTCCTGGGCCAGCCGCACCAGGGTGTCATAGACGGCGGCGTCGCCATGCGGGTGATATTTACCAATCACGTCACCGACGACGCGGGCGCATTTCTTGAAGCCGGAATCCGGGTCCAGCTTCAATTTGCGCATGGCGTACAAAAGCCGCCGGTGAACGGGTTTCAGCCCGTCACGGACATCCGGCAGGGACCGGGAAACAATGGTCGAAAGGGCGTAAGACAGATAGCGTTCGCTCAATGCGTCGGCTAATCGGATGTCGCGGATATCTCCGGTCGGGGCGGCCTTGGCCATGGTGGGGTGACGTCCTTTTAGAATTATTGATTACGGTCATTTACCACAAAATATAGTAGCCCATAAGGAAAAATCGTCAATCGGTGGGAATCAGGGGAATAATCCGCATACCGTTGTATTTTCCTTTAAATCCCCGTCAATAGGTAGCTCTTGCAAACGGACGGGAGTCCCGGTTAATTAACGCATAAGGATTGTACGTCTTAGTCTCTACAACCGATGGCCGATTTCTTTATTGAAATTGGCTGATTTTTTGGCTGAATATGTATAGTCTATACCCCTGTCTTCCGGAGCGGACCATGCCGGACGGCGGGACCCGAAGTCGATAGAGAAAGAGTAAAAGTAATGCCTACTGGAACTGTAAAGTGGTTTAACCGTGCCAAAGGTTATGGCTTCATCGAACCGGAAGATGGTGAGAAGGATGCCTTCGTCCATATTTCCGCGGTTCAGAATGCCGGTCTCGAGACCCTTGATGAGGGGCAGAAGGTTCAATACGAACTGGTCGAAGGCGCCAACGGCAAATCGTCCGCTGAAAACATCGTTGATCTGGGTGGCGGCGACGCCCCCGCTGACAACGCCGACGAGGCTGACGCCGACGCTGACGCCGAGTAACAGGGCGGCTTACAACCGCTTGCCTGCGCGCGCGGTCCCTGAGGCTTTTGTCCTTAAGACCGGTGGCGGCTGACGGTTCTTTACCCTACCTGTTTTCCACCGGCCTACTTTCTCCGGACATGTCCCGGAGCCTTTCCGCGAGTCTGTTCCGGGCCGCCGGCAGTCCCTTGCCCGCATGGTGGAAAATGTATTTTTCCAGGAAATAGCCGGTTAGTTTGAGCCCGGCCATGACCTCCACCGGAGACCCACTGGCCCCCGGTTGCAGGAGAAATTCCGGCAGCGGCAGCATTTTGTCTTTGTAAGGCTCACCGGCGGCGAGCGACACCGCCCGGCCGGATTTCGGCGACACGTAGGCCAACTGGTCGTTTTGCCCGGTCGCGGCGCAGGCGCTCAGATCGAGGGCGAATCCCGCCTCTCCTAACAGTCCCAGTTCCCATTTCACATAGGCCGAGGCCCAGTCGTCATGGCCGAATGTTCTTAACAACGCCAGCAGGCCGTCGTACACGGGGCGGTGCGGTTCGCGCTCAGCCAGCGCCCCTTCGGCGACGGTACAGGCCGCGCTCAGTCCCGCCAGTTTCAGCGGATCGCGCAGGACTTGGGCCGCGAAGGCTTCGGTCATTTCGCATTGATAGGTGCCAAGGTGTTCGCTCAGCCGCGCCTGCCATCTGGCTTCGACCCGGTTGCCCGGTTGCAGGATGCCGCGCGCGCGCTTTCCGTTGCCACCGCGCACCAGCCCCAGATGGCGGCCGTGCTGTCGGGTCAGCAGGGTGACGATGGAAGATGTCTCGCCATGCTTCCTTGCCGATAAAACGATACCGTCGTCGGTCCAGTCCATAACGGCAGTCTAGCGGGCCGCACCCTTCGGAACAAAGCCGCTGGTCATGGCCCTGGCGTACGGCTATTAGGACTAAGTGGCTCACGGAGCAGCAACAGGACACAGGGTATCAGGCATGACGACAGGGAAATTAAGATTGAGGCCCGATCTTCTCGGTGTGCTGGGCGGCATGGGGCCGTTGGCGACGGCGGATTTTCTGGCCAAGTTGATCGCCCTCACCCCGGCCAGTGTCGACGTCGATCATATTCCGGTCGTGGTGTCGTCTGAGCCGCAGATCCCGGTCCGGGTTTTGGGCATGGCCAACGACGACCCCGCCTCCCCCCTGCCGGCGATGCTGGAGCGCCGCGACATGCTGGTTGATGCCGGTGCCCGGGCCATCGCCATGCCGTGCAACACGGCGCATTATTGGTACGCCGAGATGACCGACGGGCTGGAGCTTCCCTTTTTGCATATCGTCGAGGCGGTGATCAAGGAGCTTGAAGCCGGCCACACCGGCAAGACGGTCGGCCTGATGGGAACGAAGGCGACCATCGAAGGGCGGCTTTACGAAGATCCGATCCGGGAACGCGGGTTCGACTGTCTGGTCCCGGATGCGGAACTGACGGAGTCTCATTTGGTCAAAGGCATCGCTCTGGTGAAGGAACACCGCCTGGTTGAGGCCAAGGCGCTATTGCGCGAAGCCGTTGAGCGGCTGCTCGATGGCGGCGCGGAGAAAGTCGTGCTGGGGTGTACCGAACTTCCGGTCGGGCTGGACATGAGCGACCCCTGGGTCGCGGAGCACTGCATTGATCCGACGGCGGCGCTGGCGAAAGCCTGCGTTGATTGGGCGATGGGTGTGCGCCAAGGGGCTACCCCTTAAGCGTCGAAGTCGAGGCCCAGGTCCCGGTAGCGTTCCGGGTCGTCGCCCCATTTTTCGCGCACCTTGACGAACAGGAACAGGTGCACCCGGCGTTCAAAAATTTCTTCCAGCTCTTCGCGCGCGGCCTGGCCCAGGGCCTTGATGCGTTTGCCGCCCTTTCCGAGCACGATGGCTTTCTGGGTCGGGCGTTCGACGTAGACCACCTGTTCGATGCGGACCGATCCGTCGTCGTTGTCTTTCCAGCCCTCGGTTTCCACCGTCGCCGCATAAGGTAGTTCCTGATGCAGTTGCAGGTATAGCTTTTCGCGGGTGATCTCGGCCGCCGTCAGGCGCCCCGGCATGTCGGAAATCTGGTCTTCCGGGAACAGCCACGGCCCTGTTGGAACGCGTTCGCTCAGAAACGCCATCAGGTCGGTGACGCCGTCTCCCTTTTCGGCCGAAACCATGAAGATGTCGGTGAAAATTCCCGTCGCGTCCAGTTGCTGGGTCAGGTTCAAAAGTTTCGGCTTCGCTACCAGGTCGACCTTGTTGATGGCCAGAACCGCTTTGCGTTTGGAATTCTTCAGGCGTTCGATAATGGAACGCGTGTCGCCGTCCATACCCCGGCTGGCATCTACTAGTAGAAGTATGTCATCGGCGTCCCCGGCCCCGCCCCAAGCCGCCGCGACCATGGCCCTGTCCAGCCTTCGCTTAGGTTTGAAGATGCCAGGCGTGTCGATGAAGATTATCTGCGCGTCGTCTTCGATACAGATGCCGAGCACACGGCTCCGGGTCGTTTGTACTTTGGGCGAGACGATGGAGACCTTGGTCCCGACCAGCCGATTGAGCAGCGTCGACTTGCCGACATTGGGTGCCCCGACGATGGCGACGAAACCGGCGCGGGTTTTTTGCGTTTCGTTCACGGTTGGCCCTTTATCCGTTCAAGAAGAATTTCGGCGGCGGCCTGTTCGGCGGCCTGTTTGGATGGCCCCTCACCGGTGGCCGGTTGTCTTTCGTGCACGGAAGCCTCGACCATGAAACGGGGCGCGTGGGCCGGGCCTTCTTCATCCGTTACCCGGTACACCGGCAACGGCAGCCCCTGCCCTTGCGCCCATTCCTGCAACAGGGTCTTGGCGTCTTTCGGCGGCGACAGGTTTTCGTCCATCAGCGGCGCCCAGTATGTGTGGACGAATTGTTCGGCGACCTCGAAGCCTCCGTCCAGATAGAGCGACGCGATGACCGCTTCGCAGCAATCGGCCAGGATGCCGGGATTGTTCCGGCCGCCGATTTCCTCTTCCCCGCGCGACAGCCGGACATGCGGGGCGAGGCCGATTTCCTCTGCGATGCGGGTCAGGGATTCGGCCCGGGCCAGGGCGGAAAAGCGGTATCCGATCTTGCCCTCCGCTTCTTCCGGAAAGTTTTTTAGCAGCATTCCGGCGAGCGCCAGGCCAAGGACCCGGTCACCGAGGAATTCCATCCGTTCATTGGAGTCCAGGCGACTCGGCGCGGCGCCGGAATGGGTTAGCGCCTGTACCAGAAGGTCTGTGTCGTTGAAGGAATGGCCGAGTTTGTCTTCAAGCCCATCAAGATCGGGCATCGGGGCATTGGTGTCCGGGTTTGACCCTTCGCGGTTCATTCTATGCCTTCAAAAAAGCGTTCAAGCCTGAGCGACTTCGCCCATTCCCAGAACTTCCAGACCGAGCCGTCGACGGAGAAAAACAGGAATTCCGCACGCCCGACCAGATTCTCCTTCGGGATAAAACCGACGTCGTCCAGGAACCGGCTGTCGCGGGACCGGTCCCGGTTGTCACCCATGGCGAAATAATGGCCTGCGGGCACCTTGTAGACCGGTGTGTTGTCGAAAATGGAATTTTCGCTCACTTCCAGAATGTAATGCTTTTTGCCGCCCGGCAGGGTTTCCAGATACCTGGATGAACGGGCATAACTGTTGGCGCCTTGGGGTTCGACAAAATCATCGACCTTTTTCCGGGGCACCGGCTTGGCATTGATATAAAGGATACTGTCCTTCAATTGCACGGTGTCGCCGGGCAGGCCGATGATGCGTTTGATGTAATCGGTTTTATTGTCGGTCGGCAGCTTGAACACCATGACGTCGCCGCGTTTGGGTTCCTCGAAGAAGATCCGGCCCGAGATCAGCGGCAGGCTGAACGGCAGGGAATGGCGGCTGTATCCGTAGGACGCCTTGGATACGAACAGGTAATCGCCAACCAGCAGCGTCGGTTTCATCGATCCCGACGGGATGTTGAAGGGCTCGTAAGCGACCGTGCGAACGCCCAGCGCAATGAGAATGGCGAGGACAATGGTGGCCAGAGTTTCCTTGATGCTGCCGGATTCCTTTTCGGTCTCCTGGTCGTCTTCAGAAATTGCATTCGCGTCTTCAGCCATAAAATCCGCCGTCAGAAAAATTTAAAGAATGGGTAAGGGGTCTGCGTTTCGCGGGCGATCAAGCCAGCCCGCCGGTCGAGTGTCAAGAAGCAACGGTTCCGCACCGTCATTGGGGGTCGGCGGAGATAATCACCACCGCCTGCGCCATCGGATATTCATCGGTCTGCGAAATATCGACGCGTGCCGTCATGCCCACTGGCGTCAGGCTGTCCAGACGGGCTTTGGCACCACCGGTCAGGATCATATAGGGCTGGCCCGAGGGATGGTTGGCGACAACCATATCGCGCCAGAACACGCCTTCGCGAAAGCCGGTGCCTAGCGCCTTGGCGCAAGCCTCCTTGGCGGCGAAGCTCTGGGCATAGGACGACGCCGGGCTGGGCCGGCGGTTGGCCTTCGCCTGTTCGGTTTCGTCGTACAGGCGTTCGACAAAACGCCGCCCGAAACGCTCGAGGGTGTTTTCTATTCTGCGGATATCGCAAAGGTCCGTGCCGACACCGATAATCACCCGTCTCTCCCGGTCAGGCCGATTGCTCGGAACGGGCCTGGTCCATCAGGGAACGCATGCGCTTGATGGCGCTGTCCAGGCCGCTGAAGATCGCTTCGCCGATCAGGAAATGGCCAATGTTCAGCTCCCGGACATTATCCAGGGCGGCTACGGGACCGACCGTGTCGAAGGTCAGCCCATGCCCGGCATGGCATTCCAGACCCAGCTCCCCGGTCACCTGAACGGCATCGGCGATGCGCCGGAACTGAAGTTCGCGTTCTTCGCCGGTGGCATCGCAATAGGCCCCGGTATGCAGTTCGACCACGGGCGCGCCGAGGCTTTTAGCGGCTTCCAGTTGCCGGCGTTCCGGTTCGATGAACAGCGAAACGCGGATTCCGGCGTCCGCCAGGGCCTTAACGTAAGGCGCCAGATGATCCATCCCGCCGGCGGCGTCGAGGCCGCCTTCGGTGGTGCGTTCTTCACGCTTTTCCGGAACGATGCAGGCGGCGTGCGGTTTGTGGCGAAGGGCTATGTCGAGCATTTCCTCCGTCGCCGCCATCTCCAAATTTAGCGGGACTTTCAGGCTGGACATCAGCCGGTCGATATCTCCGTCGGAAATGTGCCGGCGGTCTTCGCGCAGGTGCGCCGTAATGCCGTCGGCGCCGGCTTTTTCGGCAAGTTTCGCAGCCTCGACGGGATCCGGGTGGCCGCCGCCCCGCGCATTGCGGATCGTCGCCACGTGGTCGATGTTGACGCCCAGTCTAAGTTGTATGGTCATTCCAGAGGCTCCCGGCTGGCATCGATTCCGTTCAATTTTTCCATGCGCCTGTCTTGGTAGCGTTGCACAACATACTTTAGCGGCAGATAAAACACCCACCAAATTACAAACCCCGTAGGCACGCTGCTGACCAGCATGGGCCAGAACACGGGCACTGCGGTTTCCACCAGATAGCCGATGTCCAGGCTAAGCATGGCTTCCATCATATGACCGAAGACTTCGCTGAATTTCGGTGTCTTGTTCCCTTCCAGGGCTTTGCCGGAGATCATCCAGTTTCCGGTCTGATAGAGCCAGGTCCAGATAAAAGGGAACGTCCAAGGATTGCCGACCGCCGTGCCGATGGCCGAGGCCAAAATATTGGCGCGGATGATCCAGGCCAGAATCGCAGATAAAATGAAGTGCAAGCCGACGAAGGGGGTAAAGGAAATCGCCGCGCCGCAGGCAAAACCGCCGGCGATGGAATAGGCAGACCCCGGAATTCGGGCCAGCCGGTGCAGCGAATAGGCTCCGGCGCGGCGCCAGCCGATGGAAGGCCAGAGGAAGTTCAGAAGCCTGGTGCCAAGAGATAAAGGGTTTCGGCGTTTAAACATGCCTGGTTTTCAACCCCTCGCGCGTTCCACGGAATTGATCGCCGGATCGGCCCGGAGCGCCGCAATGACCGCTGTCAGGTGCTTGACGTCGCGGACCTCGATATCGATCAACATGTCAAAAAACTGCGGTGAGCGGTCGGTAATTTTTAGGTTGGAAATGTTGCCATCGTTGTTGGCGATGACCGAAGACAAATCACCCAGGCTGCCCGGCACGTTGAGAACGGTGATATGAATGCGTCCGACATGAACGGCGTCGTCGTCCTTGTTAATGTCCCAGGATACATCGAGCCAGCGTTCCGGCGCATCGACGAATTCTTCCAGGGTTTCGCAGTCGATGGTGTGGATGGTCACGCCCTTTCCGGTGGTGACGATGCCGACGATGCGGTCGCCCGGCAGGGGATGGCAGCAATTGGCAAAATGCATGGCCATGCCGGGGATCAGCCCCTTGATGGACACCCCATTGTGGTCGGCATCGGTTGCGCCCGTCTTACTTTTTGCATGACGGGTGCGGGCTTGGGCCAACGGAACGACTTTTTGATCCTTACGTTTTTTGCGAATTCCCGGATACACTGCCTCGATGACGTCCCGGCCCGCATACTGTCCCGCGCCGACCTCGGCGATCAGATCTTCGGCGGATTGCTGCGAAAAGACCGTCAGCACATCGGACAGCGACTTGTTGGAAAACTCATAGCCCTCTTCCTGGAAGGCGCGTTCAAGAATGGCGCGGCCCAACTTGATATATTCATCGCGTTCCTGAAGGCGGATGTAGCGCCGGACTCGTGAGCGCGCCTTGCCGGTAATGGCGAAGCTTTCCCAGGTCGGCGACGGGGTTTGTGCCTTCGACGTGATGATTTCCACCTGATCGCCGTTCCTGAGATCGCTTCTGAGCGGCATCATGCGGCCATTGATCTTGGCGCCGACGCACTTGTCGCCGACTTCCGAATGCACCGCATAGGCGAAGTCGACGGGTGTCGCGCCCCGGGGAAGGTTGATCAAGTCGCCGCGGGGCGTGAAGCAGAACACCTGATCCTTGAACATTTCCAGTTTGGTGTGCTCGAGAAATTCCTCGGGCTCGGCGGCGTGTTCGAGAATATCGAGAAGTTCCCGAAGCCAGCGGTATTGCGGCGCGGTCTTGGCCTCGCCGTCCTGTTTGTAGTTCCAGTGCGCGGCGACACCGTGTTCGGCGACATCGTGCATTTCGGCGGTGCGGATCTGCATTTCAATACGCTGGCGTTCGGGTCCGAAAACGCCGGTATGGAGGGACTGGTATCCGTTAGGTTTCGGCGTCGATATGTAATCCTTGAAGCGGCCCGGCACCACGGGGTAAGCGCCATGCGCCACGCCCAGTGTGCGGTAGCAGTCCTCGGTGGAATCGACGATGACCCGAAAAGCCATGATGTCGGACAACTGCTCAAAACTGACGTCCTTATCCTGCATCTTGTCCCACACCGAATAGGGCGTTTTCTCGCGGCCCGTGATGGTGGCGTTGATGCCGTTGTCGGACAGCGTCTTTTCCAGTTCGGTAATGATGCGCGGCACCAGGTCACCGCCCTTTTGGCGCAGGAAGTCGAGCCGCTTGAGAATGGATTTACGGGCGTCCGGGTTCAATTCCCCGAAGGCCAGGTCTTCCAGTTCCTGTTTCATACCCTGCATACCGATGCGTTCGGCCAGAGGGGCATAGATGTCCATGGTTTCTACGGCGATGCGGCGTCGCTTTTCCGGATTTTCGATGAAATGCAGTGTGCGCATGTTGTGCAGGCGATCAGCCAGCTTGACCAGCAGGACGCGGATATCCTCGGACATGGCGAGGATGAACTTGCGGAAGTTTTCGGCCTGTTTCGCCTGATCGGACTGGAATTCGATCCGCGTCAGCTTGGTTACGCCATCGACCAGTTGCGCAACTTCCTTGCCGAAAAGGCTGGTGACCTCGTCGAGGGTGGTTTCCGTGTCCTCGATGGTGTCATGCAAAAGCGCCGTGACGATAGACGAGACATCGACCTTGTATTCGGTCAGAATACCGGCGACTTCTAGCGGATGGGAAAAATAGGGATCGCCCGACAGGCGGGTTTGCGAGCCATGCATCTTCATGGCGTAGACGTAGGCGCGGTTGATGATGTCTTCGTCGGCGCCGGGGTCGTAGGCTTTGACCCGTTCGACCAGTTCAAATTGCCGGATCATGACGCCCGCCGATGGCCGAGGCCGGTCCTATGAAACGCCACGGCGTCCCGTAAACGGCGGCGTTCAAATTTGACAATTCCCTTTCGCCGCCACATGCGCCACCTATCGCAAGAGAGGTTAGGCCTATTTGTTGTCTTCCAGGTCTTCGGGCGTGATGTCTTCATAAACGGCGCCGCCCATATTCATGGCCGTTTCCAAAGCCGGCTCGGCGGCATCCGCGACGTCGCCTTCGCTTTCGTCCTCTCCGCTTTCACCCACTCTGCGTACGCTGCTTGTTTCGCTTTCTGAGCCCTGCTGGTCGGCGATCATGTCGATCGTGTCTTCTTCCGGATCGTCCATTTCAACGAATTTCTGCAGGCCCTTGATCAGGGATTCCTCAAGCTCATCGTGATCGACCAGATCTTCGGCAATTTCACGGAGCGCAACGACCGGGTTTTTGTCGTTGTCGCGTTCAACGTTCAATCCCGCGCCGGCGGAAATATTGCGGGCGCGTTGAGACGCCTTCATGACAAGCTGAAAGCGGTTCGGAATCTTAACGATACAGTCTTCGACGGTAACTCGGGCCATCGGGAACTCCTGGGAATTTTGACAAAGGCGGTTAACGAAAGGCGCTGCTTATATATTTTGCAGAACCCGTGAAAGCAAGGCAATAGCCTGAAAAAACAAGTTTCTTTTTCGTTTTTATTAAAGAAACCCGGTTATTTCCCCTGCGGAGCGTCTTTTGCCGCTTTTTCCAGCCATTCCGTGCCAAAAACTCCCGCCGCATCGGCCATGGCTTCGGCCTGCTGGCCATCTCCAAGGCGGGCTATCATTTCGTCCACGCCGGAGCCGTCTACGGGGTGGCGCCAGCCGGGGGCAATATCCCTGAGCGGCAGCAGGACGAAGGCCCGTTCCTGTAGGCGCGGATGGGGTAAATGCAAGGGCGGCTCATCTTGCGCGGCATTATCAGGCGACAGCACCATTTCGTCGTAAGCCAGCAGGTCCAGATCGAGAATACGCGGCGCATTCGGCTCTGATCGCATGCGCCCCATGGCCTCTTCCGTTTCAAGCAAAAGGCTCATCAGGGCGGCGGGGGGCAGTGCCGTTTTGATCTGAACCACGGCGTTGACGAACCAGGGCTGGTCGGAAACGGGCACCGGCGCGCTTTTGTACCAGCGCGAACGGGCGGCGATATTCAGTGCCCCTTCGGCCAGGGCATCCAGCGCTGCGCCACAAGTCGCGCGCGGTGGGCCATATTTGGAACTGGAAAGATTTGCGCCGATAGCGATCAGAATCAAAACGAAGTTTCCTGCAATTCATTCTTGTATGGGGGAAGCAAAACACTAACTATAAAAAGGCCGGGCGGCGTTATCCGCAAGGAACCGGTGTGGCTTCCGGTATCGCATTTTTCGCGAACTGTTTTATCCGGGGCCACGGCGTTCGGAACCATTACCCGAATGCCCCCATATTTTGAAGAAAGGACTTTTGTTCCATGAATTTTTACCCGCAAGAGCGTATAGCGCTTTTTATTGACGGATCAAACCTTTACGCGGCGGCCAAGGCGCTTGAATTCGATATCGACTACAAACGCTTGCTGGCCTTTTTCGCCGAACAGGGACAGTTGGTTCGTGCCCTCTATTTCACGGCTTTGCTGGAAGATCAGGAGTATTCCCCGATCCGTCCGCTGGTCGATTGGCTGGATTACAACGGCTACACCATGGTCACCAAGCCGGCCAAGGAATTCACCGACGAAGCCGGGCGCAAGAAGGTCAAGGGCAACATGGATATCGAACTGGCCGTTGATCTGCTGGAAATGGCCGACAGCATCGACCATGCCGTGATTTTTTCCGGCGACGGTGATTTTCGCCGCCTGGTCGAGTTCGTGCAGCGCAAGGGCTTGCGCGTCACCGTGGTCAGCACCATGCATTCCAGGCCGCCGATGATTGCCGATGAATTGCGCCGTCAGGCCGATGTCTTCCTAGAACTGACGGACCTTAAGGCCGAGATCGGCCGCCAAGCCGGGGATCGAGGCAACCAGATTCCGGACGTCGATGACAACGTCGAGGAATTCGACCCGCAAGTGGAAATCGCCTGAGTATCCCCTGAAGGGCCTTGGCGGTGGGTAACGCAGATATTTCCGGGATCGGTGCGCCGTCCGGGCCAGTAGAGCCCGGAGCAGATTGCGGACTGTGTCCGCGTCTGGCGGACTTTCGTCAAAACAATCGAACGGGCAATCCCGGCTGGCATAACGCGCCGGTTGCGTCCTTCGGCGGACTGGACGGCGAATTGCTGATCGTCGGGCTGGCGCCGGGGTTGCGTGGCGCCAACATGACCGGGCGGCCCTTTACCGGTGATTACGCCGGTGACCTGTTGTACGCCTCTTTAAAAAAATTCGGTTTTTCCGAGGGCCGGTACGGAGCCACGGCGGGAGACGGTTTGAAGCTGGTCAATTGCCGCATCACCAACGCGGTGCGCTGTGTGCCGCCGGAAAACAAGCCGGTCGGCGCGGAAGTTGCCGCCTGCCGGCCGTTTCTGCAAAAAGAGATCGCGGCCCTTCCCCGCCTCCGGGTGATTCTGGCGTTGGGCACATTGTCGCATGGTGCGGTCCTGGCGGCGCTGGGGGAAAAGAAAAGCGCCTATAAATTCGGCCACAATCAATTTCACGACCTTAAAACAGGTGATCTTATCCTGGCCGACAGCTATCACTGTTCGCGCTACAACACCAATACCCGCAAGCTAACCGAATCCATGTTCGAATCCGTGTTCGAGGACATTCAAAAGTGTCTTTCTGCGTAAAATCGGGGTGAAAAAAGCCACCCATTGACGATAAGCTCCCGGTTTTCAAAGTTTTTTTTGTGTTTACGGAGTGATTCGGGCCCCCGGCGGCCATCCCCTCTTTCCACTCGCGTATTCATCCGATATCGTTTTTTATATCCGATGACGTAGGGAGATTGTCCATGACCGCTGAGATCGTCGACTTCATGAAGTACCGTGAAATGAAAAACCGCCTGGACAATTCGTCGTCTTCGGATGGGACGGAGGCCATGGAGATACAGCGGGAACCGGAAAGCGAGCCTGTTGTCCAGCCCGTTCTTGCCCGCCTGGAGGAACTTCGCAAGAAAGACAGCGAACCCGGCTGACAAGCCAGGGGACCGTTTTTTTATTCAACCCTTTTTTCATTCGCGCGTTCGTGAAACTTCACCGGGTGTTCGGGGTCCAGCATCCGGTGCAGATGGACGATGACGTATTTGACGTTGGCTTCATCGACGCGGGACTGGCTGGCGCCACGCCACGCCTTTACAGCGGCATCGTAGTTGGGAAAGATGCCGATGACGTCCAGGGCGTCGGGATGAACGAAGTTTTCACCCTGAGGGTCTTCGACCTCTCCGCCGAAAACCAGATGTAAAAGCGGCTTGTCCATGACATTCTCTCCTGAAAAAAATTAGGTGCGCGCCCAGGAGACGCACCTGTAGATTACCCGCCTGCCCGCGAAGGCTCAAACACCGGATGAGGCAACGTCCAAAAAGGAAGCAATGAACAATGATCGAACTCTACACCTGGCCGACGCCCAATGGGCACAAGGTCCATATCATGCTGGAGGAAACCGGCCTGCCCTACACGGTGAACGCCATCAACATCAACAAGGGCGATCAGTTCGATCCGGAATTCCTGAAAATCAGCCCCAATAACAAAATGCCGGCGATTGTGGATCCGGACGGGCCGGATGGTAAGCCTTATTCGCTGTTTGAATCCGGCGCCATCCTGATGTACCTGGCGGAAAAAACCGGAAAATTCATGCCCTCCGAAATGGCGGCGCGCTATCAGGTCATCCAGTGGCTGATGTTTCAGATGGGCGGGATTGGACCTTTGCTTGGCCAGGCCCACCATTTTCGCCAGTACGCGCCCGAGAAAATCCCCTACGCCATTGACCGCTACACCAACGAGGCCGGGCGGCTTTATGGCGTACTCGAGCGGCGGTTGGCCGAGGTGGAGTATCTGGCCGGCGACTATTCCATCGCCGACATGGCGGCTTTCCCCTGGACGCGGTCGCATGAGCGTCAGGGCCAAAACCTGGACGATTTCCCGAACGTCAAACGCTGGTTCGCGGCAATCAACGCGCGCCCCGCCGTGGAACGCGCGCTCAAAGTCCTGGCCGACCGGCGCAAGCCGAATTTCGAAAAAGACGAGGAAGCCCGCAAAAACCTGTTCGGCGCGGCGCAATACGAAAAGCGTTAAGGTATCCCTGCCCCGGCGTTTTCCATGGCCGGAGCGGCGCGGTCCTTTATCGTTGGATCAGACGGCGAACCGGTAGGCGAGAATTTTGTGGGCAAGCTTTGCCGCCAGGAAGTCGCAAGCGTGAAGCCCTTCGATAGGCGCCAGCTCGCAGATATCGGCGCCGACCACGGTGGCCGCCTCGCAAGCCCCCCGGATGACCGGCATGACATCGTCCCAAAACAGGCCGCCCGGTTCGGGCGTACCGGTGGCCGGCATCAGGCTGGCGTCGAATCCGTCGAGGTCGAAGGTTAAATAGACCGGGCGCCCGGCCAAGTGGGATAAAATTTCCTCCACGTTCCAGCCGCGCCTGTCCTTACCCCAGTACACATGAATACGGTCGCGATTGCCGTCCAGGTATGCAGCCTCACCTGCCGAAATGTTGCGTATACCGAACGACACCAGGGACAGGCTGGGATTATCCAGACACCGCCGCATGGCGGCGGCATGGGAAAAATGTTCGCCTTCGTAGCCGTCCCGCAAATCCGCGTGCGCGTCGAATTGCAGAATGACCAGATCCTCGTGGCGCTCGGCGAAAGGCCGGATGGCGCCCGCAGTCAGTGAATGTTCGCCGCCGAAAATTAGAGGAAAACGCCCCTCGTCTAGGATTCCACCGACAATTCCTTGCAGTTGATTCACGGCGGCCTCGACGCCATCCGCGATGGCAAAGGGCGCCAGGGTGGATACCTGAAATTCGTGGAACGGTTCACGCCATAATTCTTCGTCGAACAGTTCGACCTGGTGCGAGGCATCAATGATCGCCTGTGGTCCGCGCGCCGTACCGCCGCCGTAGCTGACCGAGCCTTCCAGCCCGAAAGGAACGACCGTGACTCCCGGTTTGTCCGTGGACGCGCCCGCGTTTTCCCCGGACAGACCGAGGAACCCTTTTTCCGGCGGTAGGAGTTTCATTGTACGAATTAACGTTCGAACAGAGATGCGAACCGGCGTTGCCGGCGGTTTCCCCAGTGCCCCCGGTGGTAGGCGTCACTGGCGAGAAGCGGCATGACGCTTCCGGCTTCGGCAAAAACCATCTGTTCCAGCGCGGTGTCCACCTTGCCCCATGAGGAGGCTTCCTTGAGGGTCGAACTGCTGCACGCCCCGTCGCGCACGTCCGCGACGGTAATCTGCACGGCGTATTTATGCATGTCCACGTCATGGCCGAGGATTTCCGCGCAAACAACGGTGTCCTGGGCAAAGTTTTTCGGTACGCCGCCGCCAATCATCAACAGGCCGGTGGTCCCGGCCTTGATCTTGATGTCGGTCAGTTCGCGGAAGTCCCGGACGGAATCGATGGTGACATGACGGTCAGGGTTGCGGTCCTGGTGTACGACGAGACCGAAACCGGCGCTGCAATCGGTAAAGGCGGGGCAGAAGATGGGCACGTCGTTTTCAAAGGCCGTCTGCACCAGCGAGCCTTCCTTGCGGGCCTTGCCGCCGGCCAGCCAGGAACCCATTTCGCGGATGAATTCGCGCGATGTATACGGGCGCGGCTCCAGCCCATCGGCGATTTCGGCAATGGCGTGGTCACAGGCTTGGAGGTCTTCTTCGTCGATGTAGGTGTCATAGATGCGGTCGATATAAAGGCTTCTCAGATAACCGTCGTCAACCTCAGCGCTGCCCTGATAGTGCCGGTTGCCCAGGGCTTCGAAGAAATCCATATCGACGATACTGGCGCCGGTGGAAACGATGGCATCCACCATGTTGTATTTTATCAGGTCGGCATAGATGTCCATGCAACCGCCGGCCGAAGTCGACCCAGCCAGGGTCAGAATGATCGAGCAGTTATCATCGGCGAGCATGGCGTTATAGATATCCGCCGCCCGTGCCAGGTCCCGTGAGGTGAATGACATTTTCGCCATGCCGTCGATGATGGGACGGGCGTCGAAAGACGTCATGTCGATATGCTCGATCGGCGTGCTGAGCAGATCGGCTTTCTTGTCCTTGATGTCGGCTATCGATGTCATGATCAATTCCCTGGATACTGTTAAAACGGGGCTACGGCCTAGAGGGCTTTGGAGCAAAGGCTTGCGGCTTCTGGCCTGTCCGTTTCGCGTGTGGCGGCCCGCCGCCCATACAGGGTCAGCAACGGCGCGTCGGTCAGGAGGGCCGTGGCATCGGAATGGAACCCGTTGAATTTGGTTCGCATGGTGCATCCATAGGCGCCGGTCTGGCCGATTTCGATATAGTCGCCCTCGCGCATATCCTCGGGCAACAGGAAGGGTCCCTTCATGAAGTCCATGCCGTCGCAGGTCGGCCCGTAGAAGGTGTACGGGGTAAGCGCCGGAGACAGTCTGCCGACCGCCCGGATGGCGCGTGCCGGAAAGATGAAACCGGGAACGCCGGCGTCGAAAAGGCTGCCGTAGGTGCCGTCGTTGATGTAAAGACGTTCGCCCCGGCGTAGCTCGACGCGGACCAGTGTCGATGCGGACTCGGCAACCAGGGCCCGACCCGGCTCTGCCCAGAATTCGCACGTGTCACCGACCGGCAGCGTCTTTAACGCCATAACGATCTCGCTCATGTAGGCGTTAAGGGGGGGTGGAGACATATCCTGGTATAGAGACGGGAACCCTCCGCCGATATCGACAACATCCAGCATCATCCCGGACGACACGATCAGGTCTCTGACCAGATGGATGGCGGTGCCGTAGGCGGATGGATTCATGCATTGGGAGCCGACATGAAAACAGACCCCGAGCCGTTGTGCCAGCGGCCGGCTCCGCAGTAGAAGGCCCACGGCCCTATCCTGCCCAACGCCGAATTTGGATGATAGGTCCAGTTCGGCGTGGAAATTGGGAACGGAGAGGCGCAGCATCAGGGTAAGGTCTCCAGCGCCGTCCGTGGCGGATATGATCTTGTCCAGTTCATCAACGGTGTCGAAGACGAAGTCACGAACGCCATAGCGGAAATAGGCAAGCCGAATGTCGTCGCGGTTCTTGACCGGATGCATGTACGAAAGATGCGCCTCGGGAAACCGTTCGGCCGTGAGCTTTATTTCCGCGATCGATGCGACGTCAAAACGGCGGACGCCCCCGGCATGGACGGCATCGAGGATCTCCGGGCGGGGATTGGTCTTAACGGCATAAAGAATTTCGCCCGGGAAATTCCGGGTGAAATAACGGCTTGCGCGGGTGGCGGCGCCGGGCCTGAGGCAGGTTACGGAGATGGAAGGTGCTAAAGCGCGAACCAGCGACCGGGCAGAATTGAATTGGTCCATTTCATGGGAACTCCTGCGGACTGTTTCACCCTGAACCGCCCTTATAACAGGATCGGAAAAAGCCAAATAAAGCTGTTTTTATCTGCTGTAAAGAATAAAAATGCACAGATGCGAAGAATATAAAAAATGCCGTTCGGACAACCTGTGCGCCTGCGCCGCAATGCGTTGAAATTACTTGATTTATTGTAGATTTAATCAGCCTGAATTTTGCCGTATCTGATGCCGGCGATTGAGACTTCATCGGACCCGGCAATACGGTCCAGGCGGAAGCGTTTTGCATCCAATGGAAACCGTTTATTAGAGAAACGTTTAAAACGCAGGCCCACCGGAAACGGTGAGGCGCCAGATGGTGCGGTGTTTGGCCGGATCCAGGTTTTTCGTCGTCGCCGAATGCATGGTCGCCGCGTTGTCCCAGGCGACGACGTCGCCGGCCCGCCAATTGTAGCGCATGCGGAAGCGGTCCTGCAGGCAGTGGCGGAAGATGTCCTTTATCAGGTCCGCGCTTTCGTCAGCCTCCAAGCCTTCAATATGCGTCGTGTAGCCCGGATTGATATAGATGGCCTTGCGCCCGGTTTCCGGGTGGGTGCGGACAACCGGCTGCGGACACGGCGGCGGCGGGGTCACGTCCAGCTTGGAAAAAATATCGCGCGGCACATGGTTGTAGTCGTGCATCGCGATCAGTCCGTGGAGCCGGTCCTGCATATCGCCGGGCATGGCATCGTAGGCCGCGGTCAGGTCGCAGAACAGCGTGTCGCCGCCTTCATCCGGGACCTCGCGGGCATAGAGGAACGTCGCCTTGGCCGGGTTGGGTTTATAGGACACGTCGGAATGCCAGAACGTGCCGGCATCTTTCATCCCCTTGGGCTGCCCGTCCCCGTTGACGCGGTTGGACAGCACCATGATCAGTGGCGTATCCGGGTGATGGAAATGTTTGAACAGGTGCGGTTCCAGGTCGTTGCCGAGGATGCGTGCGGCGTCGATGGCGTTATCCGGGCTCATGTCCTGATCGCGGAACACGATCAGGCGGGAATCCAGAAAGGCCTGATAGACTGCGCGGCGGTCTTCGCCGTCCAGGGGCCGGGACAGATCGATACCGGAAATTTCGGCCCCGAAGCCTTCTTCCAGCGGTGTAACGGTAATGGTCATGTTCGGATCGTCTCCCCGAGAAAGCCTCCCGTTCTTTAATCATAATATGGCTCCGCCGGATAATACAATCGGTGGTCCTTCTTCTATTTAGACTCATAGAATTAGACTCTTGAGTGTTTAGACTCCTGGATTCCGGTTGGTGAATATAGTTAACGGTATAATTAGACTCTTGTTTGTGGTAAAATATCATAATTTCAATAAGTTAAATTGTTTATGTCGGTGTACTTATTAGACAGTTTGACCTTTTGTGGCTCATCAGTTAAGCTGTCTAAATAATTCGTTAAGAAGCATATGGGGAATTCCGGAAAACCGGAAATCAATTAAATGCTGACCAGCAGACAGCTCATGAAGCGGTCAGGAATTTCGCGGGCGACGTTGAACAACTACGTCGCCGCCGGAATCCTGCCCAAACCAGTGGTGAAAAAGTCCGAAACCGGCGCCAGCCGTGCGCCCCGGATCGGACACTTTCCCATGTCGGCGCTGCAAACCATCGACCGGGTCGGCGAAATGAAAAAACGGGGGATAAAAATGGCTGAAATCGTAACCATGATCGATCGGGAGGGGGAACGTCCCGGCGGCAAGTCCCGGTCTTTAGGTTCGCCTTCATCTGGAATCGGGGGTGAGAAACCCCTTCGGCCATCCCTTCCTTCGGAACGCCGCCGTCAGGATCGGCGCACCGATAACCGCTCTCAACCGGAGGCTGCGCCCTCTCTTCTCCCCGTTGGCGGCATGCACCTGACACTGGAAAACGTCAACGGCCCGGCGTATCTGGTGAACGGAAATTTCGAGTTGGAATGGACCAACCGGGAGGCCGAGGAGACGGTGCTTGGAAACATCGACGCCATTTCCCGCGACATTACCGAACGCAACCTGTTTTCCTTGTTCCTTGGCGACGGCCCGCTGAGCCGGATGGCCGGTGCGGAGGAACTTCTGCGCTTCCACCTGAGTATCGCCAAGCAGCGTCTGTCCAAATCGGTTCTGCTGTCCATCGATATGGATATGAGCGACGAGGATATCGACCATTTGTCCGGACTGTACGACGAAACCGAGGCCGCCCAGCACGGCCAGGTTCTGCACACCCAGGTCAATCTGGCGCCCGTGGGAGAGCCGGAGCTTTGGCATGATGTCTATGCATCGTTTTTCCGGGAAGGTATCTTTTTCGCCCTTTCCCCGATCAGCGCCGAAAAGGATTCCCTGCTGGCCCTGCTGTCGCGGCGCGACGTCGTCATCCGCGACCTTCTGAAAAACCGCAAACCCTACCTGACGCCGATGGCGGTGGTCGTCGCCGACTTGCAGAATTCGGTGAAGATCTGCGCCGAACTTCCTCCGGAGGAATACTTCGAACTGATTAATCAGGTCTGGGGCTCGGTCGAGCCGTTGCTCCGGAAATACTACGCCACCCACGGCAAGCATGTCGGCGATGGCATGGTGTATTACTTCTTCCCGCAGCCGGATTCCAACTACGTGCTCAACGCCATCCGCTGCGCCGAGGAAATGAAGGCGATCATCAAGCGCATCAGCCTGGAATGGCAGAAACGAAAAAACTGGGCCAACGAGTTGATGCTCAACATCGGACTGGTCGAGGGCCGGGAATGGTTCGGCACCTATTCGACGCCGACCCATATCGAGTTCACGGTTCTGGGCGATACCATCAACACCGCGGGCCGGCTTAGCGATTTCGCCCGCGAAGGCACTGTCTGGGTGACCAAGAACATGCTGGGGCAGTTGACCTCGAAAGAACGTGGCAGACTGACCTTTGGCATCCGCCGCTTTGACCGCGACGGCGGCGAAATCGTGGTCCCGGATACGTACTCCCGCATTTCCAATCTGGTCGATCTGGAAAACCCGAAGTACGAAAAGTTCAACGATATTGCGGTGCTGACCGTCGCCGAAATCCTCGACGTCGAGATGGAAGACTAGCCTCTCCTACTCCGTGGACGCCCAGGCCATGACCTGCGCGAACAACGGGTCGGTGCGGTCCGGGCGCAGATGGGTTTCATCGGCGGCAAAGTATTTGTCCATGACGCCGTCCTCGGTGACGAAAGGCGTATAGGCGTCTATCACTCCGCTCACACAGCCCCTGCCCTTAAGAGAGCGCAGTTTGACGTTGAACAGTTTCGTATATTCCACCCGTTCGCCCAGCGCGCCGACAACCGGAAACAGCGGGTCGGAATTGACGTTCAGCGGATACGGCGGAACGGCAAGGACGACTCCGGCCTTGATGTCTTTCGGCGCACAGATCCTGTTCAGGGTTTCAAGATACTTTTCACCCAGATGGTCGATGAGCTCTTCCGGGGCGATCCGGTCGGCCAGGCTGGCAACGATGATACGGCAGTCGATCTCACCGAAGTTGAAGAGGACGTTTTGGCCCGGCCCGATCTTGTGGGCGTCGAGGTCGATGGTTCCCTTGATCAGCCGGAATACGGATATGGGGGCGACAAAATGCGCGCGGATTTCCGAGTATACGCAGAAATTATAAAGCGCATGGCTGTCGCCCAGGACATGAATGTCCCCGGCCCTTTCGCTGCCGTCCTCGTTCCGGTGAATCAAACTATTGTATTCCGACAGGAATGGCCTGCCGCCGACACGGTCCAGGTCGCGCCACAGGGCCTCGCCCCACAAAACCTCCGTGCCGTTGTTGATTTTTACGCCGTCCGACCAGCGGTCCAGTTCGATCATGGCCTCCGTTAACACTATCGTCGCATCTTCTCCGGTTGAATTCAGGGATACGCGAAAGGTGTTTTCCCCTTCAATGGCATCGGGCGACAGATAGTCGCGGGCGGTGAAGGAAAAGCCGAACAGAATTTTTTCATCATCCTTGAATTCGCCCGGACACGGCTTGTCGTTGACGGAAACCTCCAACCCATTTGGTGTTTCTTCCGCCAGGCGAATATAAAACGTCAGGGTGTCCTTCGGATTGCACCGGCACGGCACGGTAAGGCTTCCGCCCTGGCCGGAGAGGCTTACCCCCTTCCCGTCTTTATCGTCTGAGGGCAAAAACCCGCTCTTTTCCAGCTCTTCCCAGAACCCCTCTCCGGCCTGCATTTTGAATTCATGGCGGGTCTTGAATTCGAAGATGGGATAGAGAAAATCAAGATCCGTGTGCGCCGGGGGCTTGTCGATTTTTGGCACGTGCAGGGCGTCATGGTCGATGGAGCCGTGCAGCAAGTGGGAAAAGACCGCGTCCACCACCTCACCGACGTTGGTGAAGCCCAGAACCTCGGCGGCGTCGAACGTGACGGCGAATTCGTTTTCCAGCTCCAGCATGAAAACCGTGTGCGACAGGGAATCCCAACCATCGATATCCAGGGCCACGGTTTCGGGCGTCACGGCGGCGTCCGGGCATTTGAAAAAGCTCCGGATGGCTGTTTGCATGCGCTCCAGGATGGCGTCTTTGCTGATGTCCTTTTTGTCGCTCATGCCGGGATCGCTTTACTCCGTATGCGAAAGATATTTGCTCTTGTTCCCTTCGCGGCTGATTTTGCCGCTGGACGTCTTGACCAGCCAGTCCGGCCCGACGATGCGAGCGTCCCGTATGATCAAGTCGGCTTCGTCGAACAAGGTCTCCTTGACCGTCTTTTTTAACGCGGCGTCTTCGATCCCGGCTTTCGGGTCGCGTTCGGCAACGACGATGACTTCTTCAGTGCCGAGGGTTTCATTGAACACCCCAAAGACGGCACAGCGGCCCGGTTTCAATCCTTCGACGCCGTTGACCAGGGCTTCCAGGTCGTGGGCATAGTGGTTGCGTCCGTTGACGATGATCAGGTCGTCGCTGCGACCGAGAATGAATAGTTCCCCATCCTTCAAAAACCCAAGATCGTGGGTCAGAAAATATCCGTCCCTGACCCGCTCCGAGGTTAAGTCCTCAAGCATGAAGTATTCCTTAAACAGGCACGTCCCCGTTATGGCGATTTCGCCCGTCTCTCCCTCGCCAAGGGGCTGGCCGCTTTCATCCAGGATGCGAAGCCCGACACCCGGTAACACGGTTCCGACCGATGCCACGGTGCGATTTTTTGCGTTATCCCCTTCCGGGAGGGGTGTGCCGGACGGTTGCCGCCCGAGCGGCGTTTGGCTCACGGCGAAGACGTTTTCGGCCAGCGCGTAACAGGCCTGAAGCTGGTCCGGGCGGATGCCCCAGTCGGAAAAAGTTTCAGCGAAGCGGGTGAAGGTTTCCAGTTTGCATGGCTCGGAACAGTTGATGAAGGCCCGGACTTTGGACAAATCGGCCAACGGCTGCATCCGCCCGGCGGTCCGGCACAGGTGTTCGAAGGCGAAATTCGGCAGCCAGACATAGCGGCCGTCATATTTTTCAATGGCCTCGAACAGCATCGCCGGGCGCGCGGTCCACTGGAAGGGGTCCATCAGGACCGCCGTGCGTCCCAGCGCCAGCGGCAGGATCAGCGACGTCATCAGGCCCATGTCGTGATACAGCGGCAGCCAGCTTACGATGACATCATCTTCCTGAATATCCAGAACCCCGGTGTAGGCGTGGACCTGGTTCAGAATGGCTTGGTGCGACAGGGCCATGCCTTTTTTCAGGCCGGTGGTGCCGGAACTGTGCTGCAACAGGGCAATCCCGCCGGGGTCCATCGAAGGGAAAGAACGGTTCACACTGGAGGCGTCAACGCTATCAACGTCGAGGAAAGCAACCCCGTCGCTATCCAGCCCGAATTGTTTCATCTGGCTCGCCTGTCCGGCGTCGGTGAGGATGGCTTTGGGACGGATGCGCCGGAACAAAGCCTCATGCGCCGGCCAATAGCGTTCCGGGTGCTGCTTTGCCGACGGGCACGGCATGAACGACGGAATGGCGCCCGCCAGCATCGCGCCCATGTAACAGGCGGCCATGTCCGGGTGATGATTGAGGAAGACCAGAACTACGTCGCCGGGACCGGTCCCGGCGTCCTCAAGGGCTTCGGCAAAGCCCTGGGCCTTTTGCATCAGGTCCGAAAAGGTGATGTCCACCGATGTGGCGCCGCCTTCCAACAGGACATGCAGACAGACCTTATCGGCGAGCCGTTTGGCGTTATCCTGCAAACAGCCGATAAAGTCCCTGGGCGCGTCACCTGTTGAAGTCATCGAAAATTTCACCCATCCTTCGTTGTAAGGGGTTCGCGGGAACGCCCCCTACCCTTTGTCGCGCATCAGGCGTGCCTTGTCGCGCTGCCAGTCTCGGCTTTTCTCGTCCTGGCGTTTGTCGCGCTTCTGCTTTCCTTCGCCCAGAGCCAGTTGAACCTTGGCGATACCGCGTTCGTTGAAATAAATGCTCAACGGCACCAGGGTCATGCCCTTGCGGTTGATGGCGGCCAGCAGCTTGGCGATCTCGCGCTTGTGCAGCAAAAGCTTTCGCGGCTCGCGCGGATTGTGGGTGGCGTAACCGGCCGACTCATACGCCGGGATAAAGGCGTTGTTGAGGTAAAGTTCGCCGTTTCTTTCCTGGGCGTAAGCCTCGCCGATGGAGGCCCGGCCGCTGCGCAGCGACTTGACTTCGGTGCCGAGCAACATGATCCCGGCCTCGAAAATTTCGAGGATGGCGTAATCACGGCGCGCCTTGCGGTTCTGGGCAACGGTGTTACCGGACGATCGCTTCTTTTTGGCAGCCATGACCGGTTCCGGGGGCGGTTAGTTCAGCAGTCCGGCGCCGACCATCGCGTGTTTTACTTGTGCTTTGCTAGCGTCGCTGATTTCGCAAACCGGCAGTCGGGCTTCGGCTTCGCATTTGCCGAGCAGGCTGGCGGCGTATTTGACCGGGCCGGGGCTGGTTTCACAGAACATCGCCGTGTGCAGGGGCATGAGGCGGTCCTGCAGGTCCATGACGGTGTCCATGTCGCCGTCCTGCCAGGCCTTGTGCAGGTCGGCGCAGAGCCGGGGCGCAATATTGGCGGTGACGGAAATGCAGCCGACTCCACCGGCGGCGAGGAACGGCACGATGGTCGCATCTTCGCCGGACAACTGGCAGAAGTCCTTGGAGGTCGCGAGCCGGGTGGCGATCGGACGGGCCAGATCGGAGGTCGCATCCTTGACGCCGACGATGTTGGGCAGTTTCGCCAGTCGCGCCATGGTGTCGACGCTCATGTCGACGACGCTGCGGCCCGGAATGTTGTAAATGAAGACCGGCAGGTCGACGGCGTCGCAGATCGCCTTGAAATGAAGGTACTGCCCTTCCGGCGTCGGCTTGTTGTAATAGGGCATCACCACCAGGGCTGCGGTGGCGCCGGCGTCCTTGGCGTGTTGCGTCAGGCGAACCGCTTCCTCGGTGGAATTGGAACCGGTGCCAGGCATTACGGGAACCCGCCCTGCCGCTGTCTCAATACACAGTTCCGTCACCCGCATGTGTTCGTCATGGTTCAACGTCGGCGATTCGCCGGTCGTGCCGCACGGAACCAGGACGTCGGTGCCTTCGGTGATCTGCCAATCGATGAAGGACCGGTAGGCGTCTTCATCGACCTTTCCGTCCTTGAACGGCGTGATCAGGGCGGTCATGGACCCCTGAAACATGATGTTCTCCCATTAGTCTTGCTTGTATGTGCGGCGAACATACTCTCAATACGCCGGTGGCGGCAAGTACGGGAATGGGAAACCGGATCGGGAATAAAGTGGCGAAACCGTAAAAATTCGTTCATCCTTTGACGATAAGCTCGAAAAACGAGCAAATGCCGATAAGGGGCTGAAATTTTGAATTTCCGCAAGGCAGGAATACCGCTGGCCGGGATCGCGCTTTGCCTGTTGGTTGGCGTAGTGCCGACAGTGGCCGGGGCGGACACCCGCCCGCTTAAAACTGATCTCAAGGCCCATCTTAAGGCTGGACTTAAAGCCGTCGAGGACGGAAAGCTCGTGATGGCCCGCACCCTGGCCGGCAAAATTAAAAACCCCCTGGCCCGGAAGATTCTCGACTGGGCGCGTTTCGGCACCCCCGACCCGCAGGCCGGTTTCAGCGAAATCGCCGCCTTTCTTGATGCCAACCCAGACTGGCCCGACCGGAATGGGCTGCAACGCCGCCCCGAAGAGGCGCTCGGCCGCGGCACCCGAGCAGAGACGGGGATCGCAGGGTGCAATACGCGGAATCCGCGCAGCGGCTACAGCAATTTCAGCCCCGTTTAGGCTGTGCGGTGTCAGGCACGGTGCGACGGAAGCCGAGGGTGAAGCCCAGGTGCCTGGGTCGATGTCAATTGCACCT